>SUXO01000021.1 GCA_015060885.1 Bacteroidales bacterium
GGCTCACCTGCAAAAGTCGGGGGAATAAAACTTTCTCACTCCTAAATCCTCGGTGGCCCGTGAGATATTCTTTCTATCAAAGAATTTTTATTTACTTTTTGTCGCTCAAAAAGTAACAAAAACGCCCGGCACACGGGGCGTTCAAGTCGCTCCTGTCTCTGCTCGTGAATTGCTTTAAAGCAATATAACTCGTTCGCCACTCGCTTGTCGCTGCAAGCCTTTCTGCCGTTTGCAGGGTGCTGCGTAACTCGCTCCGTGCGGCTATATAAGATAAATTATACCCGCACTGCGCTCAAACAGTACTCGCACAATGGCCTGCCCCCGGCAGGGCTCTCCGCTGTCTCTCTTACGGTGCCGGTTTCTTTTTCTGAATTACTTTTGCTTGCGTTGTGCAACGCAAAGGTAATTCGTCGCTGAAAGCGAAAGGGCAGCGTGGCGCGACACAGTGAGCTACCGAGCAATGCGCAGGAAAAGCGTGGTACATGTTTGAGCGCAGCGAGTCGTGCCACGCCCAAGCATTGCGACCAGTAGTGAGCGGCAAGGCACGTAGCGACCGAAGAATGTCGCAGGCGTAGCAGCGACTTGTGAGCAAAGCAAGTGCCGACTGGTAAGTACGACTGCCCACGTTTTTGTGCACTTTTTTCAAAAAGTGCAGCAGAAATCCTCTCTTAATTGAGAGAATAGCCGATAATAACACCGAAAAGTTTTGAGCAAGTCCCATAGAATTTGCAGGTGAGCCGTGTTTGCCCAAATGAAAGAATAGCCGATAATGACACCGAGGAGTTTATAGTAAGTTTTCCTCGGTTTATAGCTGAACCAATTGGGCGTTATAACGAAGAAAAGCAGAGAATATTGTTAAAATGGATAATTTTGTTTGGATTTAACACAATTATTTTATTACTTTGCACCGTTAAATCATTATAAACAACCTAAAAACACTATTGCCTATAAAACACGTCTACTCCAAAATCAATAAATAGACAGAATGGAGAATTTGAAACAGATGACCGACGATATGTTGGTGTCACTGTATGTAGGGGGCAATAATTCAGCGTTTGATACATTGTTGAATCGTCACAAGGACAGGTTGTACTATTACATATATTTTATTGTACGTTCACGCGAGGTAGCCGAGGATATATTCCAGGAGACTTTTGTGAAAGCCATTATAAGGTTACAGGAGGGAAAATACCAGCCCGACGGCAAGTTCGGTGCGTGGATAACCCGCATTGCTCATAATCTGGTAATAGACCAGTTCCGCCAGGAGCGCAATGAAAACCTTGTATCGAGCGACGAGGGCGAGGTGGATATTCTTAACGATGCATCGCTCTCCGAGGGTACAATAGAGAACCGTATGGTGAACGAGCAGGTGTTGCGCGATGTGCGTGCTCTTGTCGACGAACTTCCCGACTGCCAGCGCGAAGTGGTTTATATGCGTTTCTATCAGCAACTCTCTTTCAAAGATATTGCCGACATCACAGGTGTGAGCATAAACACAGCTCTTGGCCGCATACGTTATGCAATATTGAATATGCGTCGCATTGCAGCAGAGAAGAATATCAGTCTTGTACTTGAATAATAAACTGGAAATCATAAACTTATAATTAGGTGTATATCCCGCAGTAATTTTTTTTACTGCGGGATATACTTTTTATGGCTTTCTTGCGTTTATTATATAGAACACCACCGATATAGCCTATGAATAAAAAATCTACACTCAATCTAAAATTACAGAACTCAATCATTGCACAGGCATTGCGTAGCGAGAAGATGCCGAAGCCTACTGAAACTTCATTGGCTTTTATAAAGAATTTTGCGTATAATTTCAGGGTACAGCAGTGTGGCGATGGTATTGTTCACGATTTTGTATTAAACTAACTGATTACTTAAACTAACCTCGGGCCGTTCCTCTTTTGGGGAACGGCTTTTTTCTTGTTTGTTTCCCGTAAAAAAAGCTCATCTGCAAAGTCCGGGCTCACCTGCAAAAGTCGGGGGAATAAAACTTTCTCACTGCTAAATCCTCGGTGGCCCGTGAGCAATTCTTTCTATCATTGAATTCCTTTATTTACTTTTTGTCGCTCAAAAAGTAACAAAAACGCCCGGCACACGGGGCGTTCAAGCCGCTCCTGTCTCTGCTCGTGAATTGCTTTAAAGCAATATAACTCGTTCGACACTCGCTTGTCGCTGCAAGCCTTTCTGCCGTTTGCAGGGTGCTGCGTAACTCGCTTCGTGCGGCTATATAAGATAAATTATACCCGCACTGCGCTCAGACAGTACTCGCACAATGGCCTGCCCCCGACAGGGCTCTCCGCTGTCTCTCTTACGGTGCCGGTTTCTTTTTACTGAATTACTTCTGCTTGCGCTGTACAACACGAAGGTAATTCGTCGCTGAAAGCGAAAATAACGATTAAGTGAGAGTAGAAGGCAAATTTATTTGCATTATGCCGAGCGTGAGTTATTTCGTTATACAAAGGGCAGCGTGGCGCGACACAGGGAGCTACCGAGCAATGCGCAGGAAAAAGCGTGGTACATGTTTGAGCGCAGCGAGTCGTGCCACGCCCAAGCATTGCGACCAGTAGTGAGCGGCAAGGCACGAAGCGACCGAAGAATGTCGCAGGCGTAGCAGCGACTTGTGAGCAAAGCAAGTGCCGAAAGTTTGTACAAACGAGCGGGTGAAAGCTTGCTTACACACAAAGCGAGTGCAGCCAAGCTTGGATTTATCAATGGCAAGTACGACTGCCCACGTTTTTGTGCACTTTTTCAAAAAGTGCAGCATAAATCTTCGCTTAATTGAGAGAATATCCGACAATAACACCGAAAAGTTTTGAGTAAGCCCCTAGAATTTGCAGGTGAGCCAAAGTCCGGGGGGTGCTCAAAACTTCCCGACTATTCTCTTATGTGGGGCACGCCGGTGTGTGCGCCCGGAAAGAATATCTCACGGGGCACCGAGAATTTAAAAGTGAGAAATGTTTTATCCCTCCAACTTTTGCAAGTGGTCCTAAAAAACGGGCTGTGTCACGTGACACAGCCCGCTATGTAAATGAAGTGTTTTATGTATTACTCCATATTCTTCTTTTCAAGTCCGTAACCGTGCTTTGCATCGGCCTGCTTCAAAAGCAAGGCAGTGGCAATGGCAACAAAGCCGAACAGGGTGAAAATAGCCATAGGTATGGTGTAGTCATAAGTTATGGTGCCATCGGCGGCGGTTATGGTAGAGTAGTCCTGTATGACCGAGCCAATGAATATGGGTACCATTGAGAGCCCTATGTTCTGAATGTAGAAGATGATGGCATAAGCCGAACCAAGCTGTTTCATAGGGATAATTTTGGGTACCGAAGGCCACATTGCCGAAGGAACAAGCGAGAAGGCCACGCCCAGGATAATCATAATGATTATGGCAAACCACCATACATTAAGCACGGGAAGTGCGAAAAGGATATGTACAAGGGTGAGCATTGCCGAGCCTATAATCATAAGCGTTGCTCCCTTGCCCACGCGGTCGTAAAGACGGCCGAAGATGGGTGTGAGAAGGATTGTTCCAAAGGGTAGCATTGCAGGTATGAGGCCGGCAAGTTCAGGTTCCACCTCATACTTGTGTATCATAAGTTTTGTGGCAAACTTCAAGAAGGGGAATACGCCCGAATAGAAGAGTACGCACAGGATGGCTATGAGCCAGAAGCCGGTGTTGGTGAATATCACTTTGAGGTCGGCAAAACGGAATCCCTCTTCGGGTTCGCTGTCGGTGCCGGTGGCGAGTGAAGCATCGAGCTTGCGGTCCATTACGCAGTAAACAAGGTACGAAATGAAGCCCACGCAAAGGAGCGCAGCACCAAGCAGAATGGGTGCCGAGGGCTTGCCCACGGCATTGGCAATGGGGAGGCTGCAAGCAAGTGCGGCTGCTGTACCAATACGTGCCATAGCAACCTGCAAGCCCATAGCAAGAGCAAGTTCGTGGCCTGTGAACCACTTCGCAATTACTTTGGTAACTGTGATGCCTGTAATTTCGGCTCCAAGACCGAAGATGGCAAATCCCAAAGCTGCAACGGCAACCTGCATGGGATAACCAAAGATAACCGCATCGCCGAACGTGTTGTCAATGGCATACCATTTTATGATGGTTCCCACAAGCATAAGCGCGCTGCTCGCTGTGCCGGTGAAGCGTATTCCGCATTTGTCGAGGATGATGCCGCCAAAGAAGAGCATCAGTAGGAATACATTTATAAAGCCGTATGCGCCCGAAAAGAAACCATATTCATTGCTGGTCCATCCGAGGCCTCCCTCGGCCACTGTCTGTGTGAGAATCTCTTCGAGCGGTGCCATTACATCGGTAATGAAATAACCGCACATCATGGTGAACGAAACTATTAGCATGGCACCCCAACGCGCCACGGGCGAGTCGTTCAGTTTTGTCTGGATTTTTTGTGTTACTGTCATTGTCTTGTCTTTTGTGTTATCGTTTTATTTAAGCCATTTGTTAATTCTGTTTGTTCAACCATTTGTCGAGCCAGCCGAAGAAGGTGCGTTGCCACAGAATGCCGTTCTGCGGTTTAAGTACCCAGTGGTTCTCGTCGGGGAAGAGCAGCAATTGCGCAGGAACTCCTTTGAGCTTTGCAGCGTTGAAGGCTGCCATCGATTGCGACGACAGTATGCGGTAGTCGCGGTCGCCGTGTATGAGCAGAATGGGGGTGTCCCACTTGTCGACAAATCTATGGGGTGAGTTCGAGAACGATTTCTGTACCTTGGGGCTATTCTCATAGGGTGCGCCGCCCAGGTCCCAGTTGGTGAACCAACTCTCTTCGGTTTCATAGTACTGCTGTTCCATATTGAAGAAACCGTCGTGGGCAATGAAAGCCTTGAAACGCTTGTTGTGGTGTCCCATCATCCACATTGCAGTGTAACCGCCGAAGCTGGCACCCACGCAGCCGAGTCGCTCGCTGTCGACATAAGGCTCTTTTGCCACATCGTCGATTGCAGCGAAGAGGTCCTTCATGCAGGCACCGCCATAGTCGCCGCTAATCTGTTCGTTCCACTCCGAACCGAATCCTGGTAGTCCACGGCGGTTGGTGGCAACCACAATGTAGCCTTGTGCTGCCATAATGCGGAAGTTCCAGCGGAAACTCCAAAACTGGCTCACGGGCGATTGGGGGCCGCCATTGCAGAAGAGCAGGGCGGGGTATTTCTTGTTCTTGTCGAAGTTGGGCGGGAAAACAACCCAGGAGTGCAGCGGCTTGCCGTCGAAGGTTGTGCACCAGCGTGCCTCAACCTTTATGTCGGGCAGTTGTGAGAGAATGTGCTCGTTTTCGGCTGTAAGTTGAGTTATGTTGCCGTTGCTTTCAATAGAGTATATGTCGGTGGGCTCGCTTATCGACTGGCGTGTGGCAATGAGCTTGCCGTTACCGGCGGGAGTTACCGATGTGTAGTCGTAATCACCGGTGGTTATCTGTTTCAGGTCGCTTTCAAGGGTAATATTGTATACGTGTGTTGTGCCGTGCCAGGTTCCTGTAAAGTAGAGGCTCTTGCTGTCGGGTGCCCAGCTGTAACTGTCGACATTGCTGTCGAAGAGAGGGGCTTTTTCGCCGTTCTTTCCGTCGGTGAGGTATCTCTGCTCGCCTGTTGCCAGGTTGAGCACGCACAGACGGTTGCGGTCGCTTTCGTAGCCGTCGCGTTTCATACTCAACCAGGCGAGGTGTGTGCCGTCGGGCGAGAATGCGGGTGTTGTGTCGTAACCATAGTTGGCACTGCTCTCGTTCATTTTGCACAGGTTTTCTGTTGTGCCATTCTCTGTGTCGTAGAGGTATATGTCGGTGTCGGTGCTCACGGTGTAATCCACGCCGTTCTTTTTAATGCAGCTATATGCTATTTTTTTCGAATCGTTGCTCCACGCAAGCTGCTCGGTGCCGCCAAACGGGCGGTTGGGGCAGTCGTATGTGGTGCCTTCGAGCAGGTCCTTTCCCTCATCTATGCTGTTGCCGTCAAATGTGGCAATGAAGGGGTGGGGAGCATCGGTAATCCATTCGTCCCAATGCTTGTACATCAGGTCGTCGACCACGAAACCTTGTGCCTTTGGCAGGTCGGGGTGTATGTCGGCAGTGCTCTCTTTTATCTTTATGCGCTTGACGAGTATTATTTTTGTTTCGCAGGGCGAGAAAAGGAAACCCTCAATGTCGCTCTTGTCGTGGGTGAGCTGTCGGCGTTCGCTGCCGTCGGGGTTCATTTCCCACACCTGGTTGCTGCCGCCTTCGTTGGAGAGGAATGCAATCTTGCTGCCGCCTTTAATCCAGGTTGCGCCTGTTTCGTTGGCGGGTGTGGCGGTGAGGCACTGCTTGTTGCCACCGTCGGCATCCATAATGTTTATTGTGTGGTGGCTCTTGTTGTGCTCCACGCTGTAATAGCTTGTGCCATAGATGATGCGTTGCCCGTCGGGTGAAACCACCGGTGTTCCAACACGGCCCATAGCCCATAGGACTTCGGGAGTCATTACTCCGTTCTCGACCTTTATGTCGCTTTTCCCAATCATTGCGGTAGCCTCCTCTTTGGGGCTCTCACCGCAACCGTTCAGCATAATGCCTGTAAATGCCATTGCTGCCATAATGAATGTTCCTTTGTTCATTTTCCTATAATTATTTTTCTGTTTACGTTTTATATGTTACAAAAATATCAAATATTTTTAGAATATTGCAGAATATTCACTGCTTTATCAATAGAAAAATAGCGATATAATTACAGATTTCTTGGAAAGTTTACATGCTTCGCCAAACGGGAGTGGGTTCGTGAAACAAAGAGCATAAAAAGGCAGGCACAATTTGCGGGCAATGTAATCATCTTTTTCCGAAAGAAATTCAAACGGTTTCTTAATTTTAACAAATTATTGCCTTTGTTATTGATAATTTTGATTAGTTTTGCATAATAACCACTAATATGTAAAAACGATAACTTATTATAATATGAAACGTATTTCTGGAATATTGAGGCTTTTTGTCCTTATGTTTTGTTTGGTGTTGCCGGTTGCTTTGTCGGCATTCCCCGTCGGCGGTAGAACTTATCGCCTTGTGAATGTACAGTATGGTACAGCAATGACTAATGGTGATATAGGTGTGCACGATACCTATTTGACACTGGGTGCCATCGATGAGAATTCCCCCGGTCAGGAATGGGCGTTCATCCCTGTGAGTGCCGAAGAGCCTGTGTTCCTTGTTTATAACGCAAGTTATGCGCAGGCTGCCGATATGGCGCTTACATCCAATAAGCCCGGTGTGTTGTTGCAATGGGAAGCTACTGCATCCCCCAATCAGTCTTTTTATGTGAAAGTTATAGATGAAGAAGCAGGAGTTGTTCAGCTCCTCAATAACAGTGACCGCCAATATGCCGTTACTGCTGCTTATGACGGTACGCTTTCGCTTATAAAAGAGGCCACGGGCGATAACAGCCTTTTCCGTCTTGTTGATGTCGGCAAGGATGTACAGATGGTCCTGCCCGTTGCAGGAATGCATTATACCTTAACAAATGTTGCCAGCGGTCTTGCGATAAACAGTCGTGGCAATGGCAACAATAATGCTATTATGTATCTCGACGAGTATAACGATGAAAACAGTGACTGGTTTGTGTGGCAGCTGCGTCGCACATCCTCGAATGTGGAATATTTCCAGGCCTATTCACCCGCTCACGGCAAGGCTCTCGATTTTGCTTTAACCGGGACACGTGTGCCGCTTTTTTGGGACCCTAACTACACGAACACTAATCAACAGGTATATTTGATAGCGGCAGGAAGTGAGCCGGGAGTGTATCAGTTGTCGGCAGTAAGCAAGAATGTGCGTTATTATCTCGAAGCTTCGGGGGAGGGGTTGACAATGACAACCAATCCCACTGTTGAAGGCTCATATTTCCGTTTGAGTTATGTGGATGCCGAGGATGTTCCAATGGGCAACGTGTGGGAGAATGAAACATTCTTCGAGGAAAACAAAGAACCGGGGCACGCCACATATATGCCGTACTCTTCGGTTGCAAAAATGCAAGCCGATGAAAAATATGACTATCCCTGGCTTGAACCACAAAACGCCGAGTATCTTTCGCTGAATGGTACTTGGAAACTGAATTGGGTTACATCGCCCGACCAACGCCCCGGCAAGGATGCTTTTTGGGGAGATGATGTGGACGTTTCGTCGTGGAACGATATAAAAGTCCCCTCGTGCCTCGAAATGGAGGGATATGGCCAGCCCTATTACATAAACGTGAACTATCCTTTCCAGAACAACCCGCCATATATTGCAATGAAGGATGGCCTTTTGAACTCCGTAGCATCGTACCGCCGCAACTTCACCCTCCCGTCGTCGTGGAACGAGAAACGCGTGTATCTCCATTTCGACGGAATTTACAGCGCGGCTTTCGTGTGGATGAACGGCAATTATGTGGGTTACACGCAAGGAGCCAACAATGATGCCGAATTCGACGTAACCAAGTTTGTGCGTTCAGGCGAGAACAATGTTTCGGTACAGGTATTCCGTTGGAGCGACGGTTCCTATCTCGAAGGACAGGATATGTGGCATATGAGCGGAATACACCGCGATGTATATCTCTATGCTGCACCTCACACCCACGTTCGCGATCACTACATCACCAGTAACTTATCGGCTGCCGATAACTATGCGTCGGGTGAAATGAATGTGGAATTGTGGATGAATAACGGCAAGAATGAGGCTGTTGAAAAGAGCGTCGATGTAACACTTGTAGCCCCCGACGGCACACAGCTTGCAACGCACACGGCATTGTTTACATTCGAGGCGGGCGAGAGCGAGAAGAGTGCAATAGTCAATTTCTCATCCCTCTCCGGCTTGTTGCCCTGGACAGCAGAAACTCCCAACCTCTATACCGTTATTGTGAAACAGAATGATGCTGCCGGCAACGAGGAGTTTGTATTCTCTACAAAGTACGGTTTCCGTCATATTGAAATAAAGGACGGTCTGGTGTATATAAATGGCGAACGTGTATTGTTCAAAGGGGCCAACCTGCAAGATACACACCCACTTACAGGCCGCACGGTTGATGTTGCCACAATGCTCACCGATGTGAAGATGATGAAACAGGCCAATATGAATACCGTGCGCAACAGCCACTATCCCCGTCAGGCAAAAATGTATTCGATGTTCGACTATTACGGCCTCTATTGTATGGACGAAGCCGATGTCGAGTGCCACTACAACTGGGAGAACAGCGGCCGTGGCGGCATAACATTCCAGGATAGCTGGCGCGAGCAATACATAGACCGCACCGTGCGTATGGTCTATCGCGACCGCAACTTCCCCTCTATATTCTCCTGGTCGTTAGGCAATGAAAGTAACGGTGGCACAAACTTCACGCACACATACAATGCAGTGCGTGAACTCGATAATCGCATAATTCATTATGAAGGTGCAACACGTGCCGGAACTGCTACAACCGATATGTTTTCTGTGATGTATCCCAGTATTTCAGAAGTTCAAAACGATGCAAACTGGAATTATTGGGGGCAGCCCTATTTTATGTGTGAATATGCTCACGCTATGGGAAATGCTGTGGGTAATCTCAAAGAGTATTGGGATATAATAGAGAACAGCAGATATGGAATAGGAGGGTGTATATGGGACTGGGTTGACCAGTCGATTTACGATGCTGCCGACATTGCAAACGGCACGCTCACCGTTAACGGTCGCAATAAGTACCGCACAGGTTACGACTATCCCGGCCCCCACCAGGGTAACTTCGTGAATAACGGTCTTATAACTGCCGACCGCAAGTGGAGCCCCGAACTTGCCGAAGTGAAGAAGGTGTACCAGTACATAAAACTCATCTCTTTCGATGCAGCAACAAAGGCACTGCAAATAAAGAACGATTACGATTTTCTTAATCTGAACGTTTTTGAATTGCGCTACACCCTGCTTGCCAATGGCAACAAGGCTGCAAATGGGGTGGTGGAACTGCCTTCGGCAGCACCGGGCGAAACTGTAATGGTAAATATTCCTTGTGAATACTCGTCACTGTCGGGCGAGGTGTTGCTCAATGTCGACATCTGTCTTAAAAAGGATTACAGTTGGGCCGAAAGCGGTTACTCCATAGCTGCCGAGCAGTTTACACTCGTAGAGCGTTCATCTTCGCTTCCTGCAGTGGAAGAGGGTGGTGAAGAACTTGTGCTCGAAAATGTGTCGGGGCAGTGGCGCATAGGCAACAGCAGTTTCAAAATGGTGTTCGGGAATACAGGTAACCTCTATTCGTGGACAGTGAACGAGAACTCCTATATTGCCTCCGGCCCCGAATACTCCAACTACCGTTGGGTGGAGAACGACGGTCCCACCGAAACATTGAACAATTATGGTTCGGGCAATGGTGTGAACAACAAAACTGTTACTGCCGAAAAGGATGCAACAACCGGCAATGTCCTTGTGACCGTTGTTGCCGACGGAACAAACTGCAAATATGAGTTTGTGTATACAATATACCCGTCGGGGGTGGTAGAACTTTATGCCGAATATACCCCTGTGGCTGTCAATTTGCGCCGTGTGGGCTTGACAATGGCTTTCCCTGAAACATTCGAGAAGGTGGAGTACTATGCGCGAGGCCCGTGGGAGAACTATACCGACCGTAAGACCGGTTCGTTTATCGGCCGATATACCACCACCGTTAGCGATATGTTCGAAGCCTATCCCAAACCGCAATCGATGGGTAACCGCGAGGAAATGCGCGAAATTGTGCTCACCGATGCCGAAGCCGGCATAGGCGTGAAGGTAGAGAGCGAGGGCGAAGTGGCCTTTTCGCTTCTGCACTACACCGATGTGGAGTTGAAGAACGCTGCTCACCCCTGGGAACTTGCCGAGGGTGGAAATGTGTATGCTCATTTCGATGCGCTGCAACGTGGTATTGGTAATGGCAGTTGCGGTTCGGGTACCGGTACGTTGAGCGAGTATCAGGTACCTTCGAGCGGGACATACAGCTATAAATTGCGCTTTACCCCGTTGACCGATATTTCGACATCACCCGCTGTGCCCGGTGATGTAAATGGCGACACTTCGGTCGATGTTGCCGATGTCACTGCTGTGGTTTCAATGATTCTTGGCACTGCATCCTCAACCGATGCCGGCGATGTCAATGCTGATGGTGTTATCGATGTAAGTGATGTCACAATGTTGGTAAATATAATTTTGAACGGCACTACCCGATAAGAATGTGATTTGATGATAGACGAAACAGTATTTAAGGATAAAAAGGCGGTTTATTATACGCTTGGTTGCAAACTGAACTTTTCGGAAACAGCAACCATTGAGCGCACCTTGCAGGAGGTCGGAATACGCACTGCCCGTCGTGGCGAAAAGGCCGATATTTGCATCGTAAACAGTTGCGCCGTTACCCAGGAGGCCGAAAAGAAGTGCCGCCAGGCAATTCACAAGCTGGTACGCCAGCATCCGGGTGCATTTGTTGTAATAACAGGCTGCTATGCCCAGCTGTCACCCGAAAAACTCTCCATGGAATCGGGAGTTGATGTTGTGCTGGGTATCGACCGTAAAGGCAGCATATTGGAGCATATCGGAAATCTTGAAAAACGTACCGGTGGTGGCGAGTGGTTTGCACAACCCTCAAAGGATGTACGCAATTTCGTGCACTCCTGTTCACGTGGCGACCGCACACGATATTTCCTCAAAGTACAGGATGGCTGCGACTATTTCTGCACCTATTGTACCATTCCTTTTGCCCGTGGCCGCAGCCGCAACCCCAAAGTGGAAGAACTTGTGGCACAGGCACAGAAGGCTGCTGCCGAAGGCGGCAAGGAGATTGTAATAACCGGAGTGAATATAGGCGATTTCGGCAAGTCGACCGGCGAGAGTTTTCTCTCGCTCGTCAAGGCACTCGATGGAGTCGAAGGCATATCGCGTTACAGGATATCGTCAATAGAGCCTAACCTTATAACCGACGAAATAATAGATTATATGGCGCAGTCGCGCAGTTTTATGCCTCACCTCCATATTCCGTTGCAAGCGGGCAGCGACGAGGTGCTGAAACTTATGCACCGCAGGTACGACACCGCATTCTTTGCCGAAAAGATTGCCAAGGTGCGCCGTGCCTTGCCCGATGCCTTCATTGGTGTCGATGTCATTGTGGGCACACGCGGTGAGAGCGAGGAGCTGTTTGAAAAGGCTTATGAATTCATAAAAGGGCTCGATATTTCGCAGTTGCACGTGTTCAGCTACTCGGAACGCCCCGGCACACAGGCTTTAAAGATAGCAGGTGCTGTGTCGCCTGCCGAAAAGCATTGCCGAAGCCGTCGCCTCATAGAACTCTCCGAAGAGAAACGCATTGCATTCTACGAACGCTACATAGGGCGCGAGGCAGTGGTGCTTTTCGAGAAACCGAAGGCGTGTATGCCCATAGGCGGTTTCACAAGCAACTACATACGCGTTGAAACCGAGAACAACCCCGTTTTTGTGAACCGTCTTGTGCGTGTGCGCTTGGGCGGCTTCACCGCCGACAGGCAGGCACTCACGGTGGCCGAAATCATTGAGCAGTAAAATTACCGCAATGGAAAGCAGAACGGCAGTCGTGATATTGAACTATAACGGTGAGTCTATGCTCACCCGTTTTCTCCCATCGGTGGTGGAGCATACCCCCGATGCTCGTATTGTGGTTGCCGACAATGGTTCCACCGATAACTCAGTGTCGGCAGTTCGCACAGCCTTTCCAACGGTCGAAGTATTGGAGTTGGGCGAAAACTACGGCTTTGCCGAAGGGTATAATCGCGCTCTTGCCCAAATTGATGCCACATATTATGTGCTGCTCAACAGTGATGTCGAGGTAACACCCCGATGGCTGTCGCCACTTGTGGAATTGCTGGACAACAATTCTGCTGTTGCAGCTTGCCAGCCCAAGATTCTTGCTTGCAACAACAGAACCCATTTTGAATATGCCGGTGCTTCGGGCGGCTTCATAGATGCCTATGGCTATCCCTTCTGTCGTGGTCGTATATTCGATACCGTGGAAGAGGATAAGGGGCAGTATGATGCCCCCTGCCACATCTTTTGGGCAACAGGGGCTGCACTTGCAGTGCGAAGCGATGTGTTCAGGAGTGCAGGCGGTTTCGACGGGCGTTTCTTTGCCCATATGGAAGAAATTGACCTTTGCTGGCGTATCCGAGCGCGTGGCTGTGGAATAATGGCAGTGCCGTCGAGTGTGGTGTACCACGTTGGCGGTGCCACGTTGCAGAAGAGCAATCCACGCAAGACATATCTCAACTTCCGCAACAATCTGCTGCTGCTTTACAAGAATTTGCCGGCCGCGCATTTGCACCGTGTTATGCGTGTGCGTTGCCTGCTTGATCTCCTTGCAGCAATAAAGTTCCTCGTTGCAGGGGAGTGGGGCAATTTCAAAGCCGTGTTGCGGGCGCGCAGGGACTTTGCACGTATGAAAAAGGACTTTGCGCCCTCGCGTGACGAAAATCAGTCGCTTGCCACAAATGAAAAACCGGCCGGAATGTGCGGTTTCTCAATCCTATGGAGGTATTATGCAAGAGGCAAGCGATATTTTTCGCAATATATGATAAATGGACTATAAAACAAGATTGAATATGGAAACAGCACTCTATCTGCTGCCTGTTACTTTGGGCGATACTCCCATAAACAATGTGCTACCGCAGCATAATGCCGAAATTATAGCCGGAATACGTCATTTTATTGTAGAGGATGTACGTTCGGCACGCCGTTTCCTGCGCGCGGTGGACCCGCACTTCGATATCGACGGCTCGCAATTCTTTGAACTGAACAAGCATACATCGCCTGCCGATATTTCGGGCTTTTTGAAACCCTTGCAGGACGGCAATCCTATGGGGGTAATCTCCGAGGCCGGTTGCCCGGCTGTTGCCGATCCCGGTGCCGACGTGGTGGCGATAGCACAGCGCAAAGGGTTGAAAGTGGTTCCGCTTGTGGGCCCTTCGAGCATAATACTTTCGGTTATGGCATCGGGCTTTAACGGACAGAGCTTTGCATTCCACGGCTATCTGCCCATAAAACCCGATGAGCGTGTAAAGAAACTGCGCAGGCTTGAACAGAGCGTCTACAATGAGAACCAGACACAGCTGTTTATAGAAACTCCTTACCGCAACAATAAGATGGTAGAGGATATTTTGGGCACCTGCCGCCCCCAAACAAAATTATGTATAGCGGCCAATCTCACCTGCGCCGACGAGTATGTGCGCACCCGAACCATCAAAGAGTGGAAGAACCGTGTGCCCGATCTTACAAAAATTCCCTGTATATTCCTTTTATATAAATAAAAGCTATGATTTTCTTCTTTTGCACCGTTTGTGCATAATGGTTTTCTATGGTTTATGGCTTTTGTTGTCAAAAGAAGTGTATAAAATGAACAATAGTGGGATAAATTCAACATTTTTTACGTTAAAAAGGGAATTGTCTGATATGTGTTTTGCACAAACAGACTATCTTTGTGCAGTGAAAAAACAAAGTACGCATTATTTAAGACGAATAACAACTTTTTAAATTTTATATTATGATGAAAAGAGTTTTTTCTACTATTGCAGTAGCTTCATTTGCAATCGCATCGTTTGCAGGTGGTCTTTTGACAAACACAAACCAGAGTGCATCGTTTGTTCGTAACCCTGCCCGTTACGCTTCACTCGACGCAGACGCTGTTTACTTTAACCCCGCAGGTACAGCATTCTTGAAAGAGGGTTGGAATGTGTCGGCCAACTGGCAGATGATTTGGCAGGACAGAGATGTAGTGAACGGTGGTAAGGAGTTCAAAGGTGAGGTTTATGTTCCCATTATGCCTACCTTCTTCGCAACATACAAGACAGGTGATTGGGCGTTCAGCGCATTCTTCGGTATGCCCGGTGGTGGCGGTAACGCTAAATTCGACGATGGTCTTCCTATGTTCAACCAGCTTGGCGGTGGTTTGGCACAGACATTAAACCCCGCTCTTTCAGCAGGTTCTTCATTTGAGTCTACACAGTATCTCTTCTCTTTGCAGCTCGGTGCCGCATACAGAATCAACGACAACCTTTCGGTTTATGGTGGTATCCGCACAAACTACACAAGTTTGAGCTATGAGGGTGAAATCAACGCTCTTCTGCCCACCGGTCAGACTATGGCAAACATCCTTGCACTCGACTTGACACAGACAGGTATCGCTTTTGCTCCCATCGTAGGCGTTGACTACAAGGTTGGCAAGTTGAATATCGGTGTTAAATATGAGTTCCGTGCCGTAAATATCATTGAGAACGATACAAAAGCTCTCACAAGCGAGGCTCTTGGTATGATGAACCCCCAGTTGGGTTCTAATCTCGATGGCAAGCTTGCTCTTCTCGCTACACAGATTCCCACACTTTCTAAATTGACATCCTTGCAGGATGGTGAGAAGTTCCGTAACGATGCTCCCGCTAAACTTTCGGTTGGTGCTTCATACGATATCTGCGACCGCGTAAAGGTAATGGGTGCCGGTGTTTACTACTTCGACAAGGATGCCCGTATAGAGTCTTTGCTTGGCAAGGCCAACACTATGAAGACATTGAGCCGTAACACATTCGAGCTGCTTGCCGGTGTTGAGGTCAAGGTTACCGACAAACTGCTCCTCTCTTCGGGTATTCAGTTCAGCGACTTCGGTGTTAACGAGAGCTATTTGAGCGATGTCTCTTTCATAGACGACTCGTTTATGGTGGGTGCAGGTGGTAAGTACAGCATCAACGAGAATTGGGACTTGAACTTCGGTGCTTGCTATGCCAACTATGCTCACGGTAAGGGTTCTACCGGTTCACAGTACTTGCGCAAGACTTACAACGTTGCAGTTGGTGTTGACTTCCGTTTCTAATAAAACAAGATTCTCATAACGTAAAATGCGCCGTTCTTTTGAGCGGCGCATTTTTTTATTATACTATGTAATTTTCTATTTCTTCTTTTTCAGTATCTCTTCAAGCCTGAACATCTCGTCGCGGTATTGTGCGGCCTCTATGAACTCCATTTTTGCAGCGGCATCGTTCATAAGCCTGCGGGTGCGCTCGATGCTCTTCTCTAACTGCTCCCGGCTCATATATTCTACAATGGGGTCGCAGGCGATGGCTGTTGTTACGGCCTCTTCGGAATACATTGCCGTTAGTTTGCCCTTCTCCTTCTTGTCGGTAACCAATGCGTTGCTTATCTCCTTTTTTATCGGGGTAGGCGTTATGCCGTGTTTCTTGTTGAACGCACTCTGTTTTTCCCGTCGGCGATTGGTTTCGTCGATGGTCTTTTTCATGCTGTCGGTTATCTTGTCGGCATAAAATATCACAAGTCCGTTCACGTTACGCGCAGCACGGCCGGCTGTCTGTGTTAGTGAGCGGTGGTCGCGCAGGAATCCCTCCTTGTCGGCATCGAGCACAGCAACAAGAGAAACCTCCGGCAGGTCGAGTCCCTCGCGCAGGAGGTTTACGCCTATAAGTACGTCGTAAAGCCCTTCGCGGAGGTCGGTCATTATCTGTATGCGGTCGAGCGTGTCCACATCGCTGTGTATGTAGTTGCAGCGCACACCGTGTTTGGCAAGGTAGTCGGTAAGTTCCTCGGCCATACGCTTGGTGAGCGTGGTTACCAGCACTCTCTCGTCGCGTTCCACTCGCAGCTGTATCTCCTCCATAAGGTCGTCGACCTGGTTGGCGAGCGGGCGTACCTCTATCAGAGGGTCGAGCAGGCCTGTTGGGCGTATCACCTGGTCCACTACAATCCCTTCGCTTTCCCGCAGTTCGTAATCGGCCGGTGTTGCACTCACATAAATTACCTGGTGTGTCAGTTGTGTGAACTCCTCGAATTTCAGCGGTCGGTTGTCGAAGGCTGCCGGCAAGCGGAACCCGTATTCCACAAGGTTGGTCTTACGGGCGCGGTCGCCACCATACATTGCGTGTATCTGCGGCACGCTCACGTGGCTCTCGTCGATTATGAGCAGAAAATCGTCGGGGAAAAAGTCGAGCAGGCAGTAGGGGCGGGTGCCCGGCTCCCGGCCATCGAAGTAGCGCGAGTAGTTCTCTATGCCCGAACAGTGCCCCAGTTCGCGTAACATCTCGGTGTCGTATGTGACACGCTCGTGCAACCGTTTGGCCTCCAAATGTTTCCCAATCTCACGGAAGTACTCCTCACGCTCAATAAGATCCTTCTCAATCTCCTTTATTGCACGTTCCGTACTCTCCTTTGTGGTCATAAAGAGATTGGCTGGGTATATCTTGTAATCGTCGAATGTGGTGATGCGTGTACCCGTTTCGGCATCAATCTCCTCAATGTCGTCTATGTCGTCGTCCCAGAATGTGACACGCAACACGTGGTCGCTGTAAGCGAGGCTCACCTCCACGGTGTCGCCTTTTACGCGGAAATTACCGCGGTTGAGGTCAATGTCGTTGCGTGTGTAGAGGCAGCTCACAAGCTTGCGCAAGAATACATTGCGGTCGAGTTTGGCACCTGTCTTTATCTCAATTACATTGTTGTAGAAATCGGCGGGGTTACCCATTCCATAGATGCACGACACCGAGGATATTACAACAACATCCTTTCGTCCCGAAAGCAGTGCCGATGTTGCCGAAAGGCGCAATTTGTCAATCTCGTCATTTATCGCGAGGTCTTTCTCTATGTATGTGTCGCTCGATGGTATGTAGGCTTCGGGCTGGTAGTAGTCGTAGTACGACACGTAGTACTCCACGGCATTGTCGGGGAAGAAACTCTTGAACTCATTGTAAAGCTGTGCGGCAAGAGTCTTGTTGTGGCTCAAAATGAGGGTAGGGCGGTTTATCTCCTTTATCACATTGGCAATGGTAAAGGTCTTTCCCGACCCTGTCACTCCCAGGAGTGTCTGTGCCGGCGTGCCTGCCTTCACTCCCTCCACAAGTTGTGCAATGGCTTCGGGCTGGTCGCCCATAGGTGTATATGTCGATTTAAGGTTGAATTTCATTGTTTCATCTTTTATTTTACAAATATAGTTACAAACGAGCGGAAAATATGAAGTTTACTTCTATATTTTACACTGCGAGTGCAGTCTATATTCGCGGTTTTCGCAAATAAGTTACAAACGAGCGGAAAATATGAAGTTTACTTCTATATTTTACACTGCGAGTGCAGTCTATATTCGCGGTTTTCGCAAATAATCACAAACAAGCGAGAAATATACCTTAATCCCCATAAACTCTCCGTTTTTCTGTTTTTTTAGTTTTATTTACTCTTTTTGCGCTAAATAATAACAGATTTTAGGTTGCGGTTTTCTGTAAAAAGTGCTATCTTTGCAGGCAATTTGTTATTTATTGCGACAATAAGGCCCTGTATAAGCGGCAATTGTAGTGTAAAGAAGATATAATGAACAGGTTTTGCCACATATTTATACTGCTCGGTGCTGTTGCTCTCGCATCGTGCTCCTCGTTCGACACTGTTATGAAGTCGGCCGACTTGGAGTACAGGTACGAGGAGGCGAAGGCCCTTTATATGAAAGGGGAATATAACCGTGCAGCCCTGCTTATAGAGAATATAGTTACAATGTTCAAGGGAAGCGATAAGGCCGACGAGTCCATGTTCCTTTTGGCAATGTGCTATTACCGGTCGGGTGACTACGATACAGCGTCGCAGTGCTTCAAGGCCTGTTACAGCAACTATCCACGCGGCCAGTATGCCGAACTTGCCCGTTTCTATTCGGGAAAATCGCTCTACAAGAATATCTTGGAGCCGGCTCTCGACCAGGTGGATACCTACACCGCAATAGAGGAACTGCAACTCTTTATGGAGTATTATCCCGCAAGCGAGTATAGAGAAGAGGCACAGAATATGCTTTTTGAGATGCACGACGTGTTGGTTATGAAGGATTATCTGTCGGCAAAGCTCTATTATGACCTGGGCGACTATATGGCATATATGGGCAACAGCTATCAGGCCTGTATAATTACAGCGCAGAACGCGTTGAAGGATTATCCCTACACCAAATTGCGCGAGGATTTGTCGATTCTGGTCTTGCGCGCACGTTATATGATGGCTCGCAAGAGTGTCGATGAAAAACAGCCCGAACGCTATCGTGAGGCAATAGATGAGTTCTATGCCTTCAAGAACGAGTTTCCCAAGAGCAAGTATATGGAGGAGGCCG
The DNA here is from genome assembly GCA_015060885.1 of Bacteroidales bacterium. Classification (GTDB taxonomy): domain Bacteria; phylum Bacteroidota; class Bacteroidia; order Bacteroidales; family Bacteroidaceae; genus HGM04593. The sequence goes on from SUXO01000021.1 coordinate 19,108, forward strand.
AAGGATACTTTAAGAAATCGCTCCAAGAGATAGGTGAATAATAGATATATTGAATAATTTTAAAATAAACATATAAGAAATGGATTACAAGAAAAGCAATGCTCCCACAAACACCGTGACACGCAATATGGCGGACTTCGTGACAGAAACAGGCAATGTCTATGAATCGGTGGCCATCATCGGCAAGCGTTCCAACCAGATTGCAGCCGAAATGAAAGAGGAACTGTTGAAGAAACTCAACGAGTTCTCTTCGTCGACCGACAACCTTGAAGAGCAGTTTGAAAACCACGAGCAGATAGAAATCTCACGTTTCTATGAGCGTTTGCCCAAACCCACTCTCATTGCAGCGCAAGAGTTCCTTGATGGCAAGGTTTATTTCCGCGATCCCTCAAAAGAGGCAGCCGAAGAATAATCGCAGTTATGAAAATTCGCTTTTATCAGTTCTATTTTGTGCTGGCCATAGTGTTGCTCATTGCAACTATTTGCAATGACCTGTTGCACGTGCTGGCACCCAATGGAGCAACATATACAATAGGCAACTTCTCGCTTTTGAGGCCCGACGGTTCGGCCTCTTGTTCGGTTGTCGCATTGGGCGTGGTGCTGATAGTGGCAACCGCAGTCAATGCATTCGGCCTTTTTGTGTCGTTCTTCACTAATTTTGAACTGCAAAAAAGGGCATCGATACTTTCGGTGCTTTTGTTGACAGGGTATTACATCCTGTTGTTGCTCTATGTGCTCCTTGTCCTATACAGCGACGAAGCCGTAACAACCATAAGCTTGGAGGCTGCTGTAATGTTCCCCTTTACGGCAATTGTGCTTAATGTATTGTCGTTTCTTGCCGCCCGTCGTACCGAGGCAAAGATACTGGCAAAGGCATCGGGGTTCCGTTTGCGCGACTGATTATTACAAATCTATCGGCAGGGTGTGTAAAATAACGCACCCTGCTTTTTTGTGTCACGGCTTCAACCATTTTGCTCCGGGCGGTGTTCTCTTTAAAAACAGAGAACAATGGAAAAAATAAAAATTACCGTATTTGCCGACCCTGTATGTACTTGGTGCTGGGGTAGTGTGCCTGTGTTGCGTGCTTTGGAGTACCGCTTTGGCAGTAGTGTTGAAATCGATTATGTTATGGGCGGTATGATAGAGGATATTGCCAAATTCAGCAACCGCAGGCTTGGAATTGGCGGTGACATTCCGCTTTCGAACAGGAATATGCATAAGGCTTGGAGCGATGCTTCGCAGATACACGGTATGCCGGTATGTGAGCACGGCTTCCGTCTTTTCAGTGAAGAACATCGTTCTACCGTACCGCAGAATCTTGCATACATTGCAGCCAAAGTGTATGCAGCCAAAGAGCCGGGGAAAGAACTTTCGCCCAAGAAGTTCCTGCGTCGTTTACAGGAGGCGACAGCCGTAGATGCCGCTCTCACCGGCGATGCCACCGTTATTGCCGACCTTGCCGCCGTAGAGGGCTTTGAACCTGCCCGTTTCGGCGAAATAATGAGAAGCCGCGAAGTACAACGCCTTTACGAGGAGGACAAAGAGCGGTGCCGTCATTACGAAATACAGACTTTTCCCACCTATCTGCTTGTGTATAAGGGAGTGGAACTTATGTTGCGCGGTTTCACATCCTTCGACACCATTGTGCAGAATATGAAGCATTTGAGCTACGGCAAGGTTGGCGGCTGTGACAATGCTTGTACAAAGCCCACTACGGAGAATGTGAAACGCTTTATAGAACATTATGGCGCAGTATACCCTGTGGAGATTGCCACAGCCTTTGCAATGCAGCGCATCAGTGGCAAGTCGGCAATAAATACGGAATCATATGTGGGTCTGCCCGATGTCATCGACGAGCTTGTGGGTGCCGGTGAGGTCCTTATGCGCCCCCGTGGCAACGGCTTTGTGCTCTATGCCAAAAAGTTCTATCGTGGCGAGCCGGTGGCCGTTGAGGAAACATCTGTCGGAGCGCACGCCTGAAAGTATTTTTAACACTGCTTTATGTTGAAAATAGTGTGAAAATTGTTAAATTTGCAGCCGCTTTTAAAACGGCTGCAAATTTGTCGTTTTTTTATTTAAATATGGTCTGATATGTTGCAAGCAGGTGATAAGGCCCCCGATTTCCTGGGGCTCGACGAAGATGGTAATGAAATAAGAGTAAGTGACTACAAAGGCAAGCGACTTGTTGTCTATTTCTATCCCAAAGACAACACTCCGGGTTGCACAGCCGAAGCCTGTTCCTTGCGCGACGGGTTAAGCGACCTCTTGGCAGCCGGTTATGCCGTAGTGGGCATCAGTGCCGACTCTGCTGCATCGCACCAACGCTTCAAGGCAAAGCAGCAACTTAACTTCCCCCTCGTAGCCGATGTGGAGAGAAAAGCCATTGAGGCTTTTGGCGCTTGGGGCCCTAAAAAGATGGCAGGCCGCGAATATATGGGTATTCTGCGCACAACCTTTGTAATAGATGCCGATGGCACCATTGAACGCGTGATTACAAAGGTTGACACGAAAAATGCCGCAGCACAAATACTTGAACGTTAAATTTAAACTAATAATATATTACTATGATTTTGGACTTTATTATGGCAACTGCCACTGTCGCAAACGACTCGATAAACGCAGTTGCAAAATTGGATGAGGCTATCGCCGCTGTGTCGGGCCTCACTGTTGCCGAGGTTACCAACATTGTTGTGACTTACGCACTTGCGCTTGGCTGGAAACTTATAAAGGTTGGTTTTGTTTGGATGGTGGGCCGCTGGCTTACACGCCGTCTTATCTCCATTGTGAAACTGCTGATGGAGAAACGCAACACCAACCTCACCGTGAGAACATTCCTTGTGAGCCTTATCGATGTTGTTGCACTCATAATACTTCTTGTTATAATAATAAGTATTCTGGGTATCGATACATCTTCGTTCATCGCGCTCTTTGCATCGGCCGGTGTTGCTATTGGTATGGCATTGAGCGGTACTTTGCAGAACTTCGCAGGTGGTGTGATAATCCTCCTGTTCCGTCCCTTCAAGGTGGGCGATTTCATTGAGGCACAGGGCCAGGTGGGTACTGTGAAGGAGATACAGATATTCAACACTCTTATTCAGACCGGTGACAACAAGACTATTCTTGTTCCTAACGGCCCTCTCTCCACAGGCATAATCAACAACTACTCACGTGAGTCGTTGCGCCGTGTCGACTTTACTTTCTCAATCTCCTATGGCGACGATTATGAGAAGGCAAAGGAGGTGCTTCTCGAACTCATTGCAGCCGATAAACGCATTCTCAATAGCCCTGTCGAGCCCTTCATTGCTCTTAAAGAGCTGGGTGCAAGCTCCATAAATATTGTAGTTCGCGTGTGGGCTGCACAGGCCGACTACTGGGATATATACTTCGACCTCAACAAGGCGGTGTACGAAACTTTCCCCAAACGTGGCTTGAACTTCCCCTATCAGACATTCACTGTTAACGTAAATAACCAGTAACAATGACATTAAAGGATTTTATAGGTGAGGGCGACCATTTTGCACGCCATTCGGGCGTGCAGGTGTTGAGCGTTGCCGAAAATTACGGCAAGGCCTCTCTTGTGGTCGCAAACGAGCATCTTAATGCCGGCGGTGTGTGCCAGGGTGGTGCAATATTCACTCTTGCCGACACGGCTCTTGCACTTGCAGCCAACAGCGGGCTTATGCTCACATTGTCGGTTGAGGCATCTATTAGCTACCATAGAGCAGCTATGGAGGGAGATGTGCTCACTGCCGAGGCTGTTGCTCTTTGCCCCCATCCCAAAATCCCCGCATTCGAAGTAAAGGTTACCAACCAGCGTGGCGAGCTTATAGCTTCGTTCAAAAGTACCTGCTACACAAAAAAAGCAGCGTTGAACGGTGTAACCGGGCTCGAATAATACAAAGGCAGAGAGGCGGGTGTATTCCTGCCTCTCTTTTTTGAAATTTAAACAGTTTCTTAAAAGGTGTTAAAAGTTTTTTTGTACCTTTGCACCGCTTTTTGTTAAGCCTCTATTTTCTTAAAGAAAAACACATATAAAATGGACGCAAAAAAAATTATCGATTTTCATCCCAAATTCTTTGAGGCGATGAAAAACTATTCGCGTGAAAAATTTAGTGCCGACGTTATGGCCGGAATCATTGTGGGTGTTGTGGCAATTCCCCTTGCCATTGCATTCGGTATTGCCAGCGGAGTGGGCCCCACAGAGGGCTTGGTGACAGCAATCATCGCAGGTGCTCTCATCTCCATATTCGGTGGCTCAAAAGTGCAGATAGGCGGCCCCACAGGCGCATTCATCATCATTGTCTATGGTGTCGTGCAGCAGTTCGGTCTTGGCGGTCTTGCCATTGCAACCATTATGGCAGGAATAATGCTGGTTGTTATGGGCCTGTGCCGTATGGGCGGTATAATAAAGTTTATGCCCTATCCCATTATCATAGGTTTTACAGGCGGTATTGCAATCACAATCTTCTCAACCCAGATAAACGACCTTTTGGGGCTTGGCATCGAGAGCGTGCCTGCAAACTTCGTGGACAAGTGGGTGTGCTATTTCAGGAATATAGGCAACATCGACTGGTGGAGTGCCTCTATGGGCATTTTGAGCGTGGCTCTCATAGCCGTTACACCCAAATTCTCGCGCAAGGTGCCCGGTTCTCTTCTTGCAATTGTGGTTATGACCATTATTGCCTGGTTGTTGAAGGAGTTTGCCGGTGTAACCTCTATAAAGACCATCGGTGACCTTTACGAACTCCCTTCGGGCCTTCCTTCATTGACCTTGCCTGCACTTAATTTCGAAGATGGCTCTTTCTTCTCCACCATTCAGGCACTTGCCCCTGTTGCCTTTACAATAGCAATGTTGGGTGCGATAGAGTCGTTGCTCTCGGCTATGGTGGCCGACGGCGTCATTGGCGATCGCCATAACTCCAATACGGAGCTCATTGGCCAGGGTATTGCAAATATTGTTGTGCCTTTCTTCGGCGGAATACCTGCCACCGGTGCCATTGCCCGTACAATGGCTAACATTAACAATGGCGGAAAGACACCCATTGCCGGTGTTGTGCACACTTTGGTCCTCCTCCTGGTGCTTATGTTCCTGGGTGGCGTTGTGGGTAAAATACCTATGCCCTGTCTTGCCGGTGTGCTTGTTATGGTATCGTACAATATGAGCGGCTGGCGCACCATACGCTCAATGTGCAAGGCTACAATGTCGGGTACAAGCGTGTTGTTTGTCACTCTGTTGCTCACTGTATTCTTCGACCTTACATTCGCAATCGAGGTGGGCCTCGTAATGGCAGTGGTAATATTTATGAAGCGTGTTATGGACAGCACTACCGTGTCGGTCGTTACCGATGAACTTGAAGTGCATCACGACGGTGAGCACGACGAGATACTCTCTATTCCCGCCGGTGTCGATGTATTTGAAATCGAAGGTCCTTTCTTCTTTGGTATCGCAACAAAGTTCGACGAGCTTACCCGTGAAACCGATGCTTCGCCCATTCGTATAATACGTATGAGAAAGGTTACATTCATCGACTCAACAGGCTTGCATAACCTCGAAATCTTTGTGCAGTCGTCGCTTAACGAGAACCGCACCGTAATCCTTTCGGGCGTTCACGACAATGTTGCCGAGAAACTGCGCAAGTCGGGTATCGCGGCAATGGTAGGTGCCGAAAATATCTGTTCCGATATTCACTTGGCCCTCGCCCGTGCGAAAGAACTTTCCGACTCAATGGGATTGGAAAAATAGAATGTTATACAAAGAAGAGGGAGCAACGCGTGATGTGTTGCTCCCTCTTCTTTGTATCATCAATCCTCTGTAAGCACCTTCGCGAGGGTGTCGCGCCAGTCCTCGCCGTTGCCCACTTGCAAAACATTTATGCCAAGTTCCCTTGCCGTGGCAATGTTCTTTGCGCTGTCATCGAGGAAAAGTGTCTCTTCGGGCCTCATATTGCCTTCGAGCAGCATCTTGCGGTAAATCTCCTCGCCGGGCTTGGAACAATTCATTCTGTAACTTAAAAAGAGCAGGTCGAAATAGTCGTCGAGCGACTTGCCACAGGGAGTGAACTCGCTGCTGCGTGCCCATCCTTGCAGGAACGGGTTGGTGTTGCTCAATACCGACAGGCGGTAGCGTGGGCGCAACTGTTGGAGGAACTCCATAAACTCCTCCTGAACCTTCACAATGAAACCGAGCCACGCATATTTCGCCTCCTCGTATGTTATTGTGCGGCCGCATATCGCGGTAAGCTCCTTGCAGAATTCTTCGGCTGTTATATCGCCGTTCTCCAATGAGAAGAAGGGGCCTTTCTGCCGGTAGGAGTTCAGATACTCTTCGGGGTGGGGCACGCCAATCTCCCCGAAACGTTCCAGTGCCTTGTCGGCATCAATCTGTGTGAGCACTCCGCCAAAATCGAATACAATATCTTTAATCATCGCTTTTCTCTCTTGTTTGTGGCCGCGAAGATAGGTCTTTTTTTGAAAGAAATTGTGGCTGCAACTAAAATTAACCTGCTTTTTATTGATTTGTGAGCCTAAATGAGTTAATTTTGAACCCTTGAATTTAACAGTTTCTGATAAAAGAGAATATAGCATTAAGAATATATATGGAGAACTTGGACGGACGTTTGGTTGTGGGTGTGTCGTCGCGCGCGCTCTTCGACCTTGAAAAGGAGAACGAGATTTTTGAACGCTACGGCGTTGCCAAATACAGAAAATACCAGGAAGAACACGAGGATGAACCGCTTGAAAAGGGTACAGCCTTTTACCTTGTGAAGAGCCTACTGGAACTCAACAAACAGGCCAATCGCCCCATTGTGGAGGTTGTGGTTATGTCGCGCAACAGCCCCGAAACAGGTATGCGTATGCTCAAATCGCTCGACGTTTACGGCCTCGACATTACCCGCGTGGCACTGTCGGGCGGCGAGTCGCTCTCCAAGTATCTGAAAGCATTCTCCATCGACCTCTTCCTATCGAAAGACGAGGGCGATGTACAGCGCGTGATCGATTCGGGAATATGCGCTGCCGCGCTCATCTATGCTCCTCCCACCGACTTTAACCCCGAGGACAGCCGTGTGAAGATAGCCTTCGATGCCGACGCGGTCATCTTCTCCGACGAGTCGGAGTGCCGCTTTAAGGAGGAGGGTATCGATGCCTTCTACAAGTATGAAAAGGAGAATGCCGATGTTCCCTTGAAGGAGGGCCCCTTTGCCAATCTGCTCAAAAAGCTGTCGGCCATACAGGAGTGCCTGCCCACATCAATAGAACTCTCCCCGCTGCGTCTGGCAATAGTGACATCGCGCAGCCTTCCCTCGCACTTCCGCGTTATAAAGACTCTGCGCAAGTGGGGCGTTTATGTCGACGAGGCTTACTTCCTCGGCGGTTTGCGCAAGGACGAGCTGTTGAAGGCGTTCGGTGCGCACATCTTCTTCGACGACCAGGATACGCACCTGAGCGAGTCGAGCAAATATGTTCCCGCCGGCAAGGTGCCTTACCATTCGAGTTCGCAGATAAACGATGTGATAAAGGCGAAGCAGGATAAAGAACAGACCGAACAGAACGGGTAAATACAGCAGCCGATATATGATAAAACGCTATGGCCTCATAAGGTTGTAGCGTTTTTCCACTTTATGCGGAACAATTCTTCTCCGGCGATGTTTATTTATAAAAAGTTTCTTTTTATGAAAAAAATTGTTCCCGTTATTCTCTTTGTGGCATTGTGCCTGCTTGCCGGTTATGTGTCACGTCTGTTGCAAGCCTCCTCTTTGGAGATGTGGTATTATACTTTGGTACAGTCGCCATTGACTCCGCCGGCGGCTGTTTTCCCTGTGGTGTGGAGCGTGCTTTATATCCTTATGGGTGTGGCGGCCGGTATCCTGTGGGGTGAACGCTCAATCTACTCACGCCTGTTGTTCACGTTGTTCTCCTTGCAGCTGCTTTTCAATATCGCGTGGAGCTTCTGTTTCTTCTATATGCAGTCGCCGCTTATGGGGCTTGTGGTTATTCTGGCAATGGATATGCTCGCTCTCATTTATGTGGCCGGCTGTTTCGTTGTGCGTAAACTTGCAGGCTGGCTTATGGTGCCTTATATGTTGTGGCTCCTCTTTGCTACCTATCTCAACGGCTTTGTTGCTGTGTATAACTAACTGATGTGTCATATATACTTAAAAAGCAAAAAGCCTCTCCCTTATTTGTCGGAGAGGCTTTTTGCCTGTTCCAGCAGTTGCTTCTGCTTCTCGTTGAGTGTGGGCATAATGGCTTTCAGCGTTACAATGAGGTCGCCGCATTGCCCCTCTTTCTTGTAAAGCGGGAACCCCTTTCCTTTGAGGCGCAGTTTGCTGTCGGGTGGTGTACCGGCCTTTATGTTTGTCCTTACATTGCCGTTGAGGGTGGGCAGTTGTATGCTGCCGCCTGTGAGCAGAGTGAGAACATCGATGCCCGCGGTCAGCAGGAGATTGTCGCCATCGCGCGCGAATATATTGTCGGGCTCCACGTTTATAGTAATGTAAAGATCGCCGCGGCTGCCGTCGGGCATAGCGGTGCCATAGCCCCGCAGACGTATCTTTTGCCCATTGGCAATGCCGGCCGGAATGGTTATCCTTATATTCTCGCCGTTTATGGAGAATGTCTGCTTGTGGGTGGTTGCGGCTTCGCGCAGCGTAATGGTTAGCGTTGCTTGCAAGTCCTGTCGCCTTGCCCTGCGGTTGTTGCCCATTGAACCGAACAATTGCTCAAAGAAATCGCTGAATCCGCTGGCGTTCTCGCTGTTCCCGCTGAAATCGCCCCAACCGCCGAACTCTCCATAACCCCATCCGCCGTCGTGGCTGTTATACTCCCTGCGTTGCGCCTCGAACTCATCGGCGTGCTTCCAGTGCTCGCCATATTCGTCATACTTCTTGCGCTTTTCGGGGTTGCCCAGCACCTCGTTGGCCTCGTTTATTGCCTGGAAACGCTCCTCGGCCTGCGGGTCCTCTTTGTTGATGTCGGGGTGATACTTCTTTGCCAGGCGGCGGTATGCCTTTTTTATATCGGCCTCCGATGCATCGTGGCTCACTCCAAGTACTTTGTAATAATCTATAAATGCCATAGGTGTTATCTGTTTTGTTGTATATTAACAAACGGCGTGGCCGTAATGTCGGCAAAATCACTTAAAAAGGGTGAAAAACAGTTCTTGCCCGCAACTGCTCCCGAATGGGGACTATAAAAAACTCCCCGTTTAGTTGTGCCAACGCCCTTTTATTATTATTTTTGCAAAGAAATCTGCTGCCACCGGTGGCGGCAGAGTGTTTTTTATGTTGAATTTTTAAAAAATGAATAGAATGAAGAAATTATTTGTATTCGGTTTGGCTCTTTGCTCAGTGTTTGCTTTCACATCTTGTAAGACATCAAAGTCGGAATATAAGAAGGCTTACGACCAGGCACAGCAGCTCGAACTTGCCCAGGGACAGGGCCAGGCCAACGAACCCATTGAGATTGCTCCCGTAACATCGACAACAGCAGCAGTGCAGAACACCGCTTCCAACATCGATACATCGTTCCGCACCGAAAAGGTAGTGCTTGCTTCGGGTGCCGAAGGCTCGTTGAAGGATTTCAGCGTTGTATGTGGCAGTTTCGGTCGCAAAGAGGGTGCCGAGTCGGTTAAAGAGGGACTCATTGCCCAGGGTTACAATGCAATTATAGTCCAGAACCCTGCAACAGGAATGTACCGCGTTGTATGCGGCTCTTTCGACACCAAGCAGCAGGCTGCCGAGTATCGTGAGCAGTTCAAGGCCAATAACCCCGACAACGCCGACTTCCAGAAGGCTTGGTTGCTCTACAACAAGTAATCCCGAATGGAAACCCCTTCTACCGGCTACAAGGTTCAGAAGTATGGCTGTGAGGTAAAGCGTTACTGCCAGACACTCGAACTCAAAGACAATCCCGAACTCATTGCCGAATACCGTCGCCGTCACAGCGAGGGTGAGGCTTGGAAGGAGGTGCTCGACGGAATACGTGAGGTGGGCATCCTTGAAATGGAAATCTACCTTGTGGGTACCCGCCTGTTTATGATAGTGGAGACACCTGTCGACTTCGATTGGGACACCGCAATGGCACGCCTTGCAACATTGCCACGGCAACAGGAGTGGGAGGACTATATGTCAATCTTCCAGGAGGCCGAAAAGGGGGCTTCGTCGAACGATAAATGGAAGGCGATGGAGCGAATATTCCATCTTTACAAATAAAAATGCGGCTTTCGGGCCGCATTTTTGTTATAAAAGCATTTTTTTGCATTTGTTGGCTCTTCCTTTCGCCCAATTTGGTTACCTTTGCACATTATTGGATTAACGACTATGGCACGACTGTTGGCGATTGATTATGGAAAGAAACGTACCGGCATAGCGGTGACCGACGAGTTGCAGATAATAGCCAACGGGCTTGCAACTGTTGCCACCGTGGAACTCGAACGTTTCATTCTCTCCTATGTGGAGCGCGAGCCTGTTGAGCGCATAATCGTAGGCCTGCCCAAGCAGATGAACAACCGCCCGTCGGAAAATATGGGCCGCATAGAGCCCTTTGTGAACCGCTTGCGCAAGTTGTTGCCCGCAATCCCGGTGGAGTATTACGACGAGCGTTTCACGTCGGTACTTGCCCAGAGAGCCATCCTCGAATCGGGGATAGGCAAAATGGCGCGCCGCGACAAGGCACTTGTCGACGAGGTGAGTGCCGTTATAATATTGCAATCCTATATGGAGAGCCGCAGAATGAGAACAGAATAACAAACAAAATAGAATATGATACTACCCATCTACCTTTACGGCCAGCCCGTGTTGCGCAAAGTGGCCGAGGATATCACCCCCGATTATCCCGAACTCGGCAAGCTCATTGAAGATATGTTCGAAACAATGCACAGTGCCGAAGGCATCGGCCTGGCAGCACCGCAGATAGGCCTTGCGATACGCCTTGTTGTAGTGGACCTCGATGTTCTTGCCGAGGACTTCCCCGAATTCAAGGACTTCCGCCGTGTCTACATCAACGCTCACATTCTTGAAACATCCGACGATACCGAGTCGATGGAAGAGGGCTGTTTAAGCCTTCCCGGCATACACGAAAAGGTTACTCGCCCCACACGTATCCACGTGAAATATATGGACGAGAATTTTGTGGAGCACGACGAGTGGGTTGACGGTTATCTTGCCCGCGTTATGCAGCACGAGTTCGACCATTTGGAGGGCAAGGTCTTTGCCGACCGCCTTTCGCCCCTGCGCCGTCAGATGAACAAGAACCGCCTTATGAACCTGTTGAAGGGCAAGGCGCATTGTGCCTACAAGACCAAGCGCGTGCTCAAATAATGGCATTTTCATAAACCGGGCCGTAATATGTTCCGTAGAGCCTCAATCCTCATTGTCGCACTGCTTGCGCTGTTGCCCTTGCAGGCCCAGCTCAACACCGACCGCATTATGCTCATAGGGCGCAATGCGCTTTATTTCGAGGATTATGTGCTCTCAATCCAGTATTTCAACAGGGTGATAGAGTCGAAGCCCTTTCTTCACGAACCCTACTTCTTTCGCGGCCTTGCTAAATACTATCTCGACGACTATAAAGGAGCCGAAGAGGACCTCGACAAGGCCATAGAGAAAAACCCCTACGTTTCGCGCAGCTACCAGTTGCGAGGAATGTGCCGTGCCAAGCGCGACAGTATAGCAGGTGCTATGGCCGACTTCCGTTCGGCAATAAAATATGACCCGCAGAACCCTGTCCTGTGGCAGAACCTTGCAGCGACAGCCGTTCAGGGCGAAGAGTGGGGCACTGCTGCCGCAGTTGTCGACTCACTTCTTTACTTCGCACCGCGCTACACCGTGGGCTATCTTATGCGCGTACACATATCGATGGAGCTCAAAGATACCTTGACGGCTATCAGAATGGCCGATGAGGCTGTCGCCAGCGACCCCTATTCGTGCGACACCTACGAAATGCGTGCTCTTGTGAATGCCCAAGTGGAGCATTACGAAAAAGCCGAGGCCGATATGGACCGCGCCATAGAACTTATGCCGGGGCGTTGCAGCAGCTATCTCAACCGCGCTCTCATACGCTACCACCGCAACGACCTGCGCGGTGCAATGGATGACTATGATATGGCTCTCTATGTGGAACCTGCCAATTTCGTGGGCCATTACAACCGTGGTCTTTTGCGAATGCAGGTGGGCGACGACAACCGCGCGATAGAGGACTTCGACTTTGTACTCGGCATTGATGCCGACAATACGATGGCACGCTTCAACCGCGCCCTCTTGCTCGACCAGACAGGTGACCTGCGTGCAGCAATAGACGATTACTCCAAGGTGCTTGCCGTCTATCCCCAATTCGAATATGGCTACCGTTGCCGTGCTGCCGCTTTGCGCAAGGTGGGCGACATAAAGGGTGCCGAAAAGGATGAGGCCTGGCTGCTCAACAATATGACCGACAGCTATCTTGGCCGGTCGGGCAGTGGCGGCAGTGACGGCGAGGGCGAAAAGACACGCAAACGCTCCGACCGCAATGTGCGCAACTACAACAAGATGATTGCTGCCGAAAACAGCATCGACAAGGATTACACCACCGAGTACCGCGGCAAGGTGCAGAACCGCCAAATGCCGGTGGAACTCGAACCAATGTTCGTTCTCACATACTACGAAGATGTCCAGGAACTGCGCAACGAAGGCTTTTATGCCCCTGTCGAGGAGTTCAACAAGAACAGTCTGTTGCCTTACAGGGTGATACTTACCAATGGCGAGCGTGCGCTCGCCTCCAACGAGGTGGAACGCCACTTCGCAAGCGTCGATGCGCTGTCGAAAAGTATCGACGAAAACCCCGATGACCTCTATTTCCGTCTGGCACGTGCCATAGACTATTATCTCGTGCAAGACCTTTCGTCGGCAATTGACGACCTCGATGCCGCCCTCACGCTCGACGGCGAGCTGTGGAGCATATATTTCACACGCGCTTTTGTGCGTTACAAGTTGCTCGAAGGAGAGCATCTTGCCACAATGAATGCAGGCGACAATCCGGTGGCTGTGAAGCGCGGCTCCGGGCTCCCCGATATGGAATATCTGTTGATAAAGAGCGACCTCGACAAGGTTGTTGCACTTATGCCCGACTTTCCCCAGGCCTTCTTCAACCGTGGCAATGTGTGCGTGAAGCTCAACGATTTCAAGTCGGCGGTAGTCGATTATGGCGAAGCCATAAGACTTGACGACAAATTTGCCGAGGCCTACTATAACCGCGGCCTTGCCCATCTCTATCTTGGCAACACCGAACAGGCTATTGCCGATTTAAGCCGTGCCGGCGAGCTTGGTATCTATTCGGCCTACAATGTCATAAAGCGTTACAAGGAGTCGGGCGAATGAAAGAGCCCATCCCTTCTTTTTAGAAAGAAATTTGAACAGCTTCTTATAAAAAAAGATAATCCCGTTTGCATATTTCTTATTTTTATTATCTTTGCATAATGTAGTGAAAGTAGGCTGCGCCCGTTGCATAAATCTCTGCTGTTTTTTGGAGATTAATTCAGTGCAGCGCTTGTGAAAATGACAAAGGCGTGGCAGTTTGTAAGTAGTAAAAATAAAAGATATACGTTATGATTAAACTAATTTTCCCCGACGGAGGTGTGCAGGAGTTTGCAGCCGAAGGAAAATCCTTCATAGAAATCCTTTCCTCGGTCGACCCCAAAATCCTGAACAGTGTAGTTGCCGCAAAGGTAGGCGACAATGTTATAGACTTGCGCGACGTGCCCGCCGACGGCTGCGAGGCACAGCTCGTGGGCATAGAGAGCAAAGAGGCTCTGCACGTGTTGCGCCACACAGCCACCCACATTATGGCCGAGGCTGTGAAACACCTCTTCCCCGAAGCCAAGCTCACCATAGGCCCTGCCACAGAGAACGGCTTCTTCTACGATTTCGATTGTCCTCCCTTTACCAAGGAGAACCTTGCCGAAATTGAGAAGGAGATGAAGAAGATCATAAAATCGAACCCCCGTATCGAACGCAAGAGCGTTTCACGTGCCGAAGCCATTGAGATGATGAAGGCAATGAACGAGCCCTATAAACTGGAACTCATCGACGCAATCCCCGAAGGCGAGAACATTACAATATACTCGCAGGACGATTTTGTCGACCTCTGTATGGGCCCCCATTTGCTCAATACAAAGCTCATAAAAGGCTTCAAGCTGCTCTCTACCTCGACAGCCTACTGGCGTGCCGACAAGAACAACGCTGCGCTTGCCCGCATCTACGGAACAGCCTTCTTCTCGAAAGAGGAACTCGAAGCATTCCTTGCTCATTTGGAGCACATCAAGAACATCGACCACAACAAGATAGGCCGTGAAATGGAACTCTTCACCACTGTCGATGTCATAGGCCAGGGCCTTCCCCTGCTTATGCCCAAAGGAGCGAAAATAATACAGACCTTGCAACGCTGGATAGAAGATATCGAGGATAACGAGTGGGGTTACATCCGTACCAAGACACCCCTTATGGCCAAAAGCGACCTCTACAAGATTTCGGGCCACTGGGACCACTACAAGGACGGTATGTTCGTTCTTGGCGACGAGGAGAACGACAAGGAGGTCTTTGCCCTTCGCCCTATGACCTGCCCCTTCCAGTACTATGTCTACAAGGCAACACAGCACTCTTACCGCGACCTTCCCTTGCGTTACAGCGAAACATCGACACTCTTCCGCAACGAGGATTCGGGCGAAATGCACGGCCTTACCCGTGTGCGCCAGTTCACCATCAGCGAAGGACACCTCATCGTGCGCCCCGACCAGATGGTCGAAGAGTTCAAGAAGTGTCTTGCCCTTGCAAAGCACGTTATGGAAACACTCGGCTTGCAGAACGACGTAACATACGTTCTTGCCAAGTGGAACCCCGAAAACCGTGCGAAATACATTGGCGATGCCGAAGTCTGGGAACAGACACAGCAGCATATACGCGAAATGCTCATCGACCTCGAAATACCTTTCGTAGAGGAGGTTGGCGGTGCCGCCTTCTATGGCCCCAAAGTGGACATCAATGCCAAGAACGTATATGGCAAAGAGGATACAATGATAACCGTTCAGTGGGATGCGCTCCTTGCAGCCCAGTTCGATATGTTCTACATCGACCAGAACGGCGAGAAGGTACGCCCCTACATCATCCACCGTACAAGTATGGGTTGCTACGAGCGCACCCTCGCCTGGCTCATTGAGAAATACGAAGGCAAGTTCCCCACCTGGCTCTGCCCCGAACAGGTGCGCGTTCTTCCCATCTCCGAAAAATATGGCGACTATGCCGAAAAGGTGGCTGCCGAGCTCAAAAAGAACGGCATACTCTGCTCGGTCGACAACCGCTCCGAAAAAATCGGTTACAAGATTCGCGACGCGCGCAACAGCCGCATCCCCTATATGCTTGTCCTCGGCCAGCAGGAAGAGGAGAGCGCGACAGTGGCAGTGCGCAGCCGTTTTGCAGGCGACGAGGGTGTGAAACCCATTGCCGACTTCATTGCAGCCATCAGCGAGGAGATACGCACACGCCGCATACGCAAGGAGCAGGCTCCCGCGCAATAATTTGTTGAAACTCCATAAAAGAGGCTCGCAGGCTTTACCCGTGAGCCTCTTTTCGTGATAAATAAGCCGGAAAAGGGCGTGAATTTCAAAAAAATGCGAAAAAAAGAGCAAAACCTCTTCGTTATGTGATAAATAAGTCGTAAATTTGCGACGATTTTTTAGCAACATAGAGGAAAAACGAATAAATACTTTATCAAACTTAATTAATGAAGAACGACAACATTAAGAATCAATATCGTATAAACGAACAGATTCGTGCAAACGAAGTACGCATTGTAGGCGACGACATAGAATCAGTGGTGCTTCCCTTGCACAAGGCCCTCGACCTTGCCGACGAAAAAGGTCTTGACTTGGTTGAAATATCACCCTCGGCCAACCCGCCGGTTTGTCGTTTGATAGAGTATTCAAAATTCCTTTATCAGCTGAAAAAACGCCAGAAGGAGCAGAAAGCGAAGCAGGTGAAGATAGATGTCAAGGAGATACGTTTCGGCCCGCAGACCGACGACCACGACTATAACTTCAAGCTCAAACACGCGATAAGTTTCCTGGGCGACGGCGACAAGGTAAAAGCCTATGTCTTCTTTAAAGGCCGTTCAATCCTCTTTAAAGAGCAGGGCGAGATACTCTTGCTCCGTTTTGCAAAAGACCTCGAAGAGTACGGCAAGCTCGATATGATGCCTGTGCTCGAAGGCAAGAGAATGACAATTATGGTGTCGCCCAAGAAAGCGGCTCCCGCAAAGAAAGAGAAGCCCGCAAAGCCCGAGGCTCCCAAGACCGAAGAATAAAAGCGAGTAGTGTTGGATAGTACGCTACCGATAAATATTAACTAATAATTTTTTATAAAATGCCAAAAGTTAAAACTAACTCCGGTGCCAAAAAAAGATTCGCTCTTACCGGAACAGGTAAAATTAAAAGAAAACATGCTTATCACAGTCACATCTTGACTAAAAAGACAAAGAAGCAGAAGAGAAACCTTGTACACTTCACAACCCTCGATTCTGCCAATGTTAAAAGTGTTAAGGAATTGTTGTCATTGCGTTAAGTATTGTATTATTAACCGAATGTATTAGCAAGCAAGCCCGTTAAAATGGACGGCGCTAACATTCAAAAGATTTAAAACTATGCCAAGATCAGTAAATCACGTTGCTTCAAGAGCAAGAAGAAAGAAAATTTTAGGTTTGACCAGAGGTTACTTTGGTGCAAGAAAGAATGTATGGACCGTAGCCAAGAACACTTGGGAGAAAGGTCTTACCTATGCATTCCGTGACCGTCGTAACAAGAAACGCGAGTTTCGCGCATTGTGGATTCAGCGTATCAACGCCGCTGCTCGTCTCGAAGGCCTCTCTTACTCACAGTTGATGGGTGCTCTTCACAAAGCAGGTATCGAAATCAACCGTAAGGTTCTTGCCGACCTCGCTATGAACAACCCCGCAGCGTTCAAAGCTATCGTAGACAAGGTTAAGAAGTAATTCTTACCCACGATACACAAAAAAAATAACCGAGGAGATATCCTCGGTTATTTTTTTTGTGCGTACATTTCCTTTATTTGCGGTAAAAGATGTGATATTGCCTTAAAATGCGAAAAAAACAGGGCTATGGGTTGTTTATCTATAAAAAGTGAATTATATTTGTATAGGTTTTGCTGTACGAGCGACTGGGAAACTCATCAATTTATATGAAAACCGAGACAGCTTCGGTATCCCAATGGCGGGCCACAACCTTCGGGTAGCTTTAGAGAGCCGGTGGATTACAAAGGGGTAGAGCTCTCAAATCATTTTTTCTCGGAGTTTCATCGTTCTCGTCGTGCAGCAAAACTTTTTTTGTGGTAGGCCCAAAGTGCCTGCCTTTTTTTGTGGCTCAGTAGCAAAAAGGTGTGTGCACTCACTATATACGATACTAAACATTCTTGCTTTTGACTTCTCGGTGTTATTTGTCGGTTATTCTCTCATTGGAAATATATCTTTGACGTTCTTTGTCGCGCAAAGAACCAAACGCCCGGCACGCGAGAAAAATCAGTCGCTCGGTTCTTTGTTCAC
>SUXO01000063.1 GCA_015060885.1 Bacteroidales bacterium
TTGCTGCAAGCATTGTCTATTAAATTACATTTAATTACGCAGCACCCTGCAAACGGCAGAAAGGCTTGCAGCGACAAGCGAGTGTCGAACGAGTTATATTGCTTAAAGCAATTCACGAGCAGAGACAAGAGCGACTTGAACGCCCCGTGTGCCGGGCGTTTTTGTTACTTTTTGAGCGACAAAAAGTAAATAAAGGAGTTTCAATGATAGAAAGAATATCTCACGGGCCACCGAGGATTTAGGAGTGAGAAAGTTTTATTCCCCCGACTTTTGCAGGTGAGCCAAATCCTCGCCGCGGCGAGGATTTATTATTCTCATGAAATCTCCTTCTTACAAATACTCTTCACCAAGCTTCATACGCACATCGTTGAGGAACTTGCGTATATGCTTTTCACTACCCTTCTTGCAGAGCATAAGGACATTGCCGTTGTCGACCACAAGAAGATCCTCGACACCCTGCAACACGACCAGCTTGCCCTGTGGAGCCGATATTACATTATTGCGGCTGTCGTATTTGAGTGTACGCGACTGCATAACGGTATTTCCATCGGTATCCTTTGGCAGGGTTCCATAAAGGGTATCCCAGGTTCCTATATCGGCCCACCCGAACTCACCCACAAGCAGGCAAACGTTGTCGGCGCGCTCCATAACGCTCATATCCATTGAGGCATTGGGGAAAGAGGTGTATATTTCGTACCCGCGCTTGCGACGCTCGGCACGCACCGGTATCTCGCGGAACACCTTTTCGAGCTCGCCCATCATTTCGGGCAGATAGGTGGTCATTGTATCTATTATGGTGTTTACATTCCAAATGTAGATACCGGAGTTCCAATAAAACTCGCCACTCTCCATAAATATCTTGGCAAACTCGTATTCGGGTTTTTCGGTAAATGTGCGCACGTTATACATACCGTCAAAGCCCTCCACGGGGGCATCGGCCTGAATGTAGCCGTAACGGGTTTCGGGCACTGTCGGCTTTATACCCACCGCCACAAGCTTGTTGTTTTTGGATACAAAGTCGAGCCCGCGCTCCACGGTTTCGACAAAGAGTTCCTCGTTGAGGACCAACTGGTCGGCTTGCGCAACAACAATGTTGGCATTGGGGTTAAGCTGGCGTATGTGGCAGGCCACATAGGCTATACTGGGAGCAGTGCCACGGAAGGCCGGCTCGTGAAGGACCTGGTCGATGGGCAGCTGGGGCAACTGCTCACGCACAAGAGCCGAATAGTCGATGTGGGTGGATACTATTATATTCTCTTTGGGAACAACACGACTGTACCTGTCGAATGTCTGTTGCAACAGGGTGCGGCCACACCCCAAGAGGTCGTGGAACTGTTTTGGGGTATCCTTGCGACTCAACGGCCACAGGCGTGAGCCTATGCCGCCGGCCATTATTACACAATATCGGTTGTTCATAGCTTGCTGTTTTTAGAATTCTGCGTTGTTCGGGGTACGGGGGAAAGGTATCACGTCGCGTATGTTCGACATACCTGTCACGAAGAGCAACAGACGCTCGAAGCCCAAGCCGAAACCGGAGTGGGGGCAAGAGCCATAACGGCGAGTGTCGAGATACCACCACATATCCTTCATTGGTATATTCATCTCTTCGATGCGGGCGAGCAACTTGTCGTAGTCGGCCTCACGCTCCGAACCGCCGATGATTTCACCTATTTTGGGGAAGAGTACGTCCATTGCTCGAACGGTCTTGCCATCCTCGTTCTGCTTCATATAGAAGGCTTTTATCTCTTTGGGATAGTCGGTGAGGATTACAGGGCGTTTGAAGTGGCTTTCGACAAGGTAACGTTCGTGCTCCGATGCGAGGTCGGCACCCCAGAATATGGGGAACTCGAACTTATGGCCACCGGCAACGGCTGCTTCGAGAATTTTTATACCCTCGGTGTAGCTCAAACGCACGAACTCCGTGTCCACTATTGAGCGCAAACGCTCAATGAGCCCCTTGTCTATCATATTGTTGAGGAATGTGATATCCTCCATACAGTGGTCGAGCGCCCACTGCACGCAATATTTTATGAACTCCTCGGCAAGGTCCATATTGTCGAAGATGTCATTGAAGGCAACTTCGGGCTCTATCATCCAGAACTCGGCAAGGTGACGGGGTGTGTTTGAATTTTCGGCACGGAAGGTGGGACCAAAGGTGTATATGGAGCCTAACGCTGTTGCAGCGAGCTCACCTTCGAGCTGCCCCGACACAGTGAGGCTTGCCTGTTTGCCGAAGAAGTCGTTGTCATATATTATGCTGCCGTTCTCGTCTTTCTTCAAGTCGTATAGGTTCATTGTGGTAACCTGGAACATCTGGCCCGCACCCTCGCAGTCCGACGCTGTGATGAGCGGAGTGTGGAAGTAGTAGAAACCTTTGTCGTGGAAGAATTTATGTATGGCATAGGCCATATTGTGACGTATGCGGAACACTGCACCGAAGGTGTTGGTGCGAGGACGCAAGTGGGCAACGGTGCGCATATACTCCATTGTCTGACCCTTCTTCTGCAAGGGATATGTACTGTCGCAAGCACCGAGCAGTTCTATTTCTGTTGCCTGTATTTCAACCGACTGGCCGCCACCTATCGACTCCACAAGTGTTCCGTTAACGCTCAAACAGGCTCCTGTGGTAAATTGCTTGATGAGTTCCTCATCGAACTTTTCGACATCGATAACCACCTGTACATTGTTTATGATAGAGCCGTCATTGAGCGCAACAAAGGCTACCTGTTTGCTGTTACGGCGGGTGCGCACCCAGCCTTTCACATTCACTAGCGTACCTACTTCCTTGCTTTTAAGCAGGTCCGATATTCTGGTTCGTTTTATTGTTTCCATTTCGTATTTATGTTTTTCACTTTTTATTCATAAGCACCCATACGGAGCATATTTACCTCCTTCTCTGTGAGATAACGCCAATCGCCACGTTTAAGGTTCTTCTTGGTAAGACCGGCAAAGAGTACGCGGTCGAGTTTCTGCACCTTGTAACCGAGGTGTTCCATCATACGGCGCACGATACGGTTCTTGCCAGAGTGTATCTCTATCCCTATCTGTGAGCGGTCGGCCTCGTTTACGTATGTAACCTCGTCGGCATATACGTTGCCGTCTTCGAGCTCTATTCCATTGACCAGGAGGTCCATGTCACTCATTGCTACGTTCTTGTCGCAGGTAACGTGGTACACCTTTTTCTTCATAAATTTGGGGTGTGTGAGCTTTGAGGCAAGGTCGCCATCGTTTGTGAGCAAGAGCACACCGGTTGTGTTGCGGTCGAGGCGGCCCACCGGGTATATTCTCTCCTTGCCGATGCCACGCAAGCAGTCGAGCACGGTTTTGCGCTCTTGCGGGTCGTCGACGGTTGTTACACAGTCTTTGGGCTTGTTGAGCAGCACATACACCTTACGTTCGGGATTCACGCGCTCGCTGTTGAAACGTACATCGTCGCCCGGAGTTATCTTTGTGCCAAGCTCGGTCACCACAACGCCGTTAACGGTTATAAGGCCTGCTTCAATGTAGTTGTCGGCCTCACGACGCGAACAGATTCCTGCGTTGGCAAGATATTTATTAAGACGCACAGGCGCATTGGGGTCAATTGCTGCCTCCTTGTAGGCTATGCGCTTCTTTGCGCTGTATTTGGCATTGGGGTCGTAGGCCTTGCGGGTTCCACGCGCACCGTATGTGTTGCCACCTGCACCGCGGGGAGCACCCTGCTGTGACGACTGGTAGCGATTGCTGTTGTAAGTGCCGCGATTGCCGCCTTCGTTGCCGAAATCGCGGCCTGCTCTGTTATGCGACTTGTAACGACCGTAATCGCTACCTTGTTCAAAATTTCCACGACGCTCTGTGCGCGCAAACTGCGGGCGGCCATCCGAGTGGCTGTTGTAACGTGAACGTGAATTTACTCTGTTTTCATCGTTGAAATTGGGGTTGAACGACTTGCGCTCTCTCCTGCCTCCTCGGAAATTGTTATCCGAGCGTCTTTCTTTAAAATTATCCATTTATTGTTGTTTTTACGAACCTCACGGTCCAATTCTGTTTCTCTTATCGTCCTGTGTAGGAGTGGGGGGTGATGTTGCGCAACTCCTCTTTCACGCTTTCGGCAACATCGAGAGTTTCGATAAACTGCAACAGGGTGTTGCGGTTTATGCCCTCATTGGTGCGTGTGAGTGCTTTCAAAGCCTCGTAAGGGTTGGGATAGGCCTCACGACGAAGGATAGTCTGTATACCCTCGGCACAAACGCTCCAACAATTGTCGAGTTCGTCATATATTGCCTTTTCATTAAGCAACAGCTTGCGAAGGCCAACCAATGAACTCTTTACGGCTATCATCATATGTCCCATTGGAACACCCACGTTGCGGAGCACGGTAGAGTCGGTGAGGTCGCGCTGCAAGCGGGAGATGGGGAGCTTCATCGAGAGGTGGTCGAGTATGGCATTGGCTATGCCCAAGTTGCCCTCGCTGTTCTCGAAGTCGATGGGGTTTACCTTGTGAGGCATTGCACTTGAACCCACCTCGCCGGCTTTGATCTTCTGCTTAAAGAACTCCATCGATATATATTGCCAGAAGTCCTTGTCCATGTCCATAATTATGACATTGATGCGGCGCATTGCATCGAAGAGCGCGGCAAGGTTGTCATAGTTCGATATCTGGGTGGTATACTGTTCGCGCTGCAAACCCAGGTTCTCGGCTACGAACTTATTGGCGAACGAAACCCAGTCGATAGAGGGATAGGCAACGCTGTGGGCATTGAAATTGCCGGTAGCACCACCGAATTTTGCCGAGATTGTACATTTTTTAAGCTCGGCAAGCTGTGTTTCCAGGCGATACACAAACACCATAACCTCCTTGCCCAAACGGGTGGGAGAGGCAGGCTGTCCGTGGGTACGGGCGAGCATAGGGATATCTTTCCAGGCTGCCGCGTACTCTTTCAACTGGGCTATCAGTTCCTCTATTGCGGGATAGTACACCTTTTCGAGCGCATCCTTTATGGAGCAGGGGATAGATGTATTGTTTATATCCTGCGATGTGAGGCCGAAGTGCACAAATTCCTTGTACTCGTCGAGGCCGCCTATCGCGTCGAACTTCTCCTTTATGAAATATTCAACAGCCTTTACATCGTGGTTTGTTGTCTTTTCAATCTCCTTTATGCGGCACGCATCGGCTGTTGTGAAGGCCGAATATATCTCGCGCAATTTTGGGAAAAGAGAAGAGTCTACCCCTGAGAGCTGGGGAATGGGCAATTCGCACAATGCAATGTAATATTCGATTTCAACGAATACACGATATTTCATAAGTGCATACTCCGAGAAGTACTCTGCAAGCGCGTCGGTCTTGCCTCTGTAACGCCCATCAATTGGTGATACTGCTGTTAAAATGTTCAATTCCATATTTGTGTAATAACTGTTCCGATTATAGACTACGGCACCGCACATAACCTTAATGCACAACACGCGTATTCTATGTTTTTTATTTTACATTGCAAAAATAGTACTTTTTAAGCATAAACACCTATTGTTGCAATAAAGTTTATTAAAATTATTATTAAATAAGGTAAAGAGGGAAATATAAACAAAAAACCCACGCATTTATGCGTAGGCTGCGACGTGGACGTTGACGGATTCGAACCGCCGACCCTCTGCTTGTAAGGCAGATGCTCTAAACCAGCTGAGCTAAACGTCCGATATGTTTGGTGGACGTTGACGGATTCGAACCGCCGACCCTCTGCTTGTAAGGCAGATGCTCTAAACCAGCTGAGCTAAACGTCCAATAAGTGCGCAATTCTTAATTGCGATGCAAAAGTAGGTCTTTTTTTCGTAGCTACCAAATATTTTCCAATTTATTTTATAACAAATTGCAAAAACTTGGACGCAAGGCAAGGCAGAAGGGCAATATTATAGGTTCAGTAGAAATTTAGTGTGGACAAGTTGATTCTTTAATAAGTTGTTCTCCCTCATGCCATCCTATGTGTAACAAATTATTTCCTGCAATGGTAATTCTCAAAAAGAAACCGGCACCGTTAAAATCACAGTGTTTATCCGAGCATTTGCAGGAGAGAGTGCGAGGAATGTTTGCCCGTGAGTTAGGTGCCGCAAGG
>SUXO01000022.1 GCA_015060885.1 Bacteroidales bacterium
TAGCCAGCAATATGTCTCTAAAATTCTCAAAGGTTGTGAAAACCTATCTCTTGAGACCCTTTCAAAAATTGAAAGTGCATTGAATATTACTGTTATGCAAACTGAATTTGCATAAATGATGGAGTCAGGAAAAAGGCTGTCTTATCCAAAGATAAGTCTGCATCGTTATTAAAACCAAACCCGGTAGCTTGACGAATCAGGGGCTACCGGGAATAAATAGTGCGAAGATAATATAAACGCCCAAGATTGACAAAACTTGTATAGTAATATCTCTTTGTTTATTTCAAACTTGTTCTTATCTTTGCGCTGTAAGACCCTGCTGTCCCTGCTGCGAAGCATACTTCAGGGTTATTGTTTTTTTATAGAAATAGGGTTCAAATGGACAATCCTCTTGTCTTTTACCCCCCCATAATATAGTTGCTCTAAACTATTGATATTCCTTTAATTACCCCGTTCTAAGCATATAAAAAAGGAAAGTAAGATAAATAACTTACTTTCCCTTTTGTGATTCCGGAGCGATTCGAACGCTCGACCCACGCCTTAGAAGGGCGTTGCTCTATCCAGCTGAGCTACGGAACCTACCTTTGTTTGCCAAGCGGTTGCCCACTTTGCGGGTGCAAAGATAGTGCGTTTATTGGTTTATGCCAAAAAAAAGGTGAGTTTTTTGTGCAAAAGGTGCGTAAATGGCAGTTTCTCCCCCCTGTGGTCATACTATTTTATAAAAGGTAATAATGCCTTGAACTGGGGTATGTCAATCTCCTTGCGGTTGAGCGTTACCAGCCCCTGGTTTTGCAGGTTGTTGAGTGCGCGGGATATGTTGAGCCTTGTTTCGCACAAAATCTCGGCAAGCCTCTCCATCTTTATGTTAAGGCGTTTGTGCCCGTGTGTGGTTTCGCACCTTTGTGCCATAAAGGCTATTATGCGTCCTTCGATGGTGGTGGGGGTTAGTTTCCATATTGAGTCGTCGGTTTTCTGCGCTCTGCGGCTCACTATGTTTATGAGGTTTATTGTGAATATGCCCTGTTTTGAGAATTCGCTGAAAAAATAGTTTTTCTCTATCGACAATGTGGTGCAGCCGCCCTTTGCGGTGTATTTTCTTCTGTACCTTGTATTGTAGCCGAACATTGAGTATGGTTCAATGGCGTATGGTGCTTCGTGCTCCTCGGTTATGGAATAGCTGCCGTCGGGCGCAGTTGCCACCGACTCGGTTGTGCCTTTGGTTACAATGAGAAATCGGGTACATTCGCTGCCATTGTTGCACAGCACTTCCCCGTCTTCGTGGTTGTTGAATTCGAGCTTCACCTTGTCTAGTATGGCGGTAATGTCGTCTTTGCCCATTCCTTGAAAATAGGGTAGGCACAATAGGTTTTCGTACATCTTTAAACTTGTTTTTATATATAACTTGCGGCTTGCTAAAAAAGTATAAAGTGGTATCGTTTTTTGTATTTTTTTAACTTAAACGGCGCGTAATGTGTTAACGTGGTCGCCGGCGGTAGCTTCTTGCTCTGTCGGCCGTTAAATTATTGTATGATTTATTTTGCTATTGTGCCGAAGGTTGCGTAACTTCGCAACGTGTTATATATATAATGGTGTATTGTACCTTGTTTTTATAGCCGATGTGCGAAGCTGGTTGTAAATATGATATGTTGGCCGTTGTGGGCCCTACCGCTTGTGGCAAGACTGCTCTTGCGGTCGACTTGGCACGGCTTGTCGGCGGCGAGGTTATAAGTGCCGACAGCCGTCAGGTGTATCGTGGTATGGATATTGGCACGGGAAAGGACTTGGGCGAGTACGTGCGCGACGGAAAGGTTGTGCCTGTGCATCTTGTCGATATTGTGGATGCGGGTGAAAAATATAACCTTTTTGAATTCCAACGCGACTTCCTCGCGGCTTATGAAGATATTAAGCAACGTGGTGCCTTCCCCGTGATGTGCGGCGGCAGTGGTATGTATGTGGAGTCGGTGCTGCGCGGTTACAGGCTTATACCGGTTCCCGAAAATGCGGCCTTGCGTGCATCGCTCGAAGAGAAGAGCCTCGAAGAGCTCACGGCTATACTTTCGACCTACAAACAACTGCACAATAATACCGATACCGACACGAAGAAACGCGCCATACGCGCCATTGAAATTGAAGAATATTATGCCGCCTGTCCGGTCGAGGAGCGCACTTTCCCGCAGATACGCACTCTTACGGTGGGTGTCGACGTGAGCCGTGAAGTGCGCCGCGAGAGAATTTCGGCCCGTTTGCGCTCGCGTCTTGCCGAGGGCCTGGTCGAGGAGGTGGAACGCCTGCTTGCGTCGGGTATCACAGCCGAGCAGCTTATATATTATGGGCTTGAATACAAATTTGTCACGCTCTATGTTACCGGGCAACTCCCGTATGACGAAATGGTCAATGGGCTTGAAATTGCCATACACCAGTTTGCCAAACGTCAGATGACCTGGTTCAGGGGAATGGAAAAGCGTGGAACGGAGATATGCTGGGTTGATGGCTCGTTGCCGCGTGACGAGCAGGTGAGAATTATAAAAAGTATGCTCTATGTCAAATAATAGCAATAGGAACAGGTTTCGCTGGGGTATAATATATTGCCCCCGTATAGGTGCTCTGTCGCCGCAGAAACGCTGGCGTGAGATTAGCGAGTACCTCAAAGAAAGACACGTCGAGTACGACTGCATACAGTCGGAAGACTATACCTCGCTCGAACGCCAGGCGACAATGCTTTCCGACAATGGCTACGAAACCATTGTGGTTATTGGTGGCGATGGCGCGTTACAGGATGTCATCAACGGTATAATGGCATCGAAAAATGCCGACAGGGTGGCATTGGGAATAATTCCGAACGGTATTGCCAATGACTATGCCGCATACTGGGGGCTTCCCATTCACGACTACAAGACCGCGGTCGATTGCATAATTACCCACCGTACCCGTGGTGTTGATGTGGGCTGTTGCAGCTACACCGGTGACGACGGCAACGAAGCAAAGCGTTATTTCCTGAATGTCCTTAACATAGGGCTCACGGCCCGCGTGGTGGAGATTGCCAACCGTCGCAGGTTCCTGTTCGCAAAAGTAGTATCTGTGGTGAGCAGCCTTTTCCATCTGTTGTTTATGCGCCAGAATTTCAATATGCGTTTCAGGCTCAACAACCAGCTTGTGGATAAGAAATTCATGATGCTGTGTGTGGGAAACTCGCGCGGCTATGGAATGACACCGAGTGCGGTGCCATATAACGGCTGGCTCGATGTGTCGGCCATAAAGATGCCCAAATTCTTCGGTATGCTGCAAGGGCTGCAAATGGTGTATCGCCGCCGCATAATGAATTTTGGGCTTATGGAGCCTTACCGCACGACCGAAATAGTCATTGAGAGTGTCGGTGGAGCCCGTGTGGGAATTGACGGGCGTATGTTCTATCCCACTTTCCCGTTAAAGGTGACAGTGCTTCCCGAAAGAATAAAATTGATAATACCAACCAAAATAAGATAAGGAATTATGACAATTAGAGAATTGACGTCGACCGAAAATTTCTTCCTCTTGGCAGGCCCCTGCGTTATTGAGGGTGAGGATATGGCAATGCGTATTGCCGAACGTGTAGTGTCTATGACTGCCGACAGAAATATCCCCTATGTGTTCAAAGGCTCGTATCGCAAGGCCAACCGCTCGCGCATAGACTCGTTCACCGGTATCGGTGACGAAAATGCATTGCGCGTGTTGCGCAAGGTGCGCGAAACATTCAATATACCGGTGGTTACCGATGTTCACTCGGCCGAAGAGGCCGAAATGGCTGCCGAGTATGTCGATATTCTTCAAATTCCGGCATTCCTCTGTCGTCAGACCGACCTGCTCACCGCAGCAGCCAAGACCGGCCGCATTGTAAACATCAAGAAAGGACAGTTCCTCTCGCCCGCAGCAATGAAATTTGCAGCCGAGAAAGTGGTTTCGGAGGGTGGTGCAGGCCGCGTTATGCTCACCGAGCGTGGTACCACCTTCGGTTATCAGGACCTGGTTGTCGACTTCCGCGGTATACCGCAGATGCGCTCCTTCGGTTATCCTGTGGTAATGGATATAACCCACTCGTTGCAGCAGCCCAACCAAACGGCAGGTGTTACAGGCGGTATGCCCGAAATGATTTCGACCATTGCCAAAGCTGCGATAGCTGTCGGTGCCGACGGCATATTCATTGAAACCCACGAGAACCCGGCAGAGGCAAAGAGCGACGGTGCGAATATGCTTCGTCTTGACCTGCTCGAAGACCTCCTTGACACATTGTTGAAGATACGTGCGGCAGTGCGTTGAGCATAATCTTGCCGCCCCATAGAATGAAGAGACATATAATATCCATAATAACCTTGTGGGCATTCGTACTTGTGCCCCTGTTTGGCAGCACCCGCGATGACGGTGCTGCCAAACGTGTTATGGATACTTATGGCAAGCGTCTGCTTGCCGGCGATTTCGTGGTGGGCGAGGTTTTCGGTAATTTATATATAAAGGAGAACGTCGATGTTAAGCGGCAGATGATATATCTTAACCTCATTCCCGACCTTGCCCGTTTCAACTCAAAGAAGAGCGACTATCTGTCGGAATTTTTCTACGAGGTACACTATGTGAAGAACGCCGTGCCCGACATACGCCGTGTGGCCCATCTTACTACATTTAAACACGGCAGTGGCGAAATGGACAGGGTACTTTCGTATATGACACCCGATTATCACGGCGAAAAACTCTTCAAGGCGCAGTATCTTTCCCCTTTGCACCCCGTAAACCATAAATTCTACAAGTACTCCATCGATACAACCTATGTAAGCAACGACGGCAGTTGCAGGGTGCTCTTTGTCGAGCGTTTCGATAATATAAAACTGCTCACAGAAGGGTGGATACTCTTTGACGGCTCCTGTTCTGTAAGGGCCTTCTATGCCGAGGGCTGGGACGAACAGAGCAGTTTCTCCATTGAGTGTACAATGGGAGGTTATGGGCTGGAACGCAATGTGGTGAAAGAGGTACGGTTGGGTATCGACTATAAATTTGCTTTTAACAGGCTCGATATAAATGCCGAGGCTGTGTACGATTATGCAATTCTGTCGAACGAACTCAAAAATTATGACAAAAAGAGCCGTTACGACCTCACAGGCTCTCTCAACACATCGTGGGACTCCTATTATCACGGCCGTAGCTATGAATATGCCACGCTCTATCGTCGCAAGCCTCTGTCGCACTCCGACTCGGCAAAATATATAAGGAGCGGAATTATAAAAAGCGACACGGTGGTAAAGCCTGTTGTTGCCAAAGAAGAGAAGAACAGCTTCAAGAACGACAAGGTGTTGCGGTGGCTGTGGGAGGTAGGCGACGGAATGATAAGCAGTCACTATCTCAACTGGGGTGACAGTGACCTCAAAGTATATCCGCTAATCAACCCCTCGTATCTGCGTTACAGCACAAGCAAGGGGGTGACATACAAGCTGGCAATGAACCTCAAAAGCCGTATTGCCAGCGATAAGTCGCTGTTCTTTAAGCCAATGGTCGGTTACAGCTTCAAGCGTAAGGAGTTCTATTGGGGAGCTCACGGGAATTTTGTGTTCGATGCCCGCAACAGAGGAGTGGCGCAGTTCAGTATATACCGCGACAACAGTATTTACCGCGAATTTCCGAGCGAGAAGAGCGTGATGGTTGACGATGTGACATATACCTACCCTGTAAAGGCCTATAATATATTCCGCGATACGCGTGTGAATTTCTCTTTGGGCCGCGAGCTGTTCAATGGATTTGAATTGTCGTTCGGTGTAAATTATTATTATCGTACCACACATAACAATATGGTCGATGGGGTGGTGATTGCCGGGAATAACAGCGAGAAGTACAGGAGTTTCGCACCCAATCTCACTATTGTGTGGCACCCCGGAATGTATCACTATTACGACGGGAACAGGAAGGTCAATCTCGGTTCCGATAAACCCCGTTTCTCGCTCAATGTGGAGCAGGGCGTGCGTGGCATACTTGCTTCACAGGATGTGTACACCCGCGTGGAGCTCGATATGCAGCATAAAAAGAGGCTGACAGGCAGCGCAACCCTTTATACCCGTTTGGGGGCGGGTGGCTATCTCTATGAAAAGGATGCCAATTTCATCTCCTATACCTTTTTGCGCGATAATATACTCCCTCTTGAAAAGGATGACGAATTGACAGGTGTTTTCCAGATGCTTGCCTCGGAATGGTATAACTCGGCCAACCGTTATTTCCGTGCCAATGCTACTTATGTCTCCCCGTTCCTTATGTTGCAGAAGGTGCTTCCACGTGTGAATGTCTTCAAGAACGAGATGCTCTTCTTCAATCTGCTGTTCATCTCCGATTTATGCCCTTACACCGAACTTGGCTATGGCGTGGAAACCCCTTATCTTAATTTGGGCGTTTTTGCCGGGTTCGAAAATTTTTCGTTTTATAAAATTGGTTTCAAAGTGATAATTTCGCTCTTTGAAGATTAGTCATTTAGCATCTTTTTGCATTTTTTTTCAAAAAACTCTCTACTTTTTTGTTATTCAATTTTATAATCATTACATTTGGGAAGTGATAAGTAAAATTGTTTAATAAATAATTTATACGAGATGAGTTATTTGCGATTCGAAAAAACGCTGATGACGAACTTGGAAGAGTCGTTGCAGAAGGAGATTTTGAGGACTAACCGTTCGGGCGCTTATCATTGCTCGACAATTGTCGACTGCAATACCCGTAAATACCACGGATTGTTGGTTGTTCCCATTCCTCAGCTCGATGATGAGAACCACGTGTTGCTTTCGTCGCTCGACGAAACAGTGGTTTTGCACGGTGCTGAATTCAACTTGGGACTACACAAGTACAACGCCGACAATTTTAGTCCCCGCGGCAACAAATACATTCGCGAGTTTGCCTGGGAGCGTGTCCCCACAACCATTTACAATGTGGGAGGTGTGTGGCTTAAAAAAGAGAAAGCCTTTGTGCATCACGAGAACAGAATTCTTATTCGTTACACTTTGTTGAAAGCGAATACGGCAGTAACATTGCGCTTGCGCCCCTTCCTTGCGTTCCGCAGCGTGCGTGAATATACTCACGAGAATTCTATTGCCGACCGCAGCTACAAGGAGGTTGAAAACGGTATCAGCATGCGTATGTATGCCGACTATCCCGACCTCTACATGCAGCTCAACAAGAAGAACGAATTTGTGTATCACCCCGACTGGTATCGCGGTATAGAGTACGTGAAGGAACTCGAACGCGGTTACGACTTCAATGAGGACCTCTTCGTTCCCGGTTACTTCGAAGTTAAAATGAAGGCCGGCGAGAGCATTGTGTTCTCGGGAGGTGTGTCGCCCATGACAACCCGCACAATGAAGGCCGCGTTTGAACACGAAGAGGAAATCCGTGACCCGCGTGACAACTTCATGCACTGTATGCAGTGTGCAGGTAACCAGTTCTTCAACGTACAGGGCGAGCACATATACATCCTTGCCGGGTATCCCTGGTTCAAGTGCCGTGCGCGCGACCTCTTTGTGTCGTTGCCCGGTCTGGCTCTTGCACAGGGCCACTACGACGAGTTCGAGAGGGTTATGAAAACTGCAAGCATCGCCATCAATGACTTTATCAACGACAAGGTGAGCGATGTCAAGATATATGAGATGGAGCATCCCGACGTTCTGCTCTGGGCAGTGTGGACACTGCAACAGTATGCAAAGGAGTGCAGTATGGAGGCCTGCCGCGACAAGTATGGCGCATTGCTGATGCAAATCTATGACTTCATCCGCAACAACAAACACAACAATCTGCGTGTAATGCAGAACGGTCTTCTCTCGACCAACGGCAAGGACAAGGCTGTAACCTGGATGAACTCCACAGTGAATGGCCGTCCCGTTGTTCCCCGCACAGGTTATGTGGTTGAGATAAATGCCTTGTGGTACAATGCACTTGTGTTCATACAGCAGATGGCCGAACTGATGCACAACCAGCAGGTGCTCGACTCGCTTGTGCGCCTTGTGCCTCTTGCAGGCAAAGCCTTCGGCGAAGTGTTCCTCAACGAATACGGCTACCTGTACGACTATGTCGACGGCGACTATGTCGATTGGAGCGTTCGTCCCAATATGATATTTGCCGTGGCACTCGACAACTCTCCGCTCGATTCCAAACAGAAGAAGAAGATACTCGATACCGTAACCCGTGAACTGCTCACCCCGCGCGGTTTGCGTTCGCTCTCACCAAAGAGCGTAGGTTACAACCCCAACTATGTGGGCCCGCAGATACAGCGCGACTATGCTTACCATCAGGGTACAGCTTGGCCTTGGTTGGGCGGTTTCTACTATGAGGCCTATCTGAAAATCTACAAGACAAGCGGTGTCTCTTTTGTGGAGCGTCAGATGGTAGGTTACGAGGATGAGATAGTGCAGCACTGCGTAGGCTCAATCCCCGAAGTATTCGATGGCAACCCGCCGTTCAAGGGTCGCGGTGCAGTCGCGTTCGCAATGAACGTGGCACAGATACTGCGAACAAGCCAGTTGCTCAAACAGTATGAATCTAAAATGGAGGGATAAGCGATATGAAAGTTTTAATGTTCGGTTGGGAGTTTCCTCCTCACATTTCGGGAGGACTCGGTACTGCAAGCTACGGACTTACAAAAGGCTTTGTACAGCAAGGCGATGTAGAGATTAAGTTCTGTATTCCCAAGCCCTACGGCGATGAGGATAATAGCTTTTTGAGAATCGTCGGAATGAACTCCGTACCCATCGTATGGAAGAATGTCGACCGTGACTATGTGAACTCACGTATTGGCGCGGTGATGACACCCGAAGAGTATTATCGCTACCGCGAGCACATATATGGCGATTTCAGCTATATGCACACCAACGACCTCGGTTGTATGGAATTTGCCGGCGGTTATCCCGAAAATCTTCACGACGAGATAAACAACTACTCCATTATTGCAGGCGTTGTTGCCCGCACCGAGGAGTTCGACATCATTCACTCGCACGACTGGCTCACCTATCCTGCCGGTATTCACGCCAAGCAGGTGTCGGGCAAGAAACTTGTGATACACGTTCACGCTACCGACTTTGACCGTAGCCGTGGAAATGTAAACCCCACTGTTTATGCCATAGAGAAGAACGGTATGGACAATGCCGACCACATTCTCTGCGTGAGTGAACTCACCCGTCAGACAGTTATCCATAAATATCACCAGAACCCCGATAAGGTATCCACATTGCACAATGCGGTAACCCCCTTGTCGCAGGATGTCCTCGACATCGTTCCGCAGAAGATACCCAATGAGAAGGTTGTAACCTTCCTCGGCCGTATCACAATGCAGAAGGGCCCCGAATACTTTGTAGAGGCTGCTGCAATGGTGCTTAAACGTACAAAGAATATACGTTTCTGCATGGCCGGTAGCGGTGATATGATGAACGATATGATACGCTTGGTTGCACAACGCGGAATCTCGGACCGTTTCCACTTCCCCGGTTTTATGCGTGGCCGTCAGGTGTATGAGTGCCTCAAAGCGAGTGATGTGTATATAATGCCATCGGTAAGTGAGCCGTTCGGTATATCGCCTCTCGAAGCTATGCAGTGCGATGTGCCCACAATCATCTCAAAACAGTCGGGTTGTGCCGAAATTCTCGACAAGTGTATAAAGACCGACTATTGGGATATTCACGCAATGGCCGACGCAATCTACTCGATATGCAACAACGAATCGTTGTATGAATATCTTAAAGTGGAGGGCCGCAACGAGGTGAACCAGATAACTTGGGAGAACGTAGCTCTTAAACTGCGTAAGGTATATGAAAAAGTAATGGGTTGGTAAAATTTTAAAACGACGAATAATATGAAAACAATTTGTTTCTATTTCGAGATTCATCAGATCAGACAGTTGAAACGCTATCGTTTCTTCGACATAGGTAGCGACCACTACTACTATGATGATTATGCAAACGAGAGTGCAATTACAGAGATTGCCGAAAAATCGTACATTCCCGCATTGACAACAATGCTCGAAATGATTAAGGAGAACAACGGTGCCTTCAAGGTGGCTTTCTCGGTATCGGGCGTTGGCTTGGAGATGCTCGAATTGTATGCTCCCCAGGTAATTGAGCTCCTTCACGAAATCAATAAGACCGGTTGCTGTGAGTTCCTCTGCGAGCCCTATTCACACGGCCTCTCTTCTTTGGCATCACGCGAGGTGTTTATGGAGGAGGTTCAGCGTCAGAACCGCAAGATAAAGGAACTCTTTGGAAAGAAACCCAAAGTGTTGCGTAACTCCGGTCTTATCTACTCCGATGAGATTGGTGAGATGGCTGCATCAATGGGATTCAAGGGTATGCTCTCCGAGGGTGCAAAACACATCCTTGCTTGGAGAAGCCCCCACTTCGTGTACAACTGCGCAACAGCTCCCAATCTTAAATTGCTGCTCCGCGACTATAAGTTGTCCGACGATATTTCATTGCGTTTCTCTAACCCCAAATGGAGCGAGTACCCCCTCTTCGCCGAAACATACGTCGATTGGATTGCTTCATTGCCCGAAGAGGACGAGGTTATCAATATCTTTATGAACCTTCACGCTCTTGGCGTGTCGCAGCCCCTCTCTTCGCACATCCTGGATTTCCTCAAAGCAATTCCCGCTTGTGCAAAAGACCGCGGCATAAGCTTCTCTACACCTTCGGAAATCATCGACAAGCACAAATCGGTAGGTCCTCTCGAAGTATCTTACCCCCTCTCTTGGATGGACGAGGAGCGCGATGCCAGCTCTTGGTTGGGTAACACATTGCAGCGCGAGGCCTTCGACAAGCTATACAGCCTTGCCGAGCGTATCTCTTTGTCGGACGACAAGAAGCTGAAACAGGATTTCGACTACTTGCAGGCAGCCGAGAACCTTCGCTTTATGACAACAAAGCAGAACGGTATCATCACCGAGCGCAGCATATATGAATCACCTTACGATGCTTTCACAAACTATATGAACATCCTGGGTGACTTTATGGCTCGCGTACGTGCACAGTACCCCGAGGAGATTGACAACGAGGAACTTGGTGCATTGCAGCAGATGATTGAGAATCAGGAGGTTGAAATCGTGCAGCTCGAAGCCGAAGTGGAGAGCTTGAAGAACAAGCTTGCCGCAAAGACAAAACGTGCTGCAAAAGCCGAGGAGAAAGCCGAGCAGGATCCTGCTCCCGCAAAGGAGGCAAAGCCCAAGAAGGCTGCAAAGGCAAAGAAGTAAATAAATGATTTCAAATCAATCATAATAACATAAGACGGAAGCCCGTGGGCTTCCGTCTTATGTTTTAAAAGGATTGTCTTAAAGCAACAATCTTTATAATATCAGCAACGCCATCGGTGAACCGATGGCGTTGCTGATATCTGTACTCTGTACTCTGTACTCTGTACTCTGTACTCTGTACTCTGTTCTCTGTACTCTGTTCTCTGTACTCTGTACTCTGTACTCTGTTATCTGTTGAATGTGGTGTATACAACCTCAACCGGAATGGTGTTGTTGAGGCCGCCGTGCAGCATCACGTGGCTCATATTGGTGTAGTGGCTCACTTTGACAACATTACCGTTGCTGTCGGTGGCGATGTTTATGGGTATTAGCACCACCTTTTCCCAGTCGGCATCGGCATTGCCGGCTTTGTATTCGTTGTAGCAATGTTTAACCAGCTGCGATATGTTTGTGAATGTGTATCGCTTGGTGTTTGTTGCTATTGTGGTATAATACGATGTCTTGTTGTCGCACACCCTGTTCTTGGAGAAGAAGTCGTTCATATCCTTCTTGCGCACCATGAGCAAGTAAGTTGAAGGAGCAAAATCCTCGTTATCGCTTGTCTTGTGGCAACCGAACTCAATCTTTACCGAGTTGAGTGTGTCGCCGGCACAGCTCTCCATAATTTCGTCTATGGGCAATTCTACTTCGGTGAATATGCCTGCCGGTGTTTTCAGGTATGTGTGGTCGGGGTTGTCCACCAGCTCGCTCACATCGCCGTTGTCGAAAAGGTTAAGTTGCAGAACCTCTTTGCTCGAATAGAATGGCGATATTAGTGTCTCCAATGAGTCTTTCTCGCCCGAACTGCTTGTAATGTAGTGTTGGAAGGCCACTTCGAGTCGGGCACGGTAGGCGTTTATGAGTGTTCCGTCGCCCTGTGTGCATTTTACATATATACCCTTGAATACGTTGTTGATGAAAACCTCGGAGTTTGCAAAGTCGGACGGCGTGCTGTAATACTGCTTTACGAAACGCTTGCCAATCTTGTTGGGCAGTGTAATTTCTATATTCGATGCATACTCCTCGCTCGACAGGGAGTCGGGGCGCGAGTAGTCCTTTGCACTGTAAACCTTTGTTGCGATGGGTGTGTTGTTGGGGTTATAGTACTCTGATATGTCAAAATCGGTGTAGTACTCTTCGCCTTCCGATATGACATTGTCGAGCTCGTAAACCTCGCATTTCATGGCGTTGTTCTCGTCGCCTGTGAAATCGTCGTAATATATGCGCAGTTTTGTGAAGCAGGAGGTATCGCCAAGAACTCCCTCTTCGGGGAATACCATCCCGTTGCCACTGGCAAATTGGGTTGCAAATCCGGCAGTGAGTGTGGTGCCTGTTTCGGGCTCGGTGTACCGGCCGAGGTATAGGCGACCGATGTTGTTGAGTATCGAGTTCTTGACGTTAAGCGATTTGCTTGTCGCCTGGAACTCTTTCTTTTCGGCTATCACAATGTCTTTGTCGGGTATTATGCTGCTTCCGATTGTCTCGGTGTTGTCGTCACAACCTGTAAGTGCGCTTATCGCAATGGTTATGAACAGAAATAATTGGAAGTATTTTTTCATAAATGATTTATGACCGATGGGTTGTTGCCCGCCGGCTGTTTCTTTGCTGTGGCCGGCGTTTTTCTTGTTATCGTTAAATAATGGTGTCGTAGAAATTGTTGCAGGCCTCGTTGTGCTCTTCCTCGTTGGGCTTTGGCAATACAGGCTTGCCTATCGACTGTGCATACTCGATGAGCGAGGGCGATACATTGTCACCTGCAACGATTACGCCGTCGCTGTACCTTATGGCTAGTTTTGCAAGTTCCTCATATGTTGTGGGTGTCACAGTGCCGTCGAGCAGGTCGATGGTCATATCCTTGTGAAGTGTCTTTTGCAGGAAATCTTCGGGGAATGTACCGTTGAAGTTGTCGTCGTACAGCGAAATCACAATCTTTGAACCACGGAACGAGGGCTCCTCTTTGTATGCGCTTTTAATGTATAAAGGCACAAGAGCCGAGATCCAGCCGTGACAGTGTATAATGTCGGGGCACCAGTTCGACTTCTTTACTGTTTCCAACACGCCGCGTGCAAAGAAAATTGCGCGCTCGTCATTGTCGCCGTATTCGTCACCAT
Organism: Bacteroidales bacterium; assembly: GCA_015060885.1. Classification (GTDB taxonomy): domain Bacteria; phylum Bacteroidota; class Bacteroidia; order Bacteroidales; family Bacteroidaceae; genus HGM04593. Next base: position 13,375 of record SUXO01000022.1, read on the forward strand.
TGGCATCGGCTGTGAGCAAGCGGTTGTGGAAATAGTCTTCGTTGTCAATGAAATAGACCTGCATACGTGCAGCCTGCAACGATGCAACCTTTATGATGAGAGGGTGGTCGGTTTCGTCGATTATCAGATTCATACCCGAAAGGCGTATAACCTCGTGCAACTGGTTGCGTCTTACGTTTATGGTACCCCATTTGGGCGTGAATACTCTAATCTCTTTGCCACTGTCCTGTGTGAATTGGGGCAGGTAACGGCCTATGTTTGCGATAGTCGATTCTGGAACGAAGGGTGTAATTTCCTGTGTAATAAATAAAACTTTGCTTGTCTTCATTTTTTCTGTCTTTCGCCGAGGATATTGTGCGGCTTTTGCAAAGTTACAAAAAATGTGGCATTGTAGCAAATTAATCCTCTTTTTTAAGCCTTTTTATAAGTAAAAAGGGGTTGATTTCCAAATGTTAACCTATTTTTACGTTTGGCGGAGGGGTGTTTTTATGCCTACATAGTCATTTGTGCCGTAGGGCATTTTTTTCTACTTTTATTTCTTTATGTGCGTATTTGTTTGTTACTTTGCAGTCGCATTTTTGCAAATAGGTTTCTAAATATCTATAATTCATTGTCAGAATGAAGGTAATTCATACAATAAGCGAGCTCAAAGGGGAACTTGACAACTGCCGTTCTCTTGGTAAAAGCATAGGTCTTGTGCCCACAATGGGGGCCCTTCACAAAGGGCACGCATCGCTTGTGGAACGTGCCGTTGCCGAGAACGATGTTGTGGTGGTGAGTATTTTTGTGAACCCGACACAGTTCAACGACAAGAACGACCTCAAAAACTATCCCCGTACTTTGGAGGCCGACTGTGCCTTGCTCGAAAGCGTAGGTGCAGCCATAGCCTTTGCTCCTTCGGTCGGGGAGATGTATCCCGAACCCGATACCCGTGAATTCTCCTTTGCCCCGCTCGACACGGTAATGGAGGGCGCTTGCCGTCCCGGTCACTTCAATGGCGTGGCGCAAATTGTGAGCAAGTTGTTCTATGCCGTAGAGCCCCATAAAGCCTACTTTGGCGAGAAGGATTTCCAGCAGTTGGCAATTATAAGGGAGATGGTGCACCGCTTGGCACTTGATTTGCAAATAGTGGGTTGTCCCATTGTGCGCGAGCCCGACGGTCTTGCTTTGAGCAGCCGAAACACTCTCCTCACAAGCGAAGAGCGCGAGCGGGCCCTTACCATTTCACGCACCCTGTTCGCAAGCCTCGAATTTGCAAAGGAGAATACGCTTGCAGCAACAAAGGCGTTTGTTGAGAAGGCAATAAACGATACCGAGGGGCTGGAACTTGAATATTACCAGATTGTAGACGGTAACACCTTGCAGGAAATTCAAGAGTGGAGCGACAGCGACTATGTTGTAGGTTGCATAGCTCTCTTCTGCGGGAAAATACGTCTTATAGATAACATTAAATATTAAAAGGAGGGGCTATGTTCCTGCAAATGATAAAATCAAAAATCCATTGCGCCACCGTAACCGAGGCGAACCTCAATTATATAGGCAGCATTACCATTGACGAGAATCTTATGGATGCCGCCGGTATGCTCGAAGGCGAAATGGTACACGTCGTGAACAACAATAACGGCGAGCGCATTGTAACCTATATAATAAAAGGAGAGCGTGGTTCCGGTGTCATCTGTCTGAACGGTGCCGCGGCCCACAAGTTCAGCCCCGGTGATGTCGTGATAATTATGGCCTATGCCATTATGTCGCCCGAAGAGGCTGCTGCCAACAAACCAAAAGTGATATTCCCTCACAGAGGAACAAATATGTTGGATTGATATTTTTTTTACTTATACAAGAAAGAAGCAGCACGGCCACGCCGTGCTGCTTCTTTCTTGTATGGTTTCTGCAAACTTTACTTGCAGAAGTTCTCCACTTTGAGGTTTGTAATCTTGCTCTTGAACTCACCGGCTTTCTTCAACGGGAATACAAGTGTGCGCACATAGTACATCTTGTCCTTGCCTTCGTTGTGGAAAATTGTCTGCTTGTCGAGTGTTTCAACGAGCTTGCCATTGACATAGAGCTTTGTTACCTGCTGGTTACCGCTGATGGCGATTGTAGCCTTCTCACCGGGGAACAGCTGGTAGTTGAATTTGTTGAGGTAACCGTCGCGTGCAAATCCCAACATGCCCGAAAGGGGGTCGCTCAGGTAGAACTCTGTGTCGTTTGAACTGAACAGAACAGTTCCGCGCTCCTCTTTTGCAGCTTCCACGTCAAATGTCACTGTGTACTCAAAACCAATCTGCTCAATCTCGTTCTCGCAACCGGGAGCAACGGCGGCGGCTTCGAGAATAGTTCTCTTCTCGCCGCTGAAACGGCCGGCAATGTTCAAACCGGGAGCGTCGCTCAAAGCAACGCGCGCCTTGTCGAACTCTTCAAAAGGAGTCTGGGGCTTTGCACCTGTCCACATCTTTACAGCCATTGTCTGCATGGCGGGGAACACACGGTAGTGGATATCCTTGCAACTGATACCGTTGCCAGGGTGGTCGTTCCACACTGCAAACATACCGCCTTTGATTTTGGGATGACGCTCTTCGAATGTCTTGTCACCGATAATAGCAGGTGTCCAGTTGTTGTACAGGTAGTTGCAGTTGAGGTAATCGTAATAGTAGCCGGCTGCGGGCACAATGTAAACAAGACCGTCGGGTATGCTTATGAGCTCATATCCCTGCTTTATCATTTCGTCGGGCTGCGCATAGGGGTTGTGCCAGGCTGTCAGGATTACATTCTCCGACTTTACGGGAGTTTCGCCATTGGCGTGTGTGAGTGCGCCCCAGGCAACTGCCTGCTTGCCATACTTCTCCACAAGGCGTATGCAGTGGTCGGTGAAAGAACGGAATTTTTCAACAACGGCCTTGTCGCGGTTCGAATACTCGTCGGTACCCACGTTTACGCGCTTGCCACGGAATACGGGTTCGTCGCCTTTGAGGTACTCGTCGAAGAGTGAATCCACAAACTGGTATGTTTCCTCTTTAAAAAGGTCGAGGTGGTCCATTCCGTAATCCTTGCTTGCAATCTCGGGACGAAATTTAGAGAATGCGAGCGAGTGGGCGGGAACGTCAATTTCGGGGATAATCTCCACGTAGAACTCCTCGGCGAGTTTCTGCAAGTCGATAAACTCCTTCTTTGTGTAGTAGCCGTCGCGTGCTGTGAGGTTGGGGAAATACTCGCTCTCCAAACGGAATGCGCTGGGTGTCTTGTTCCAGTCGTGGTTGAAGAACTGCTTGAATGCGTTGTCGTTCAGGTGAATCTGGAAAAGGTTCATCTTGTAGTATGACATAAACTCCACATAGTCGCGCAAGAATTCAATGGGAATGTATTTGCGGCCACAGTCGAGCATAAAACCACGCATTGCATAGTCGGGCCAGTCGGTGATGTTGCCTTTGGGCAGTTGTGCGCCATTGTTCTGCTCCAAAATCTGTAACAGAGTACGTGTGCCCCAAAATACTCCCTGTGCGGTGGGGGCGGTAACTGCAACGTTGTTGCCAATGGCAATCTTGTAACCTTCGGCACCGAGTTTCTTGTTGTTTTTGATTGCGAGGCTTATGTCACCCTTTGAGGCTTTGCCTGCTGCAACCTCCACTTCGTAGCCGAACATTTCTTTGATGTCGGCTGCAAATCGGCGTGCAATCTTTTCCATCTGTGCATCGCCTTTCTTGTATACTATTTTTGTTTCGGCATTGATGGTGATGGTGCCTTTGCCGCCTTGCCATTCACGGAGTTCGGGTATAACAAAAGGCTTCTCGTTCTTTGTGTTGTCGGCCACTGCCGGGAGAGCAATGAGCAGCATTATGGCTGCTGCAAGGAATAAAAGTCTTTGTCTCATATTATAATTAGGTTAATGTGTGATTATTCTAGAATTACCAGGGGCGCGCCGTCGGCAACAGTGTCGCCTTTGCTCACTGCAATCGAAACAACCTTTCCGTCGCGGTCGGCATTGATGTTGTTCTCCATTTTCATAGCTTCGAGCACAACAACTGTGTCGCCTTTCTTCACTGTGTCGCCTACACTCACCTTTACATCTATGATGACACCGGGCAGGGGAGTCTTTATTGCATTGCCGCTTACAGGTGCGGCAGCGGGTGCGGCAGCAGGGGCTGCCGTTGCAGGTTTGGGTGCAGCAGCGGGTTTCACTTTAACCACGGGTTTCTCTTCTTTGGGCTTTTCCCACTCCACAATATATTCGGTGCCGTTTACTATTGCTTTGGCAGTTGTTTCGCCGGCCTCTTCTATTGCAACCTGGTATTGGTTACCGTTGATGGTATATTTGTACTCTTTCATAATTGTTTATCTGTTAAGGTTGTTCCAGTTTTTGTTTACGTATGTTATTGTGAGCACTCCGCTCTCCTCGTCGTGTATGTTGTCGCCGAGGTAGTTGCTCATTGCCATAGATATTGCGGCAATTACAGCACCATCTATCTTCTCTTCTTTCATAATTGTATATGTTATAAAGGAATGTTACCGTGTTTCTTCTTGGGAAGGTCCTGACGCTTGCCTTGCAACTGGGCGAGTGCGCGTATCACGCGGAAACGGGTGTTGCGTGGCTCAATCACATCGTCGATGTAGCCATACTTCGCTGCCTGGTAGGGGTTGGCGAAAAGGCGGTTGTATTCGGCCTCCTTCTCGGCGATGAAGGCTTTGGGGTCTTCGGCCTCTTTTGCCTCTTTTGCGTAAAGGACTTCGGCCGCACCGGCTGCTCCCATAACAGCGATTTCGGCACTTGGCCAGGCGTAGTTAAGGTCGGCACGCAGCTGTTTGCAGGCCATAACTATGTGTGAACCGCCATACGATTTACGCAACGTAACGGTTACTTTGGGTACTGTTGCCTCGCCGTAGGCATAAAGCAGTTTAGCTCCGTGCATAATTACCGCATTGTATTCCTGCGCGGTGCCGGGGAGGAAGCCCGGAACGTCGACAAGTGTAACGATGGGTATGTTGAAAGCGTCGCAGAAACGTACGAAACGGGCACCTTTGCGTGAGGAGTTGCAGTCGAGCACACCTGCATAACGGCAGGGCTGGTTGGCTACAATACCCACCGACTTTCCGTTCATACGGGCAAAACCAACGATTATGTTCTGTGCATAGTCGCGGTGTATTTCAAGGAACTCTCCGTTATCCACAATTTCGCCAATCACTTGGTACATATCATAGGCTTGGTTGGGGTTGTCGGGGATAATCTCGTTCAGTATGTCGCTCTTGCGGTCAATGGGGTCGGTGCAAGGAACGTCGGGAACGCTCTCCATATTGTTCTGCGGTATGTAGCTGAGCAGTTTGCGTATGAGCGCAAGGCCCTCCTCCTCGCTTTGTGCCGTGAAGTGTGTCACGCCCGACTTGCTTGCGTGCACGCTTGCACCGCCCAGCTCTTCCTGGGTGACAACCTCGCCAAGCACGGTCTTTACCACTTTGGGACCGGTGAGGAACATATACGATGTACCCTCGGTCATAATGGTGAAATCGGTGAGTGCGGGTGAGTAAACGGCACCACCTGCGCAGGGACCGAATATCCCCGATATCTGGGGAATTACGCCCGATGCCATAATGTTACGTTGGAAAATCTCGGCATATCCGGCAAGGGCATTGATGCCCTCCTGAATACGTGCGCCGCCACTGTCGTTTATACCAATCACTGGCGCGCCCATCTTCATTGCCATATCCATTACCTTGCATATCTTCTGTGCCATAGTTTCGGAGAGCGACCCGCCTGTCACGGTGAAGTCCTGTGCGAAAACATATACAAGACGGCCTTCAATTGTACCGCTGCCCACAACAACGCCATCGCCCAGGAACTGTTTCTTCTCCTGGCCGAAGTTTGTGCATCGGTGTGTCACGAACATATCCATCTCTTCGAAACTTCCCTTGTCGAGCAACATGTCAATGCGCTCGCGGGCAGTGTATTTTCCTCTTTCGTGTTGCTTTTCAATGGCTTTTTCTCCACCACCCAAACGTGCTTTGGCGCGGAGAGCCACCAGCTCTTTGATTTTTTCAAATTGCTTGCTCATAGTATGTTGTTTTTGTTGTTAATCCTTTTTGGGGTTCTCGCATAGCTCGGTGAGCACTCCTTTTGTCGACTTCGGGTGCAGGAATGCTATCTGCAACCCCTCGGCACCGGCGCGGGGTGCCTTGTCGATGGTGCGTACCTCTTTCGCTTCGCACTCTTTTAGAGCCTCGGCAACGCCATCCTCTACTGCGTATGCAATGTGATGTATGCCCTCGCCACGGTTTTCAATGAATTTTGCTATTGTGCTTTCGGGCGAAGTGGCCTCCAAGAGTTCTATTTTTGTTTCGCCCACTTTGAGGAAAGCGGTGCGCACCTTCTGGTCCTCGACGGTTTCAATGTTGTAGCACTCGAAGCCGAGCACCTGTTCATAATAGGGGAGTGCCTCTTCAATGCTTTTTACCGCAATACCCAAGTGTTCTATTCTTGAAATCTTCATACTTCTATATGTTTAAGTAAAGTGAATAATCTCCGTTTTTATTTATTGACAGGTTTTCTGTTTTCGCTATTTATCGCAAAGATAAAAATTTTAAAGTATAAATTCTCATTTTTAAACCTTTATTATTGGAAGTTACATAAAAAATATAAAGATATAAGTTTAAATATGTCTTAAATAGATAAGGCTACGCGCTCCCATGATTTTTGTACCACCTTTGGAGCAAAGATAGGTTGTATCAAATGCATTTTGCCTTTTTTTATCTTTCATATTCTTTTACAACTCTTCTGTTTTGCCTCTAATATAAAAGATTGCTTCTCTCTTGTTCATAATCTCCGCTATTTTGTACAAAATATACACAGTGATGGCGCGATTGTGAAATATTGCAGTGGAAAGTATGCTTTTATTTATACTTTTTTAATATCTTTGCACCGGTTGAAATCGGTAAGCGGGTTTCGCCTGCTTGCCAAAAACATTAAAATTATGAAGAAAACATTAGTAGATCTTTTTGAGGAATCGGTTCGTTTGTATCCCAACAACACATTCCTTTTGGAGAAAACAGGTAAAGAGGGTTTTAAACCCACAACCTATACACAGGTAAAAGAGCAGGTTTATCGCCTGGGTGCCGGTTATCAGGCTCTTGGTGTAAAGAAGGGCGACAATATGGCTCTTTTGAGCGAAGGTTGCAATATGTGGGTTATCGGCGAGCTTGCAATGTTCTATGCAGGTGCGGTGAACGTGCCCCTTTCCATCAAGTTGGAGGAGAGCAACGACCTTCTGTTCCGTCTTATCCACGGTGATGTAAAGTTCATTCTTGTGTCGAACCATCAACTTAAAAAGGTACGTTCCATAAAAGACAAGCTCAAAGATGTGCAGAAAGTGATTGTCTTCGGCGAAGTTAAAGGCGGCCTCGAAGAGGGTGAGATTGCTCTCGACGATGTTCTTAAACTCGGCGATGAGTTCCTCGCTTCGCACACTATGGAGGAGTTTCTGAGTGTAGGGCAGTCGATACAGAACGACGACTACGCTACAATCACATACACCAGCGGTACGACAGCCGACCCCAAAGGTGTTGTGCTCACTCACCGCAACTACACATCTAACGTAGAGCAGGCACTTACACTTGTTCACATCGACGAGTCGTGGCGCACGCTCATCATCCTGCCTCTCGACCACTGCTTTGCCCACGTTGTAGGTTTCTACATTATGATGTCGAAGGGAGCAACTGCTGCTACCGTTCAAGTAGGGCGCACAGGCTTGGAAACTTTGAAAAATATTCCTATAAATATTAAAGAGGTACGTCCTCACTTCATACTCTCTGTTCCCGCGCTTGCAAAAACCTTCAAGAAGAATATCGAGGGTGCCATCCGTGCAAAGGGCGAAACAACCGTAAAACTCTTCAATATGGGTATGAAGGTGCGCCAGATATACTTCGGCGACAGCAACCTCGACTTCAAGGGTTGGAGATATCTGCTCAAACCCGTAGTGTGGTTCTTCGACAAGCTCATCTTCTCGAAGATACGCGAGAACTTCGGTGGCGAGTTGCGTTTCTTTGTCGGCGGCGGTGCATTGCTCGACAAGGAGTTGCAGAAGTTCTATGTGGGCGTAGGTATGCCCATGTATCAGGGTTATGGTCTTTCCGAGGCTACTCCTGTTATCTCGTCAAACGGCCCCGACCGCTACCGTTTCGGTTCGAGCGGCAAGCTTGTCGAGCCCATCGAGCTTAAAATATGCGACAGCGACGGCAAGGAACTTCCCGTTGGCGAAATGGGTGAAATCGTAGTTAAGGGCGAGAACGTTATGGCCGGCTATTGGAAGAACCCCGATGCAACAGCCGAAACTGTGCGCGACGGCTATCTTTACACAGGTGACCTCGGCTATATGTCGTCCGAAGGCCTGCTCTATGTAAAGGGGCGTTTCAAGAGTCTGCTTATCTCCAACGACGGTGAAAAATACAGCCCCGAAGGCATCGAGGAGGCATTTGTGAGCAAGTGTGCAAGCATCGACCAGGTTATGCTCTACAACAACCAGTCGCCCTGCACATCGGCACTCATTGTTCCCAACAAGGACAATATAAAACGCGCTCTCGAAGCCAAGAAACTCGACCTCACAACCGAAGAGGGCCGCAAGGCTGCACTCGACATTATAAAGGCCGATATAGATATGTTCAAGAAGGGTGGCGAGTTCGACGGAATGTTCCCCGGCCAGTGGCTCCCCAGCTGCTTTGCTGTGCTTGCCGAGCCTTTCAGCGAGCAGAACCAGATGATTAACAGTACTATGAAGATGGTTCGCCCCAAAATTGAGAAGGCTTACAAGGAGCGCATCGACTATATGTACACAGCCGAGGGCAAGCAGCTCTACAACGAGCAGAACCTCGACGCTTTGAAGTAATATTCAATAAACGTTTTTCGCAATACTTGGCATAGCCCGCTTCTGTGGGCTATGCTTTTTTTATGTTGTGGTTAAACTTTTTGCTTTTTTAAGTATCAAAATATCGACAAGCTTGTAAAAAACATTACCTTTGTAAGTGAGGTTGTGAAAGCAATGGCAATAACAGCCGCCCAATAAAGGTAAACGCGTAATCGCTCGTACCATAAATGAAGTAAAACAATAAAAACTGACAATTATGAAAAAAATCCTTTTGATTGTAACTATGGCAATGTGCGTGTGTGGCACGGCGTTGCATGCGCAGGAGAAGAAACAGAAACTTACTCCCGAACAAAGAATTGATATGTGGGTAATAAGGATGCAGAACAAGCTGATGCTTGACGATGCTACTGCTGCAAAGTTTGCCCCTGTATATAAAGAGTACTTGCAGGCTAAAATGGAGTGCTGCAAACCTTGTAAGACAAAGTGCGACAACCCCACAGACGAGCAGATAAAGAAGAATATAGAGAATCGCTTGGATAATCGCCAGAAGGCTCTCGATGTGGAAAAGAAATATTTCAAGAAACTCTCATCGATACTTAACGGCCGCCAGTTGCAGCAGGTTTTCTGCGAAAAAAACAAAGCCAAGTCGTGGAAAAAGGGTAAGAACGCAGCGTTCGGCAAGCGCGGTTCAAAATTCAATCGTTGTGGCAAGCCTGCTCCTTGTATGAATGGCGTGTGCCCCCAAAATCACAAGCAGTGCCCTCAAAAGGGTGTTTGCCCACAGAATGACAAGTGCCCCAATGCACCGGCCCAGTAATTCATTACTGTTCTATATAAACCAATAAAGACAGCCGAAAGGCTGTCTTTATTGGTTTATAATTGTTTAATACCGTTTATAGTTCAATTAGAATCTTGCCGTTTATCTGTCGGCCGGTGAGGTAGTTGGGCACGGCATATTGGTGGTTCTCTATGTCGCTTATCCAGTAGTAGGAGTTCACGTTGTTTATGTCGAGAATATTGAATGCATCGACCCCCAGCCATATATTCTTTATGTATCGGCGCACGCCGGAGCGGTAACGGCCCTCTTCGTTGTCGAGCAGGCGGTAGGACATTCCTATGTCCACGCGTTTGTAGGCAGGCGCAGTGAACACCTGGCCTTCGCGGCCTTTATGCGGGGGGCCGAAGGGGAGACCGTCGGCATATACTCCGCGCAAGGTCATCTTCCATTTGTCGGTGCCGGGGAAGTAGTCGGTGAAATGGAGCGAGAAATTGAACTTCTGGTTTGTGGGGCGGGGTATCTTCTTGCCTCCGTTTATGCTCTCCTTCGTGTCCATTACCGAGAATGTTATCCAGGAGTCGGTCCCTTTGACGAACTCGCCGAACAGTTTGAAATCGACTCCCATAGCGTGCCCCTTGGCGCAGTTCTCGCCATAATATACAATGCGCACGTTATCGACATTATAGGGTATAATATCATCGAGTTTCTTGTAGTAGGCCTCGGCTGTGAACTTGAAGGGGCGGTCCATCATTGTAAAATAGTAATCGCAGCCAAGAACCAGTTGTATCGAGCGTTGCGATTTGATATCCTTATTGAGAACCACTTCGGTTATGCCGTCGATGCTCACCGTGTCGCGCATCTCCTTGTAGAAGGGTGCCTGGTAGTATATGCCGGTAGCTATGCGCAGGGTGAGGTCCTTGTTGAACTCCGGGATGAGGCCCAGAGAGAAGCGGGGCGAAACAAGCAGCTCCTTGTTCCAGTCCCAGTAGGAGATGCGCACGCCGCCGTTGAGCGAGAAGACACCGAGCGAACTTTTGAATTTGTATGTGTCCTGCACGAATGCCGCGTAACGTGTGCTGCTCTCGCTGTTGCGTGAGCGCAAGCTGTAAATGGGGCGCATGAATTTGCCGTGCGGTATGTTGTAGCCGGCCGAATCGCGCACCTGCCATTCACGCTGGTTGTCGCTGAACTTTTCACGTTTCAGTTCGGCACCCCAGCGCAGGTCGTGTGAGCGCAGGAAGTGTGAGCCTTTGAGGGCGAGTGTCTGCACGTCGGCTTCGAGGTAGTTGCGCCCGTGTTCTTGGTAACGGCCCACGCCGTAGTTCTCGCTTGTGTATATGTCGTTAATCCAATACTCGCTGCTTATGTCGAATGTCTCCTCCTCTTCGGTCCTGAATGCCGATGCTTGCAGGGTGAATGTATTGTATTCGTTGGGGGTGAAATTGAGCGCGGCGGCTCCGAACATTGTGGTGAAGAGGTCGCTTTCCCAACCGTCGAAATAGACCTTGAAGTCTTTTGCGTCCTGCAAGGTTCCGAATGTTGTGTTGCGGTCTTCGGGCGTGAACTTGTAGTCGTTGCGCGATATGTTTCCAATGAAACTCAAACTCCATTTGTTGGTGATGCGCCAGTCGAAATAGGTCTGGTAGTCAATGAATTTGGGCTCGTATTCGCCTTTTGTGTCGAGCGTTCCAAGCAGGTATTTGTTGCTCTTGTAACGTACCGAATTGGCGAAACTGAATCTGTTGTTGCCCACACCCACGTATGCGCTGCTGCCCAAAAGGCCCGCCGAAATAATGCTCTCGAACTCACGTGGCTTGCGGTAGGTGATGTCGAGCACCGATGACATCTTGTCGCCATACTTTGCCTCGAATCCTCCGGTGGAGAAGGCTATGGTTTCAACCATGTCCGGGTTGAGGAAACTCAATCCCTCCTGCTGCCCTGCGCGAATGAGCAACGGACGGTATATCTCTATTCCGTTTACATAAACGCTGTTTTCGTCGAAGTTACCGCCGCGTACGTTGTACTGCGACGATAGCTCGTTGTGCGAACTAACACCGGCCTGTGTCGATATGATATCTTCGACTGCATTGCCGCTGGCACTTGCGTGCAGACGCATATTCTTGGGCACGTTTATCTTTTGTGTACTGCCCATCTGTTTCTCTTCGTCGGTTATCTCAATCCCTTCGAGTGAGTATCCGGTCGATGGCAATGTGATGTTCAGTGTTATTGTGTCGGTGGGGTTGTGAAAGGTGCGCTTGCGTGTCTGGTGTCCCATAAGAGAGAATACCACAACCATTGTGTCGCGGCTCTCGCAGGTGAGGCTGTAATTTCCTTTAAGGTCGGTAAGCGTGCCTGTGGTGGTGCCTTGCAGGCTCACTGTGGCTATCTCCACCGGTGCTCCTTTCTCGTTTGTAACCTTTCCTTTGAATGTTACTTGCTGGGCTGTGGCTGTAACCAGCGGCAGTAGCAGCAACAGCAGTGCTATGTATCTCTTTATCTGTTTTGTCATTGGTGTTCGGGTAGTGTTCTTCTTTACTTAACGTGAAAATATGCTTAAACGTATATCGCGCGTAAAATTTTATTAAATATATTCCACTTGAAACGATACCAGCGCAAGGTGCTCACCTGTTTGCCTCCGAAATTGAGCAGGAAATTCTTGTAGCTCGAACGTATGCCGGCAAGGGTGCGCGATTCTAGGAACTCTATATGCGGGTAGCCGTTGCGGTGGGCACTCTCAATGGCTGCCCACACGGCCATTATGCCGGGGTAACAGGTGGGGTGGCTCTTGCGCAGTCCGCAACTGAATGCGAGGTTTGCGCGCTCCTTGTCGTACGTGACAATGGAACTGCCTATTATCTTGCCTTTGTACTCCACGACGAATAGCTGTGTCTCGCTACGCGGCTTGCCGTCGGGGTGGGTTAGCAGCTGTTTCAATATGCGTGTGTCGGGGAAGGGGCGGCGCACCTTGCTTATGTAGTAGTTGTGCAGCAGGTGCAGGGCTTGCTCAATCTCGGCAGGGGAGGTGGCAATGCGGTAACTCACACCGCGCTCCTTTGCCTTGCGTATGTGGCTACGGTATTTGCGCGACAGACGCTCTTCGGGTGCCTTGCTGTGCAGGGATATGTAAATGCGGTGGTCGCGCACGGGTATGAAATTGCGCCTGCTTAATGTGGCGTATGCGAAACGAGGGTCCTCTATGGTCTTTATTTCAATGTAGCTGTGCAAGCTGTCGGCAATGTCTAACAGCTTGTCGAGGAACATCGTGTATATCTCCTCGCGCTCGGAGCACCCCTCGCGGTAGACTCCTTCACCGTAAATGGTGTATCGGTTGCCTATTATGGGCAAAAACGGAAAGAGCGGTTTCCGTTTTATAATAATAAGGTGGGCTGCCTCTTTTTGGTTGTCATCATAGGCAACGAGCATATAGGGCTGTGAACGCTTGCTCTTTTCGAGCGTGCGGAACATAAGTGCCGAGTGTTGTATGTTGCCGGGCAGCAACTGCGGCAGTTCTTCTCCTTTCGTATATATTTCTATATGCATATAGTAAGCCAAGTTTCCAGGGTAAAGTTAGTGAAAAATGAAATAATATCGTATCTTCGCGTTGAATTTTTGGTCGCAAGGCCTCTTAATCGAATATTATGGAAGATGTATATATATTGGCTATCGAGTCGTCGTGCGACGATACTTCGGCAGCGGTGATGCGTGGCGACACCGTGCTCTCCAATGTTACGGCAGGGCAGGCTGTGCACGAACAGTATGGCGGCGTGGTGCCCGAACTTGCATCGCGTGCCCACGAACAGAACATTGTGCCTGTGGTCGATGCTGCCCTCAAACGCGCCGGTGTGGGCAAGGAAAAGCTCAATGCCATAGCCTTTACCCGTGGGCCCGGTCTTATGGGCTCGTTGCTTGTGGGTGTCTCTTTTGCAAAGGGGTTGGCAGCCTCGCTGGGAATACCGATGATTGAGGTAAACCACTTGCAGGGGCACATCCTGGCCCATTTCATAAAAGAGGATGGTGTGGAGCATCGCGCTCCCGAATTCCCGTTCCTCTGTCTTATGGTGAGTGGCGGCAACTCGCAGATAGTAAAGGTGAACAGCTATAAGGATATGGAAATCGTGGGGCAGACAATAGACGATGCTGCCGGCGAGGCTATGGACAAGTGTGCAAAAGTTATGGGGCTCGGCTATCCCGGTGGCCCCATAATAGACAAGTTGGCGCGTAACGGCAATCCCAAGGCGTACAGTTTCAGCAAGCCGCATATTCCGGGTTTCGATTATAGTTTCAGCGGGCTGAAAACCTCGTTCCTCTATACTCTGCGCAAGCTGGTTGCCGAGGATGAGAACTATGTCGAGGCTCATAAAGAGGACATTGCTGCCTCGTTCGAAGCAACAGTGGTGGAAATACTTATGGATAAGCTCTATAAGGCATCGAAGGCGTTGGGTATCAAACGCATTGCTTTGTCGGGCGGCGTGTCGGCCAACACGGCTCTGCGCGAGGCTTACAAGGCTTATGCAAAGCGTTACGGCTGGGAGATATTTATACCGAAATTCGGCTTTACAACCGACAATGCGGCAATGATAGGTGTAGCGGGCTATTACAAATTCCTGGAAAAGGATTTCTGCCCGATGGATGCACCGGCATTCTCCCGCACAACTATATGATAATGGAAGGTGGGGTAAAAATAACAGCCACAGCTCTTGTGGAAAAGCTGGTTGAACGTGGCTATACTCTGGCTACGGCCGAGAGCTGCACGGGTGGTGCCATTGCGGCAGCAATAACAGGTGTCGCGGGCTGTTCGGCCGTGTTCAAGGGCTCTGTGGTTGCCTATTGCAACGAAGTTAAAGCAACGGTGCTGGGCGTGAAAAACGAAACCCTTGCTGCTTATGGTGCGGTGAGCGAGGCGACCGTGCGTGAAATGGTTCTTGGCGTACAGTCTTTGCTGAAAACCGATTGTGCCATAGCTACATCGGGCATTGCAGGTCCCGGTGGCGGTTCTCCCGAAAAACCTGTGGGCACAGTGTGGATGGCAGTGGCTGTGGGCGGCAATGTCCATACCCGTCTGTTACAGGCCTGCGACAAGGGACGTGAGGCCAATATTGAACACGCGGTGTCGGCTGCGCTTATGTTTTTGGCAAGTTGCCTGGACGTTGACTAAAATGTGCAATCTTTATAAAATAATTGCGTTTTTGTTTGCACGATTATTTAAAATTCCATATCTTTGCACTCTGTTTTGAGTAAGTATCAAAAGAATAAACAAAAAAATATATAGAGATGTCTAAAATTTGTCAAATCACCGGTAAGAAAGCTATGGTGGGTAACAATGTTTCACACTCAAAGAGAAGAACAAAGCGTCTTTTCAATGTGAACTTGTTTACAAAGAAGTTCTTCTATGTTGAAGAAGATTGTTGGATTCAGTTGCGCGTGAGTGCAGCGGGGTTGAAAACTATTAACCGAGTAGGTCTCGATGCAGCTCTCAAAGAGGCTGTGAAGAAGGGCCACGTTGCTTGGGAGGAAATTAAAGTACTCGATTAATTAAAGGAGGAAAAAGTATGGCTAAGAAGGTTAAAGGAAACCGCGTTCAGGTAATTCTTGAATGCACAGAGCAGAAGACAAGTGGTGTTCCCGGTATGTCTCGTTATATTACAACAAAGAACCGCAAGAACACAACAGAGCGTTTGGAGTTGAAGAAATACAACCCCTATTTGAAGAAAGTTACCATTCACAAAGAAATTAAGTAATAAGAGATGGCAAAGAAAGCAGTTGCAACTCTCCAGACTGGTGATAAGGA
This sequence comes from Bacteroidales bacterium, assembly GCA_015060885.1. Lineage (GTDB taxonomy): Bacteria > Bacteroidota > Bacteroidia > Bacteroidales > Bacteroidaceae > HGM04593. Next base: position 28,784 of record SUXO01000022.1, read on the forward strand.
GAAATTCGTAAAAGTTGTAAAGTTGGTTAAATCACCCAAGACCGGCGCTTATATGTTTGCAGAGGAGATGCTTCCCCAGACAGATGCCGATGCGTCATTGAAGAAGTAATTTTTGCCCCACGGCTTAAAATAACACAAAACGAGCAACCCATTAAAGGTTGCTCGTTTTGTGTTTGTCGTATTCCGGCTTTTTTGTATCTTCGCAAGTGATATGGGAAACTGTTTGAATTTCTTATAAAATACATCAAAGCTGAATGGAATTTTAAACAGCCTCTAAATAATGGAATTTACTATGAAACGTCCTTTAATTCTTGTTTCGAACGATGATGGCTACAAGGCCAAAGGCATAAACTGCCTTGTACGTGTGTTGATGGAGTTTGGTGATGTTGTTGTGGTGGCCCCTCATACAGGCCGTTCGGGCAAGGGGTGTGCAATAACAAGTGAAGTCCCCGTGAAGGTGTGGAAGGTGGCCGAAGAGCCGGGTATGCAGATGTATGCCTGTACAGGAACACCTTGCGATTGTGTAAAGATTGCCTGCCACAGCGTGGTAGAACGTTCTCCCGCCCTTATTGTAGGCGGTATAAACCACGGTGACAACTCGGCTGTCAACGCTCACTATTCGGGTACAATGGGTGTGGTGCTCGAAGGGTGTATGAAAGGAATTCCTTCCATTGCCTTTTCATTGTGTTCCCACGACGAGGATGCCGATTTCTCCCCCACATATCCCTATATACGCTCCATTGTGGCACAGGTGCTGCAACGCGGTCTTCCAAAGGGCAGTTGCCTCAATGTGAACTTCCCCGACAGCCCTTCCTATGCCGGTGTAAAGGTGTGCCGTCAGGCTATTGGCAGTTGGGTGAACGAGTGGGAGGCACACACGCATCCGCGAGGAGGGGAGTGGTGGTGGCTCACCGGTGAGTTCGTAATTGAAGATAATGACGAGAATGCCGACCGTGTGGCTCTCAACAACAATTATGTTGCCATCACACCCACAAAGATAGATTTTACCGACTATGCGCTGCTTGCCGATATGCAGCAGTGGGAGTTTTGAGCAGTTTTTTACGTAAATTGTAAGTAGAATGAAATATTATCTCATAGCAGGTGAGGCTTCGGGCGACCTGCACGCATCGAACCTGATGAAGGCTCTTAAAGAGGCCGACCCGGCAGCGGAGTTCCGCTTTTTCGGTGGTGACCTTATGTCGCAGGTGGGCGGTACCTGTGTGAAGCATTACCGCGACCACGCTTTTATGGGCTTTGTACCGGTGTTGCTTAATCTGCGTACAATATTTGCCAATATGGCAATGTGCAAGGTCGATGTGAAAGGGTGGAAGCCCGATGCGCTTATACTTGTCGACTATCCCGGCTTCAACCTCTCGATAGCCCGTGATATACACGCTACAACCGATATTCCCGTTTACTATTACATAGCACCCAAGGTGTGGGCATCGCGCGAGGGCCGAATAAAGAGTATAAAGCGCGATGTCGATGAGATTTTCTCGATACTTCCATTCGAGGTGGGGTATTTCAAGAAACATAACTACGAAATAAACTACATCGGTAATCCTTGTGTCGATGCAGTCGATGCTTATCTGCGTGAGAACCCGCGTGACGAGGACCTTTTCCGTGCCTCCTGTGGCCTGGGCGATGAACCCGTGGTAGCCTTGCTTGCCGGTAGCCGTAAACACGAAATAACAGATAACCTGCCAATGATGCTCGAAGCAGTGAAGCGTTTTTCCGGATATACACCGGTGATTGCAGGTGCTCCCGGCATTGAGAAGGAGTTTTATGAACCATTCCTTGCCGGTGGTGCAAAAATTATATTCGGTGAGACTTATCGCCTGCTGGCTCATTCACACGCAGCTCTTGTGACATCGGGCACGGCAACGCTTGAAACGGCTCTTTTCCGCGTTCCCCAGGTGGTATGTTACAGCACGCCTGTGCCCTGGCTCATATCGAAACTCAAACCATACTTCTTGAAGGTGAAATATATATCTCTTGTAAATCTTATAGCCGATGATGAGGTGGTACGCGAACTTGTTGCAGCCGATATGAAGGTTGAAAATATTGTTGCCGAGCTTGGAAAACTGCTGCCTGCAACATCGCCCGAACGTGTGGCTATGCTTGCCGGTTACGACCGCGTAATAGATATTCTTGGGGAGCCGGGTGCCTCGCGCCACGCTGCCGAGATGATGGTTCGGCTGTTGAAGGGATGAATCGGTGCCCTGTATAACAAGCAAAGGGTTTCCCGCACGGGAAACCCTTTGCTTGTTATATATATGAGCATCTATTATAGAACTCCTATTATACTTAAATATATGAGCGCGCTTGGTGCTGCAAGCAGGGTGCTGTCGAAACGGTCGAGTATGCCGCCGTGGCCGGGCAGGATATTGCCCGAATCCTTTATTCCCATCTCGCGTTTCATACACGACTCGATGAGGTCGCCATATGTTCCTGCAACAGCCACAACTGCTGCCATTCCCATCCACTGCCACAGGTTCAATTGTGTAAAGAAGAGCGACATCACGTAGCCGGCAATCATTGCTACCACCACACCGCCGATGGTGCCTTCCCAGGTTTTTTTTGGCGAAACGCGCTCCCACATCTTGTGGCGGCCGATGGAGCAGCCCACGAAGAATGCACCGGTGTCGTTGCACCATATAAAAACAAATATTGCAAGTGGCAATGCGTAATTGTATGTGTCACCTGTTGCTCCCACTGTCGAAAGTATGTTGAGCAAGGCAAAGGGCAATGCCGCGTAGACCTGCGTGAGTACAAAGTAGGCGTAGTTGTCGAGCGAGCTGCCTTCGGTCTTGTAGAGCTGTCGCACGAATGTGTATACAAGCAGCATAATGTAAGGTACAAAGAGTACGAGGCTGCCCTCCACCCCCAAGTGCGTGGTTGCATAGAGTGCGATGAACAGGTAGGCACCGCCAAGCACGGCAAGCAGTGTGCTGAATGTGGTTTTCTTGTACTCGTGTACAAGGTTGCTGAACTCGTTTACAGCGAGCATTGTCACTAATGTGAACAGTGCTGCAAAAGATGTGTGTCCGTAAAGGATTGCACCCAACAGAGTTACGCCGAATACGGCTCCTGTGAGTATGCGTACAAGCAGTTTATTCATTTTGGTTAGTGTTGTTGGTTATTTCGTCTGTTATTTCGTCTGTTATTTCGTCTGTTGTGCCGGTTATATTCTCTTCGGCAACGGGAGTGTTTTCTTCCTTCTCTGCGTTCTTCTCAATTATCTCCTCGCTGCGTGAAGCCCACGGCCGTTTGCCGAATATCTTCTCTACATCCTCGGCGAATATCACTTCGCGCTCCATAAGAACCCGTGCAAGTTCGGCGTGCCCCTCCTTGTGTTCGGTGAGCAGGGCTTTCGCGCGTTCATATTGGCCGTTTATCATTTTATGCACCTCGTTGTCAATGAGTTCGGCGGTCTTTTCGCTGTAAGGGCGGTTGAAGCTGTACTCGTTGTTGTTGTAATAGCAGAGGTTCGACAGTTTGTCGCTCATTCCGGCGTATGCTATCATACCGTAAGCCTGCTTGGTTACACGTTCGAGGTCGTTCATTGCACCGGTCGATATGTGGCCTGTGAATATCTCCTCGGCGGCACGGCCTCCGAGGATGGCACACATCTCGTCGAGCATCTGCTCTTTGGTGGTTATCTGTCGCTCTTCGGGCATATACCAAGCTGCGCCCAAAGCGCGGCCACGGGGTACGATGGTTACCTTTATCAAGGGGTTGGCGTGTTCCAGGAACCACGACAGGGTGGCATGCCCTGCCTCGTGAATTGCAATGGTCTCCTTCTCCTTTTCGGTCATAACCTTGGTCTTCTTTTCAAGGCCGCCTATTATGCGGTCGACTGCGTCGAGGAAGTCCTGTTTCTCCACTGCGCGTTTGTTACCGCGTGCTGCAATGAGGGCTGCCTCGTTGCACACATTGGCAATGTCGGCTCCCGAAAAGCCCGGTGTCTGGCGTGCGAGCAGGTCAACATCGACCGAAGGGTCGAGCTTCAAGGGGCGCAGGTGTACACCGAAGATTGCCTTGCGCTCGTTGAGGTCGGGGAGGTCAACGTGAATTTGGCGGTCGAAACGGCCGGCACGCAACAAGGCCTTGTCGAGAATGTCGGCGCGGTTGGTTGCTGCCATAATTATAATTCCGCTGTTGGTGCCGAAACCATCCATTTCGGTGAGCAGCTGGTTAAGGGTGTTCTCACGCTCGTCATTGCCGCCCATGGAGGGGTTCTTGCCGCGGGCACGGCCCACTGCATCAATCTCGTCGATGAATATTATACAAGGTGCCTTTTCCTTTGCCTGGCGGAAGAGGTCGCGCACGCGTGACGCGCCCACACCCACGAACATCTCTACAAAGTCGGAACCCGATAGTGAGAAGAACGGAACATCGGCTTCGCCTGCGACAGCCTTTGCCAGCAGAGTTTTGCCTGTTCCCGGAGGGCCCACAAGCAGGGCACCCTTTGGTATCTTTCCGCCGAGTTCTGTGTATCGGCCGGGGTTTTTAAGGAAGTCCACAATCTCCTTTACCTCCTGTTTTGCGCCCTCCTGGCCTGCTACATCCTTGAATGTTATCTTGTTGTTCTCTCCTTTTTCAAAAAGTTTGGCCTGTGACTTGCCCACATTGAAGACACCGCCCTGTGAACCGCCACCGCTCATACGGCGCATAATGAACATCCACACTCCCACGAAAACAATAATGGGCAGTACGTTCCATAACAACCCGCCCAAGTAGTCGGGCTTCTTTTCATATTGCAGGCTGCCGGTGAAGTTCCCGGCCGCTTCCTGGTGGTCGATAAAGTTCTCGAACTTCTCTTTTGAACCGATAAGCGATGTTACCATAGGCTCACTGCCTATCTTTTCGACTTTTCCTTTGAAAATATATTTTGCCGAGTCGGGTATAATTTTCGCCTCAATATCGTTGTTGTCGTAAACGGTAATGCTCTTTACATACCCCTTTTCAATGTACGATGTGAGTTCGGAATAGTCAACCTTCTTTACAAGTGACTCTCCTTCACCGCCATAAAAAAAGAGGAACATAAGCACTGCTGCCAGGCCTATGTATATCCAGGTTATGTTGAATTGTGGTCTTTTGCTATTGTTCTTCGTTGTCATAATCAGTCGAGGTTGGGGATATTTGTTATTTTGGCATCGGCCCACAAGTGCTCGATGTCATAGAAAGTGCGCACGTCGGGCAAGAATACGTGCACAAGTACATCGCCGTAATCCATAGCCACCCATTGGGCATTTCTCAAACCATCTATCGCATAGGGCTTGCGCCGGCATCCCTTGCGCACAAGCTCCTCAACCGAGTCGGTTATGGCGCTTACTTGTGCGGGGGAGTTACCCTGGCATATAACAAAATAGTCGCAGATACTGTTCCCCAGTTTTTCCATATCCACGATAGTTATCTCTTTGCCCTTTTTTTCTTGTATGGCATCAATTATCTGTTTTATGAATATTTCGCTTGTAATCTCTTTTTCTTGCATATTGTTTCAGTTTCTTTTGTTTCTCGAAAGTGTTGTTGCAAATTCCGTACCAATTACGTTTTTTTTGCCATTTATGTGCCAAAATGGCACGTTCTGTTGTCTTGCGTATAAATAAAGCAAATGTTTCCGTCTCCTGACTTATACAAAGTTAGTGAAAGGCGAGTGGAGAAATTACCAAATTCATTTGAGGTGTTTATTCCGAGCCGCCTCCTGACTTATACAAAACAAAGATAGGCAGTTTTTACCCCAAAACATATATAATTGCCTTTTTTTTGAGATATTTTAGTAAAAAAATGGCGAAAACATTTTTTTTAACGAGAAAATTTGTATCTTTGCATCGCATTTGAGCACTGGGCTATGGTGTAATGGTAACACTGCAGATTCTGGTCCTGCCTTTCCTGGTTCGAGTCCGGGTAGCCCAACAGAAGACCTTGCAACAGCAAGGTCTTTATTTTTTTATTTGCCGGACCTCCACCACATATTGTCCACCCAGCCAAGAATGTTTAGTGGCTCAGTAGCAAAAAGGTGTGGGCACTCACCATATACGATACCAAACATTCTTGCTTTTGACTTCTCGGTGTTATTTGTCGGTTATTCTCTCATTGGAAATATATCTTTGATGTTCTTTGTCGCGCAAAGAATCAAACGCCCGGCACGCGAGTAAAATCGGCTCACCTGCAAAAGTCGGGGGAATAAAACTTTCTCACTCCTAAATCCTCGGTGGCCCGTGAGATATTCTTTCTATCAAAGAATTTTTATTTACTTTTTGTCGCTCAAAAAGTAACAAAAACGCCC
>SUXO01000001.1 GCA_015060885.1 Bacteroidales bacterium
TTTAAGAAGCAATTCACGAGCCGAGGCGTGAGCGACTATTTTTTCTCGTGTGCTGCGCCTTTTGCTTCTTTTCGTCTCACGAAAAGAAGAAGATAAAAACAATTCAATTGAGAGAAAGACTCACGGGCCACCGAGGATTTAGGAGTGAGAAAGTTTTATTCCCCCGACTTTTGCAGGTGAGCCGAATTTTCTCGCGTGCCGGGCGTTTGGTTCTTTGCGCGACAAAGAACATCAAAGATATATTTCCAATGAGAGAATAACCGACAAATAACAACGAGAAGTCAAAAGCAAGAATGTTTAGTATCGTATATAGTGAGTGCCCACACCTTTTTGCTACTGAGCCATTATTAAGGCTTGCAACCGCCTTACACTTTAAGGAAAATCTTCTTGCGGTAAAGGAAGTAGAGCAACCCCCAACACACACCCACATAGCAGAGCCAATAGGCAAGCGGGTGCAATGAGGCGGGAAACGCATTTATAACCCCACCCAAAAGAGCGTTAGTGGGTTGGTGGAAATCGACAAACCGCTGCAACAGATATATTGTAATGGAGTTCATACCAATCACACGGAAAAAGAGCGTCCAACCACGCCACTGCAACACATCGACCACAAGATAGAAGAGTGCAAAAAGGGCAACCGACCAGCCACCTGCAAAGCAGACAAAAGAACTTGTCCACAGGTTCTTGTTTATGGGGAAGAGCATATCCCACAACCACCCTGCAAGCAACAGCAGAGCTGCTGCGGCAAAGAGATAAAGCACCTTCCTGTAACCGCTCTGCACCTTTTTCGACATAACAAATTCACCTGTAAAGATACCCAGCAAGGCAGTCACCACGGCAGGCAAGGTCGAGAGTAGCCCTTCGGGGTCGTGTACGCCGTCGTGCAAAGTGCCCGGGAGCAGCAGACGGTCGATGTAACCCACAAGGGAACCGCCCATTGAAAATGGAGAGAGCCCCTCGGAACCGGGAACGGGCACGCAGGCAAGCAAAGCCCAATAGCCAAGCAACAAAACAGCCGACAAGAGAGCCGACCACTTGCGGCCAACCCACACATACAAGAGGGCTGCAAACATCCAGGCCGAGCCTATGCGGCCAAGCACCGAAGGGTAACGCATTGTTTCGAAATCGAACGACAGCAAACCGTTATAGACCATTCCCAAGAGAACAAGCATTGCGCCTCTGTAAAGAATCTTACGCGAAATTACACAATTGCTCTTTCCCAAACTCCGTTGCTTTGCAAGCGAGAAGGGGAACGACACCCCGGCAAGGAAGAGGAACAATGGGAAGATGAGGTCGTAGAAGGTGAAACCGTCCCAGGCAACGTGATGCATCTGGGCTCCCCAACTACCAACTAACGTTCCGGGAAAGAGGGAGCAGAAGGCTATAAAAAGAGCATCGCCACCCATAATAAAAAACATATCGAAACCACGAAGAGTGTCGAGCGACATAAGACGGTTGTTATTCTTCACATTCCCCATATTACTGTATTATAAGATTATCGGATTCAACATCAACCTCAAAGCCCAACGAAGGCTCGGCACTGCGCCCCACTGCCATCACAAGCACGGGAGCAAACGGTAGCGAGAACTTTTCGACAAGCTCCTCCGGGTTAAAGCCGCTGACAAGCGAGGCCGAAAGACCTATTTCGGCAAGCTGCATAAACATCGCCTGCACCACCCTCCCCAACAGAAAACTGTCGCAGGGTGCTGTTGCCGCACAAACCATAATATAGCCATTGGCAACAGGAGTACACGATGCTGCGCCCAAGCAGGAGCGCAAAGCAACCGCATCGTCTGCCACAAATAACTTGAATGAAAAGGCGGCAGTAACCTTTGCCGCGGCCGCCACTGCACGGCGCAACTGGTCGATGCGCACTTCGTAATCACCGAAGGCTGCACACTGCCCGCTACACTTGTCGAGCAGATGAGCCACGCCACCCTTTGCCTTTACAGGGGCCGCCACACGCGCTTTGTGCTGCTCCATCTTCTTTTCCAAATAGTTGTCGGCCATAGTGTTTCTTATAAAGGAAATAAAAAAAGCACCGTTAACACGGTGCTTCGAGGTACCTGGCGGATTCGAACCGCCGTACATGGTTTTGCAGACCACTGACTAAGCCACTCATCCAAGGTACCGGTTGCAATTGGATTTTGCACCGGCAAAGGTATAACTATTTTTCATAAACGACAAATAAAGAGCCTATTTTTTGCTTATAAGAACCACCTTTTTAGTAAAAAAAACAAAAATATAAAGTTTATGACCTATCTTCGCGGATAAATGCAGTATATGATACACAAGGTCGCAAAATACATACAGCAGAAGGAGTTGATGAGCGAGGGGGCAAAAGTCCTCGTTGCCATCAGTGGCGGAGCCGATTCCGTCGCTCTTTTGATTGTGTTGAAGAGGCTCGGATACGATTGCGAGGCCCTGCACTGCAATTTCCACCTACGCGGCGATGAGAGCATGCGCGACGAGATGTTTGTACGCGACCTGTGCAAGAGGGAAAGAGTAAAACTCACGGTGGTCCATTTCGACACCGCAGCATACGCCGCCGAAAAGGGGATTTCAATTGAGATGGCCGCACGCGAACAACGCTACGAAGCCTTTGAAAGCCACCGCAAAGAGTGCGGAGCGACCGCCATTGCCGTGGCTCACCACCGCAACGACAGTGCCGAAACGATGTTGCTGAACATTGTGCGCGGCACAGGACTGAAAGGGTTGCACGGCATACAGCCCAAGAACGGGTATGTTGTGAGGCCCTTGCTTTGCGTGGAGCGCAACGAGATTGTGGAGTACCTGAAATGGCGTGGAACCGGATATGTCACCGACAGCACCAACCTCGAAAGCGAATTCACCCGCAACAGGATACGCCTGCAAATAATTCCGCTGCTGCAAGAGATTAACCCATCGATAATAGAGAGCCTTGCCGCAACCGCCGAACGGCTGGGAGAGGCCGAAAAGGTATATGCAAAAGGGATCGAAGAGGGAATTGCAAGAGTGAAGAACGGCAATATTATAGAATTAGCGGCCCTTGAACGCGAACCGTCGCCCCAAGCCCTGCTCCACGAAATATTGCGGCCCATAGGCTTCAATGGTTCACAGGTAAACGACATTCTGCAATCGATGGATGGGGAGAGCGGGCGCACCTTCACCGGCAAGCATTGGCAGGTGGTGAAAGACCGTACCGCACTCATAATTACACCAAACGAGGATTGCAGCATAAATGCCGAACTGCCCTGCAACGGCACAGTGGAAACAGCGCACGGCAGGCTATTATGCACAACTGCGGAATTCAGCGGCACCATTGAGCGCAAGAAGGAGATTGCAACCATAGACTGCGGCAAGGTGCAGATGCCGCTCACGCTGCGCAACCGCGAGGAGGGCGACCGTTTCACTCCGTTCGGTATGCGTGGCAGCAAACTCGTGAGCGACTACCTCACCGACCGCAAAAAGAGCCTCATCGACAAACAACGGCAACTGGTTGTTACCGATGCCACCGGGAAAATTGTGTGGCTTGTGGGAGAGAGATTGGCTGCCTGCGGTGCTGTCGATGACAGCACAAAGAGCGTTATGCGCATCGAATGGCAGGAAAGGGAATAGCCATAAAAAGGAGTTTTTAGACAAAAGAACAAAAAGACAAAAAACAAACGCGCAATGTAGGGGCAGACCGGTGTGTCTGCCCGAAAAGGAAACGCAAACAAAAGTAATTAAAGACTCCTCCACCGCAAGCGGTCCCCTCCTCTAACGGAGGAGGAGTAATAAAACTCTCCCTATTTTAGAGGGAGTACCCGTAGGGGGAGGGAGTTTGTTTCCTTGCTTGTAATTATTTTGGTGATTATATACAATTTTACATTAACAGAAAACTGACAACAAACGTGTCATTCTCGAACGTATGTGAGAGTCTTTCTTGGAACTACTTTTAGATTTCTCGTCGCTCCGCTCCCACGAAATGACAAAGTGAAGCAAAAACAAAGTTCCTCCACCGACAAAAGCAAACGCGCAATGTAGGGGCAGACCGATGTGTCTGCCCGGATACACAAGCAAGAGGAAGAAATACTCCTCCACCGCAAGCGGTCCCCCTCCTCTCACGGAGGAGGAGTAATAAAACTCTCCCTATTTTAGAGGGACGATGCGGTACCATAGCATCGTTTGCGACGACGAAACATTTATGTTTCCAAAGGAGTGCCGAAACGCAGTGAAGGGCCTCAAAGCCGGGAGGGAGTTCCCAAGAGGAGGAGTTTGAAAGGCAAGTAATAACTGTCCCGCTTGTAGAGGGACAGTTGTTTTTGTTGTTTTTGCTTTGCCTGTGTGTTTTTGGGCGCACACACCGGTGCGCCCCTACGGCAATCCTGATTAAGGGCACTATAACAATAAATCCCGGCAGAACCGGGATTTATGGGTTGTTTACGGGCAAACAGGGCGCACCGAGTAGCCGAAGGAGCGTTTGTCGTTGTACCACTCGAAGTAGCCGCTGTAGAAGTACAGGTAGTAAGCGTAGTAGCTGCGGCTGCTGCACAACGAACTCGACCAATAGTAGCCGCTGGTGCCTCCCGTACCGCCGCGGTAGCCCGCAGCGGGCAGGAAGATGCTGTTGCCATTGGGGCCGGTTACACGGTAACCCTCTACGCCGTTAAGAGTAGTCCAAGTCCAAGTGCAGTTGTTTATGAGTTCTCGTTGTTCTTCGTCGGTAGGCATTCGCCAACTGCCGCCCCATTTAACGCTGGCTACATCGTCACCTGCTTCAAGGGTGGTTTTGTTGTCCACGGTGCCGTAACTGCTGCTTGTGCAGTATTTGGTCATCGAGTTAAAAGTGCCATTGCAATATTTATAGGTGCTCCATGAGTAGTCGCTCTTCTCCTCTGTTTCGCCCCAAGCGTAGTAACCGCCATACTCTTCGGGCTTTGTGGCACCCACATTGCACGAGGCCCATTTAAGTCCACTGGGCAAGCCGAGGTCAACAGCGCGTGAGTCGGTGGTAGGGGTGTCATCGTCGCTGTCGGGGTTCAGTATTATATTCACAACCTCGGTTACGTCGGCCACATCAACAGTGCCGTCACCATCGACATCGCCTTTCTTGCCTGCGGTTTCGGGGATTGTGATGGTGGCGTTGATTATCTTTGCCTGGTCGCTGCCGCTACTGCCACCATAGTCTTTGGTGTATTGGGCTACAAAGGTATAGACGCCGCTTTCGGTGAATTCGTGGGTGTAGGTGCCGCTGGCGGTTCCGCTCTTTTTAAGGATTTGGGTGCCGTCGAGGGTAACAATGAGCCAATCGTAATTGCTCTCGCTGCTTACGCTCCAATCGAAAGTAAAAGTACAACCGGCGAAAGCACATATACCATAGCTGTTCTGTGAACTGCTGTTGTTGGTGCCGCCGTTGGTGGAGGTCCAGTCCTTGAAGGTCTGTGCACCGGCTGCAACAGTGAGCAGTAGGGCGGTTAAAAACAGGTAAATCTTTTTCATAGCTTTGTGTTTTATTTATTGGTTATTCCTATGATGAAAATCACTCGACCAAGTGACGCTGGCGCACTGCCTCGTAGAGGATTACACCGGTTGCCACCGATACATTGAGCGATTCAATGTTACCGAACTGGGGAATGGACACCCACTCGTCGCACAAGGCAAGGTGCTCGTGAGGGATACCTGTATCCTCGGCACCCATAACAACACACACGGGCTCGTTATATGTTGCCTGGGTGTAGTTTATTTTGCCCTTCTCGGTGGCACATACCACACGCACGCCCGAAGCCTTCAAGTACTTCAACACCTCGGTTATGTTCTTCTCGCGGCACACAGGCAGGGTGTGCAGGGCTCCGGCCGATGTCTTTACCGCATCGGCATTCACGGTAACGCTGTTGTGAGCCGGGATTATTATGGCATCGACACCGGCACAGTCGCAGGTGCGGGCAATGGAGCCGAAGTTACGCACGTCGGTAATTCCGTCGAGCAGCACAAGGAAGGGAACCTTGCCCTCTTCGTAGAGCGTGGGCACAAGCATATCGACACGGGCATACTCCACTGCCGACATAAAGGCTATTACCCCCTGGTGGTTCTTGCGGGTTATGCGGTTGAGTTTCTCCACCGGCACACGCACCACAGGTATGGTGCTGCCTTTGAGCGCGCCGAAGAGTTCACGCGACAACTCGCTCTGTATATCACGCTTTACCAGAATCTTATCAATCTCCTTACCGGCCTCCAAGGCCTCCAACACGGCGCGTACGCCGAATATCATTTCGTTCTTTACCATAATCTATTTTTGTGACAGCAGAAGGGCGGCATTGTCGAGAGCAGCATCGGTGAGCACCTCGCCACTCATCATCTGCGCAATTTCACGCACTCGCTCTTCACGCCCAAGTTCAATAATATGTGTATGTGTACCCTTCTCGCTCTCCTCTTTGAACACCTTGTAATGCGACGCACCCAGGGCTGCCACCTGTGGCAGGTGGGTGATGCTTATCACCTGATGGCGGGCACTGCCCATCTGTTGCATAAGCCGGCCCATACGCTCGGCAAGCACGCCCGAAATACCGGTGTCTATCTCGTCGAATATGAGTGTAGGCTGGTCGAGGTTTGTGGCTATGAGCGATTTGAGCGCAAGCATAACGCGTGCCATTTCGCCGCCCGATGCAACAGTGGCAAGGGGTTGCGGTGCGCTTATGCTGTTGGCCGAGAAGAGGAAAGTAACCTCGTCGCCACCCAGGGAAGAGAGGGAGGCAAGGGGTGTTATGCTCACCTCGAAACGTATCATAGGCATACCAAGATTCACAAGCACAGCCACAATGTTCTGTTGCAGTTCCTTTGCGGCAGTTGTGCGCGCCTCGGTGAGTTGCGCGGCCAAAGCCGTGACCTTTTTATGCTGTACGGCGCAACGCTTCTCGGCCTGCTGCAATTCCCAGTCGCCATTGTCTATGTGGTCGAGCTTTTCGCGATAGGAGTCGCGCAAGGCTATGAGCTCCTCGACCGAAGATACCTTATGCTTGGTTTGCAGGCTGTAAATGAGTGCCAGACGCCTGTCGACATATTCCAGACGGTCGGGGGCCGACTGCACGCTTTCGGCGCGCCTGCGCAGTTCGTCGCAACAATCTTTAAGTTCTATGAAATTGCTGTCAAGACGCTCTGAAAGTTCCCCTGCCGATGCATAGTGACCGGCCACACGCGACAGGGCAACAACGCCCTCGCGCAAGGATTGAAGAAGGCTTGTTCCCTCGCCTCCCTCAATGGCAGTGTAGGCGGTGTAGAGCGCGGCACGTATATCCTCGGCGTGGGAGAGTTCCTGCTGCTCCTGCTCCAACTGCTCCTGCTCATTGCTGCTCAACGCGGCACTGTCGAGTTCGTCGAACTGGAAACGCAGCCACTCCTCGTCGCGGCGGCTCTTCTCTATTTCGGCACGCAAGGCTTCGACCTCCTTCTGTACAGCCACATAGGCTGCATACTCTTCTTTATATGATGCAAGCAACGAAGCATCGTGAGCCATAATATCGAGCACATTCAGCTGGTAGTTCCTGTTGCAGAGCAACAGGTTCTGGTGCTGCGAATGAATATCGATGAGGCGGCCGCCAAGCTCTTTAAGCACTGCTGCCGACACCGGCGTGTCGTTTATGAACGCTCTGCTGCGGCCCGACGAGGAGATTTCACGCCTTATTATACAGTCGTCGGCACAATATTCGAGGTCGTTCTCCTCGAAGAATGGCTGCAACGAAAAGGATGATATGTCGAAATGCCCCTCGATGATGCAACGGTCGGCACCTTCGCGTATGGATTTGGTGTCGGAACGCTGCCCCAGCATTATGGCTATCGCACCCAGAAAGACCGACTTTCCGGCACCGGTTTCTCCCGTAATCACGGAGAGGCCCGGCGAGAAATCGACCTCGATACTCTCGACAAGTGCGAAATTGCGTATTATAATTGATTTAAGCATTTAAGGCAAGTTCTATAAATTACGTAAAAACAGGAAGCGTTTGAACGGCAACGCAGCGTAGGATATATTATTACAGCTGTTCTGCCGGTTTCGACACAAGCTCCTCCCACTTTGCCGAAAGGGAAGGGTCTATTCTTGTAATTATCTTTTCGGCATCCTGACGCTCCTTTGTGGAACTGTTCGAATAGATATTCAACAGTTCGTCATTCTTGTACTCGACAAAAAGGCGGGGGAAATAGGCCATTGCACGGTCCTCGTATGCCTTGTTGAGCATTGTAAGGCACTCCGTGATAACCTTGCGGCCCGCAGTGACATTCTTGTACATTGTGTCGAGCCCCAGACGATGGTATTTGTACATCAGCTTGCGCACAGGTTCCAACGCGCCGTTCATATAGTCGTCGATAATTGAGTAACGGTTGTTTTCGCTGCTCATCGCACGCCACCCTGCATCGCCCAAAGTCTGGGCATTATTGGCTATGCTCTGCGCCTTGTTGAGCCACTCGTTACCGCCCAAGTCGCCCATAGTGTCCATATCGAAACCGATTATGAGGTAGGCATAATAGGCAAGGACCGCAGTGAGGTTGTTGTCGAGATTATCTTCGTTGAACTCCATACGGTCGTATGGCTGATAGGTGAATGTAATGGCTTTGTCTTCGTACTTGAATACCGTTGTACTGTAATTGGAGCCATATACAGGGCGGGTACCCTGCACAATAAGTGAGGTTGTGAAACTGCCGTCGGGGGAGTATTGGTCGACAACAAAGTTGAAATTGCAGTCGATGCGCTCATAATCCTCGTATGTATTGGCAGTCCACTTGCGGTCGTTAAGGAACTGGGTTATAGCCTCTTCGAGCACCTTGAATACTTCGGTATTCGCTCCCTGCACCTTTGAAGAGTTAAGGCTTACCTTTGCATTGAGTTCCTCGCCCACAGCAAATGTATCGAGCGGAAGAACAAGGATAAGCAGCGCAAGCAACAGTTTCGACAGATGGGCAACGATGTCACGCGCCACATCGCGTTTACTCTTCAATGGGTACTCTGCAACGCCCTCCTTGTCTATAATTGTAACCTTGTTGGTATCGTGGGCAAAACCGGCACCCTTGTCGGCAAGTGAGTTTAGCACAATGAAGTCGAGGTTCTTTTTTGCAAGTTTCTCGCGTGCATTGAGCTCACCGTCGTTTGTTTCGAGCGCAAAGCCCACAAGGCGTTGCCCGTCCCTTTTAGCCTTGCCAAGCTCGGCTGCAATGTCTTTGTTGGGTTCAAGCTCAATTACCATACCCTCGCCGGTGCGCTTTATCTTCTTGTCGGCACAGGTGGCAGGGCGATAATCGGCAACGGCGGCACAGAGTATCGCGGCATCGCAGGCAGGGAAGGCCTTTACGGCAGCATCGTGCATTTGAGCTGCCGACTCCACATCGATGCGCTCCACCGCGCCCGATGGTGTCGGTTGCGACACCGGGCCCGAAACAAGCACAACATCGGCACCGCAGGCTGCACACTCGGCAGCAAGGGCGAAGCCCATCTTACCCGACGAATAGTTCCCGATGAAACGTACCGGATCTATCTTTTCATAGGTGGGACCGGCTGTTATGAGCACTTTTTTCCCTTTCAGCAGCGACTTGCCTAAAAAAAAATCCTTTAAGGCCTGTACTATGTTTTCGGGCTCTTCCATACGCCCTTTGCCCGACAGGTGGCTTGCAAGCTCGCCCGTTCCGGGCTCAATTATGTGATTGCCGTAGCCTGCCAGCACTTCAAGATTGTGCTGTGTCGATGGGTGGGCAAACATATCGAGGTCCATTGCAGGAGCAATGAACACAGGAGCCTTCATTGAGAGGTATGTGGTAACAAGCATATTGTCGGCAATGCCGCCTGCCATCTTGCCTAGTGTGGAAGCGGTGGCGGGAGCCACTATCATAGCGTCGGCCCACAAGCCAAGTTCCACGTGGCTGTTCCACTCGCCGCTGTTGCTGTTGAAGAAATCGCAAAGCACCGGACGGCCCGACAGCGTGGAGAGTGTGAGAGGAGTTATGAACTCCTTGCTCGAAGGAGTCATGACAACCTGTACCTGTGCTCCCTCCTTCACCAATAGACGAACAAGTATTGCCGCCTTGTAAGCAGCAATACTTCCCGTAATTCCCAAAACTATATTTTTTCCTTTGAGCATTTTCTATTTGTTAAATTCACGAATCTTTATCCGTGTCAGTGCCTGTTTGGTATTCAAGGGGAAATCCCCGTTCATCATCCAACCGTAATAACCGGGGTCGCGACGCAACACGGCTGCAACGCTCTCGCCCTTGTACTTGCCGAAGTTGAACACCTCGCAACCGGCATCGTCATACACGAAACGGCCAGCAAAATCGACATTGCGGGTAAACGATGACTCCTTTGCAAGAGCAGCTACATCGTTCTCCATATCGTCGTAATGGTCGAGCTGTGCTTTCAGCACTTCGTATGTGGCACGGGTATCGGCAAGCGCGCTGTGCGCATTGTCGAACTCTGTTCCGCAATAGAATTTATGGGCTGCCGACAAGGTACGGGGCTCGCGTTTGTGGTAGAGCACCTGCACGTCTATCGCGTGGTGACGGGTGAGGTCTATATCAACCTGCGCACGCAGGAACTCCTCGGCAAGCATCGGAAGGTCGAAACGGTTCGAATTGAAACCGGCAAGGTCGCAACCTTCGAAGTCGGAAGCAATCTCTTTGGCTACATCCTTGAAGAGGGGACAATCCTTTACATCTTCGTCATATATACCGTGAACAGCCGATGCGCCTTCGGGAATGTGCATACCGGGGTTTATGCGCTTTGTGCACTCCTTTTCGCTGCCGTCGGGGAAAACCTTTATGTAGCAGATTTCCACAATGCGGTCCTTTGAAACATCGACACCGGTGGTTTCGAGGTCGAAGAATATAAGCGGGTTTTTAAGGTTCAGTTTCATTTTCTCTTATTCGGTAAGCATCATAGGCATCAACAACATAAGAAGCTCCTGTTTCTCCTCCTGGTCGGCGGGAACTATTACGCCTGCACGTGAAGGATCGGCAAGCTCTATTATTGCATCCTGGCCGGGCATATTGCTCAAAATGTCGATGAGGAACGATGCGCGGAAACCGATGTTCATTGATGCACCTTCGTAGTTGCAAGTAATGTTCTCCTCGGCCGATGTCGAGAAGTCGGTATCCTGGGCCGAGATGACAATCTTGTTGTTTTCCAGGTGGAGCTTTATGAGGCTTGCCTGCGAAGAGAAGATTGCCACACGACGCAATGCGCTTATGAAGGCCGCGCGGTCAACTGTGAGCTTGTGTGGGTTATTCTGGGGGATAACAGAGTTGTAGTTGGGATAACGGCCATCGTAGAGGCGCGAAACCAGCTTGTACTCGCCCAACACGAAGATTACGAAACGGCCGTCGAACTCAATGCTAACCTCTTCCTGTTCGTCCTTGCCGAGTATGTTTTTGAGCAGTGTGGCAGGCTTCTTGGGAAGGATGAAAGCCGATTTTTCGGCACCCTCTACCGAGTAGTCGCGGAAACGCACGAGCTTGTGACCGTCGGAAGCAACAAGAGTGATGCACTCGGGTGTGAAGTCGAAGTATATACCGCTCATCATACGACGTACATCGTCGTCGGCAGCCGAAGCGAACAAAGAGCGTGAGATACCGCCCGACAGCACCGATGCGCCGGCCGAAATCTTAACGGCATTCTCGCCCAACACTGCGGGTGCGGGATATTCGTCGCCATTGTGGGCCACAAGGCTGTACTTACCGTTGAGGTAATATATTGTAACTTCGAGAGTATCCTTGTTGACCTCGAAACGCACGGGCTGTTCCGAAATCTCCTTCAAGGAGTCGATAAGGATTTTTGCCGATATGGCAAATGTGAAATCCTCGGAACACTCCACCACTTCGAACGAAGTGTTGAATGTGTTGTCGGGGTCCGATGCTGTCAATGTAAGTGTATTGCCTTGCAGCTCAAACAAAATACAATCCAGGATATACACGGGATTCTTTGAGTTCAGAACACGGCTGATTACCTGCAAGCGTGAAGACAATTGAGAACTTGATACTGTAAAATTCATAATATATAGCGTTTATTTATTAACAAAAACAATATGCGCTCGCGCGCAACGCGTAACTCTTACAAAGATAAAACTAAATATAATATAGCCTGCAAAATATTGGAAAAAAATTGCTTTTCGAGCAGAAATTAACTACTTTCGCAAAGTATTTGAAAAGTATTATGGAAATAACAGGAAAAATTATTGCAGTATTGCCCGAGAGAGGCGGTACATCGAAAACAGGTAACGAGTGGAAGATGCAGGAGTACGTTATAGAGACACACGAGCAGTACCCCAAGAAGGTATGTTTCAACGTATTCGGCGCCGACAAGATAGCACAGTTCAACATTCAGGCAGGTGACGAGCTTACAGTGTCGTTCGACATAAATGCCCGTGAGTATAACGGCCGCTGGTACAACGACATACGCGCGTGGCGTGTAGAGCGTGGCACTGCACCCGCAGAGGCTCCCGCCAACATTCCCGCGATTGACGCTCCCAAAGCCAAAATGGAGGATTTCAGCAACGACAACAACCCCGACGACCTCCCCTTCTGATAAAAGATATCAAGAATTAAAGCAGCCGACTTGCACTAAAAAGTACAAGTCGGCTGCTTTATTATACATTAACAAACTTTAACAACGGCGACTATACCAAGAGCAACCGTGGTGACAGCTTCAACGGCCACACGGTGCACCCTGTTTGCCCGTAAGTACTCAATACACAAATACAAAGAAACAGCTGCCAGGTTTGGCAGCTGTTTCTTTGTATAACGACATCACTTGTTACGAATTCATACTCATAAGGAACTCGCCATTGTCCTTTGTCTTTTCCAGGCGGTCCTTAACAAATTCCATAGCCTCCATAGGTGTCATATCGGCAAGATACTTGCGAAGAATCCACATACGGTCAAGAGTCTGTTTGTCGAGCAAGAGGTCGTCGCGACGGGTGCTCGAAGCAATGATGTTCACTGCGGGGAATATTCGCTTGTTGCTCAATGTGCGGTCGAGCTGGAGCTCCATATTACCGGTACCCTTGAACTCTTCGAAGATAACCTCGTCCATCTTGGAACCTGTGTCGATGAGGGCTGTTGCTATAATGGTGAGCGAACCGCCATTTTCTATGTTACGGGCTGCACCGAAGAAACGTTTGGGCTTGTGCAGAGCGTTGGCATCGACACCACCCGACAACACTTTGCCCGATGCGGGAGAAACCGTGTTATAGGCGCGTGCAAGGCGGGTTATTGAGTCGAGGAAGATTACTACATCGTGACCGCACTCAACCATACGTTTTGCGCGTTCAAGCACAATTCCTGCAATTTTCACGTGACGCTCTGCGGGCTCGTCAAAGGTAGATGCAATGACCTCGGCATTCACACTGCGGGCCATATCGGTAACCTCTTCGGGACGCTCGTCAATGAGCAGCATAATCATATATGCTTCGGGGTGGTTGGCCGCAATGGCATTGGCAATGTCTTTGAGCAGCATTGTCTTACCAGTCTTAGGCTGTGCCACAATGAGCGCACGCTGTCCCTTGCCTATGGGTGAGAAGAGGTCGACCACACGCGCCGACATATTGTCGTAGTTGCCCGCACAAAGGGTGAACTTCTCTTCGGGGAAGAGGGGCACCAGGTTGTCGAACGATACGCGGTCGCGCACAAGTTCGGGGGCAAGGCCGTTTATCTTGTTGACCTTTACAAGCGGGAAATATTTCTCGCCGGCACTTGCGGGGCGTATGATACCCTCGACAACGTCACCGGTTTTAAGGCCGTAGAGCTTTATCTGCGACTGCGACACATAGACATCGTCGGGCGAAGAGAGGTAGTTGTAGTCGGAAGAACGCAGGAAACCATAGTTGTCGGGCATTGTTTCGAGAACACCCTCAACGCGCAATACGTCGGCAAAGTCATACTGGGGCTGCGGCTGCTGACGCTCCTGCTGCTCGCCCTGTTCCTGACGGCCTTTGTCGCCGCGCTGCTGACGCTGGCGTTTGTCGCCCTTTTGAGGCTGCTCCTGACGGCTCTTGTCGAATTTCTCAACAAGTTCTGCGGGAACCTCCTTGTTTTCCACAGGGAGCTCTTCTATGGGTACAAAAGCCTCTTCTACCGCAACGGCAGGCTGCGCAGCATCGGTTGCTGCCTCGGCGGGCTGCTCATCGGCCTGTTTTTTAGGCTTGCGGCCGCGCTTTTTGGGGGCGGGCTCGGCCTGTGCCTCTTCGACAACGGGTTCCGCAGCCTGTGTCGTTTCTGCTGCCGCCTCAACGGGCTGCTCTTCGGCCTGTTTTTTGGGCTTGCGGCCACGTTTCTTGGGAGCGGGCTCGGCAGCGGGTTCTTCAACTGCGGGTGCTGCGACGGGCTCAGCAACAACTGCTGCAACAGGTTCTGTTACAGGCTCCAATAGTTTTTCCTGTTGTTTGTTCTTTTTGGGTTCGTCGGTGTCGAGCTTGACAGCCTTGTCGCCTGTGGCGGTATAGACCTTGCTGGTTGCATCGGTATGTATTCTGTTACGGCGATGCTCACGACGATGCATTCTTGTCTCCTCCTTTACCACAGCCGGAGCACCCGACTGGCTGTTCTGCACAGCCTGGCCATCGAGGATACGATAGATTACCGAGTCGCGGTCGAGTGACTTTACACCTTTGATACCCAACTCTTGGGCAATGGATTGCAGCTCGGCAATCTCCTTGCTTCTTAATTGTTCTATATGATACATAAATTATACGAATGGTTTTAACCCTGCAAGCCGGTTAATTCCATATGTGTGAAAATAAAAATTGTTGATTCTTTTCGTTGAATTGAGCGCTTGCCATGAGATGCGCTTCATTTTTACAATGCAAATATAAGGCATTTTGTTCGAATACAATGCAGTTTTTATGGGCAATTTTACATATTTTATCAAAATAAACGCATTTATTGGCCATAACACAACATCCGGCTACGCCCAAACAGGCATAACCGGATGTTGTATTGCATAAAATTGCATTTAAGCGGGCTTTATTCCTCGGAATCTACGGGAGAGAGTGCATTGTCCTTTATATCGGCGGGAACCTCGCTTACACGCACAAATATCTGCACATCGGTTGCATCGCCGTCGACTGTAAGTATCATTGCATTGGCATAAAGAGAAACTATGTAGTCATTGTTCCAATTGCCGCTTGAATGGTTGTACTTGCCTTTCAGGATAGCTCCTTTGTAGTAGTCGCTTTCGAGCGAGAATGTTCCTGTAACAAGGCGGGGATACATACTGCCGTAGTTCTCGTATATATTGAACTTGCGGTCGCGACGAATAAGTTCAAGATATACTTCGGGAGTATATTGGTCGCTGCCGCTCCAACGCTGCAATTTCCACACTCCTGCGATGTTGTTGGGGGTAACCTCTACGGGAACGGACATATCGACACCCGGAATCGTTACCACGGGAAGCATTGCTTCGTCATCGTCGGAACAGCCCTGGAAGGGAATAACCAACAAGGCAAGCATCATCAGTTTTAAAATACTCTTCATTTCTTTATATATTTTTTGTTATTACTCTATTGTTGCTTTTATGGTGCGCGAGGAGGGAGCTCCTTCAACCCCGTTTACAATAACCGAAAAAGAGACCGTGCCTGTTGTATCCTTCGGCAACAGTTCGGGATTTATCGAAATGACTATATCTCCCTCGTCACCCGGTTGCAACACCTGCGGCTCGGTTGCAAATGTGGCATATTGCGGCAACAGGTCGGCCGACAGCCTTAAAGGCTTAACACCCACATTGGCACAAGATATGCGCGATACCTTGCGACCGTTCTTGAAGGTTGTCTGCTTGCGTTTCAGCTTCAAGTCTCCCATCGAATAGGGCAAATGGCTCCACTCGTCATCATCGATGACATTGCCTCGCAATGTGAGCTTGGCAACAGGCCTGCGGCCTGTTGAGGCGGTGTACACAAACGCGCCTGTATCGACCGTGCCGTAACGCCCTTTGGGATTATACCTCACTGCAATCTCGGAGGATGCGCCGGGCGCAATAGGTTCTTTGCTGAATTCGGCAGCCGTACAACCGCAATGGGTGGTTACCCTGGTTATTGTCACTGCGGTGTCACACACATTCCTGAACGGGAATGTCACCACGCGGACGGTATCGCTCTCGTGGAGTGTACCCATATCCACTGTTGTCTTTTCAAAAAGGAGAACCTTGCCACGATGCAAAGAGGGGTTCAGAATGCTATCGATACCTGCACGTGTGGGGTATTTCTGCACCATCTGCGCGTTTACAGAGATTGAGCAGAGGAACAGCAAGGCTGCTATGTATGATAGTACTCCTTTTCTCATAGCCTGACTTTTTTACATCCAACCGTTATTGTTTGCGCTGTTGCGTACTGTTATTGTCACAACGTGCTCAACACCATCGACCGTAACAGTCATAGTGGTAATGCCTGTTGCAACACCGGTAACGGTAAGTTTTGTCCCGCTTACTGTGGCTGTTGCGACTGCCTCGTCGGCCACCGCGCAAGTGTAGGCCTTGTTCTCGCCATCGATGAAATAACGGGCAAGGTCGATGATTTGCTTCTTTTCGGGAGCGAGGTATAAGTCGGGCAATTTCATATCGTGCCCTGCACCCTCAATGGCATTGAGCAATGCTGCGGCATTGACCAGCTTGCCCATCTTGCCTTTATATTTATCCAGGTTCACAGAAACAAGGTTCGATGTAACTGTATGATTTCTAAAATACCTCTTTGAGCCTACGAAGTAGGAATCAATATCGTCTGAGTTTTCTTTCAGCAAAGAGACGAACTCGGCCTGTGTAAAGTGACGGCGTAATTGCGCTGCATAAGAAAGGCCAAGTGCAACAACTCCCGAAACGTGAGGACAAGCCATTGATGTACCCTCGTAGAATGCGTATGTATCCTTACCCTCAAAAACCAATGTAGAGAAAATCATACCTCCATTATCGACAGCCGAACCGGGAGTTCCGTAGTAGTCGCCATCGCCACCGGGAGCAGCGATGTCATTGCCGGGACCGTAGTTGGTGTACGATGCGGGGGTGTAATCGGCAGCCACAGAGGTTACCGCAATGCACTTTGAATAGGCACCGGGGAAAGAGGCTGCTGCCGCATATTCGTTACCCGAAGCATATACAACAACACCGCCGTCTATTACGCCATTGGGCGAGCCTGCATTGGCAATGAAGTAGTCGATAGCCTCCTTC
The DNA here is from genome assembly GCA_015060885.1 of Bacteroidales bacterium. Taxonomy (GTDB): domain Bacteria; phylum Bacteroidota; class Bacteroidia; order Bacteroidales; family Bacteroidaceae; genus HGM04593. The sequence continues at coordinate 17,144 of SUXO01000001.1, forward strand.
TCCAAAGGATACATTGCAGCCCACTCCTCCTCGGTCGCAGGGCCGGGAGGGTAATCGATGGGGTTAACCTCGGATGAAAGGTATCCCCAGCTGCACTGCATAACAACAGCTCCATTATCGGCGGCATATTTCATAGCCTTTGCCTCGTTCACAAGTGAAGACTGGTATTGATCGTCAAAGAGCTGGCAACTCATAATCCTTACACCCGGCTGGCCGGCAGCAGCATCGCCACCTGCAATACCACAGCCTCCTATTCCGTTGTTGTTCACAGCAGCAATGGTACCCGCAACGTGTGTTCCGTGGCCTGTACCATACGAACCTGTAACCGAAATATATGGACGGTTGGTTGCGAAGTTATATCCATAACGGTCGCCATTGTAACCATTTCCATCGGCATCCTCGTCGGAACAATAGACCTCACTCTCGTTCACCCACATATTATCTCTCAAATCCTCGTGGTTCCACATAACACCTTCGTCGAGCACAGCAACAATGATAGAGGGGTCGCCTGTACACTTTTCCCAAGCATTTTCGCATCCCACATCACAACCTGCAACAACCTTTTCGGTATCCATAATACCCAATGTGCGGTCGCTGTTCTCTATCTCTATGCCCGACATTTCGCCACCGTCCTTATAATCGTAAAGGAGACCACGGTTAATGTAACTCCACTGCAAGGGAAGCCCAGGGTCGTTGAACTTGAATTCATTGGCAGAGCGTGTAACGGCATTCACTACATTGATTGCGGCAGCGGCGGTGCGGCGGTTGTCGATACGGTATATCTTGCGGTTACACTGCACTTTTGATACCTCGCCAAGCTTTGATATGCGCTCCAAGGCCTCTTTCATATCGACATTCTTGTCGAACGATACCCTGTACCACAGGTGCATTCCGGCCTTGCGTGTACGTTCCTCGTTTCTTTTGTCAACGGGGAAGATGCGCTCGAACTTATACGCTTTGAGGATATCCAGGACTTCGTCGGTCGAAGGTATTCCCGAACGTGTTGCCACACCTGCGCGGGTAACGGCAATCTCGTCGAGGCATTCGCTCATTTCAGGGCGGAACTTTACAAGCAGTTCACCCTCGACATAATCATCGTAAGCATCTATTATTGCTTTGTTGTCCAGGCTCGCCGCATTGTCGGCAATGTCATTATCGGAACAGGAAGTTGCAAAAAGAACCGCCAAAAGCAATATATACAGAAATCTATTTTTCATATTCACTTTAAATCTTTTTAATGTTACCTCTTTTTGATTATCAATCCTCTTCCTCAATTTCCTCTTTAATCTCATACTTTGCACGCATTAGGGGGAAGGCTGCGTAATAGTATTCGAAATCGGTGGGTTCATTGTCGAAGCCTGGTTTGTTACCCTCGGAATCGACTCCCTCTTCTTGCGGGAACACCAGCGACTGCGGAATCCACTCCATAAAATTGGGGTGATAGAGCAACCAGTCGGGCAAATCTCCTGTAAAGAAGTTCAGATTCAATCGCAAGGTCTTTATTTTAGGCAGGATTTTCGGTATATTGTTGTCGGCCAACCATTGTATTGTATCGCCACCGAATGCGTCGACATCGGCCTGTGTATATGCCACGACACCATCCTTGCCCACCTCGAAATCGGGCAATTGTCCTTCGAGATAAGACACAGAGAAACCAAGATATTCGAGATTATCCCACAAGAACAGATTGCGCAACTGACTGGGACCGGTGGCACCACTTTTAATGTTAAGACCTATGCCGTCGGGGTATTCGTCTTTTTTGGTCAGGTCCTTCACTGATGAACGACGACGCATACCTCCGAGGTCGAGCACACGCAGATGCGGGAAATTCTCTTTGTTCAAGAACGAGGGAACCTCTTCAATGTTATTCGCATTCAAGTCGAGAACTTCAAGAGTCTCTCCCAGTTTTACAAAGTCCTCGGAAAGTGTGACAATACCGCAAGAGAAGAACACAAGTTCTTTCAAGTATTTCAAATCACAAATTTCAGAACCCAGCTCTACGTTTTTAAGGAACGCATTATTATTTGAGAAGAGCGTAAAACTTTCGAGGTACTTCAAATGTGATATCTGTTCGGGGATACTCTCTTCGGTATCAAAGAAACGATACAAAACCGAACGTACACGGCCGACAGCCTCATCACAAGGAAGATCCTTGTCGTTAACTTCCCACAACGTAACGCCGTCCCAATTGTTCATACGCTCACTTGTGTCCCATATTTCGCTATCACAACCCAGAAGTTCATAGGCAAGTATCATTGCAATTGAATCACCGGCACGGCTATCCTCAATTTTTACCGATGGTTTCTGCAATACCACAATTTCCTTTGTAACTGCAGATTTATCCTCGTCGGCGGTGGGAACAAACTGAATTCTCGCAATGCGCTCTTCGGGCTCCACATTTGCCGACCACTCAAAACGCAACTTGACAGTGCGGGGACGGGCACTTTGACTTGGTTCAATCTTATTGTCGGCATCCAGGACAACCCAACCTTCGTCGGCACCATCATAGGCTACGTTAACATCGAAGTTCACATTCGTTACCACATCAACCTCAAAGAAACGTTCGCCTCTCTTGCCCAGGCTCTCAATCTCTATCTCCTCCTTTTTGGGAACAATAGCTTTGTCATACCCTAACTGCTCAACAGATATTATAGACTCCATTGCGCCTGAACGAACTCTGATGTTACCACTACGCAGAATAAACTGCGGAGTAGATTGCACGCTCACTTCACAAGTGGCCATACCAACACCATTTGCCGGAGAAACTGACAGCCAATCGGGAGCCGATACCACGCTCCAGCCACCCATAGCCTGCACAACAAAACTCTCCTTGCCACCCTCGGCTCCCATTGTAATATTATCCTTACTGAGCGAGAATAACGGATAGGACAAATTGGTGTTGTCATCGCTGTCACTGCAACCAATGAAAGCAAATACACCGACAAACAGTCCTAAAATTATTTTAAATGTACTTTTCATTATCTTCTATAATATTATTTTTCTAAATCCAGAATATCACAACCGCGTATGTCCTGTGTTTTGTCATACACAAGCATGGGCATACCATAGTAATACATCATACTATATATATAATCGCAGATTGGCGCAACGTTGATGGTTATATTGGGATTATCGGCAATTTCAAAATAGAAAAGGCTGCACATGCTCATTGTTTCATCCTCAATCTTTCTCAAATCGTTTCCACCCATCAGCAAATATCTCAATCCAAGATGCTGCCATATACCTTCGGGCCAGTCACGCAGGCAACGGTTTCCATCCTCGTCGCTCTGATAACGGATAAAGAAACGGGAAAGCCCCGACACGCTCAAAGGTTCGGTGGGAAACTCCTTAAACCTGTTGTAACTCAAATCAACGGCTGTGAGATAGGGCATTTTTTGTGCCGAAAAGTCCACGGGCAATTCACTCAATTTGTTAAAGCTCAAATCAAGGGCTTCAAGCATAAAGGCATTATCACCATCGAAAGAGCCTTTTGGAATTTCGGTCATTCCGTTGCCCGACAATACAAGATAGTTCAAAGGAGAGTTCTTCTTTATTAAGATTGCGGGGAATGTTTCCAGCCTGTTCTTTGACAGGTTAAGCTGTGTGGCATTCACGCCGCGGAAGTTGTCACCATTCTCAAACTCGCTTATCTTGTTTCCCGAAAAGTCTATCGACTGGAATACATTTATATAACGGGCATTGAAAATGTCGGGGAAAACAGTCATTTCGTTGTTACTTGCGGTAAAGCTCTCCATTTGTTCAAAACCACAGAAGTAACCATCCTTGTTGGGTATCTCTTTGATTTTGTTGTAATCGAGATATACTTTGGCAAGGTTGACCTCTTTGCCAAAGGGGTTCAATTTCTCAATCTGGTTGTTTGTGAGGTCGAGCAGACCGAGCTTACGCATTTTATTAAGGTCGTCATATTCGGGGAACTCTTTCAAGTTATTATATCCCATATATATACCTTGTACCTTTGCTCCACTTTTACCGTTTATGAGGGCCTTCCAGTCGGCAAGCAGCTGCTCGCCCGAAATGCTCTTCAAACAAGCAATGTTAATCATTTGCAGTTCCGGTATGTTGGACAACATATCCATAGGAAGCGCTGTCAATTGGGGGCAATTGTATATTTCCATATCGGTGAGATTGGTAAAGTTCTCCCAACTCCAAGAACTCTCCTCGTCTGCATACTTATGATTTGCATCGATATCGTCGATAAAGAAATTCTCGTGTGTTATGGGCGAGTTTGCGATATACAACTGTTCCAACTTTGTACAACGCATAATAGCCTTGGAAATTCCTGTGATCTGGTTGGTTAAATCTCCAAACATAATATGCTTCAACTGCACGCTTTTCAGCGGCTTTTCATTCTTGTCCAATTCAATGGTCTTTTGCCACTCTTCGGACAGAGCTGTACGGAAGTCTTTTTTCAAATATTTCTCTTCGTAGTCGTAACGTATTGCGTTCTTCTGTTCAGCAGTCATTTCGGGGAATATGTGACCGCCCAACTCTTCGGAGTGGCTGCCCAAATAGAGTATAACCAGTTCGGTCAACTGGCCTATTGACGAAGGAACAACACCTTTGGCTCCAAAACCTTCGAGTGAGATTGTTGCCACACGACCGTTTGCGAAGAGCTGGACTCCGGGCTGAACACCCCACATATCTATATCCTTGTTAAAGTTCCAGTTGCATCCCGGTGCCTGGGCTATTCCTGCATATTTCCAGTTGGGGCCATCCATTGCTTCCCAAATCTCTTTTAGGGCAATGTAATCCTTTATATACTCTTCGGTGCCTTTAATATCGAAAGGTACCCTGACATTCTCGCTGAGTTCATTGTCTGCAATTTCAAATGTCTCTTGCGTTGTGTTATATACCTCACCCAATAAAACTTTACCTTTCTTGTCGGAGTATGCTCTGAAACTATGTACCTTGTAGGTGCCGGCAGGCAGCCACACGATGGTATCACATTCGGCATAAGAGGTTTCGCTGTTGTTGCCGGGGGTTGCATCGTTATTGAAGCCCTCCTCATATTTCACGGCAATCTCCTCAATTGTTATTTTCTCCAAAGTAAAGGTGTTTTGTATTGTAATATCAGCACAAAGGATATTACTCAAATGGAAAGACTCGTCCTCTTCGGCACGGGTTGTTCCCATAATGTTTTTCACAATACGGAACGATGCTTTACCTCTGGGAGCGACTTCGGCCGACAAATTACATACCGCCATACCGCCACCTACAACAGTAAACGAAACGCCATTAACATCGGAGGCCAACAATTCTTTGTCAAGTTCGTCGTACAGCACATAGCCTATTATATTATATGTGCCTGCAAGAATTTTCAGTTTCTCACTACGCAAGCCATACTCGGCGCTTTCATCATCGAACGAGTTGAAAAGCAGTGTGTGCGACAGTGTCTGGCCTGCACTCTGCATAATAACTTTTATCTTATAAGCATCGGACAATTTATCCAAACGCTCTACCGCACGGGTACCTATGGCACCACCTTCGGCCGATGCCTTTTTGTACAACTTGAACTGTACGTATCCATACAGGTCGTACTGCGGTTGTGCCGCATCGTCATCGTCGGAACAACCGACCATGCCCAATGCCATAAAGGCAAAGAGCAAGGTCAATAGATATAAATTCTTCTTATTCATCATCCTTTATCTTATAATCATTAATTAACGGGTTTAATTATCAACGCCTTCTTATTGACATTGCTTGTATGCAGACGAATGATTACCGGTTCGGTGAACCTTGTTGCAGCCGGGACTGTAAACGTTAGGACATAGTATCCATCGACAAGTTTACGGCTTAAACCCCATACACGGGCATTGGTGTATGAATTATTGCTCTTGTCGTATATTGAATAGCCACCACCCCAATCGGCCTCGGTGTATAGTGTGTTTACTGTATATTTCACACCGTTAACACCGTTCATTGTGTAAACGTCGGTAATGGAGAGTTCGCTGCTTACCCAATCGTAGAGATCGCCGGCAGGTTCTTCTCCGGTGATAAATGAGGTGCCATCGCTGCCTGTCACACTGAAACCTTCGATTGCAAAGATGTCCTTTTGAGTAACATCGGCAAGAACATACTTGATATTGTCATCGATAGCGGTTGTAATATCGGCCGATGCCGACAACGATGCAAGAACATTATCATACACTCCCGATGGTATGGCAAATATGTAACCTCGGCGAGAACGCTTCGCTGTTGTTGCCACAAAGGGTTTGGCAACAACGTTCACGGTAGAGAGGTCGGCATCGCTGCGCGAAGCGGTTAGCCAAGCATCATTAAGTATGCTGAATGTGCCGTCGGCATTCTCTTCAATTGACAAGAACTTACAATCGTAATTGAAACATTTAACCGTGAAGGGCAAAGAGTTCTCAACATAGACATCTTCGGTTTCGCTTTCGATGGACGAAGCACTGCCCTCTTTCAAGAATGTTTTTCCGTCGAGAGAAACAAACCACTCCCAGGGTGCATAGCTGCCCGATATTGTAATTGCATCGGGGTTCATTCCTGCATAATTTACAGGGAATGCCTGTTCCGCTGTTCCATCCTCGCTTGCCACGACTATGGAACCCGACATCTCAAACGGAACATACTCGTCGATTACATTAAATATATAAGAACCATTATATATGGTGGGTTCGGACAACCATTCGGGATATGATTTTATTCCGCACAAATAGTTGGCTTCTATTTTGAAGGATGTCGATGCGCTACCGTCTATCTCTATTGCAGAAACAGCGTTGCCGGCCTCGTCGAGAATAGTTGTGGCGTGCTGCTTGGCATGACGATATATTGTTCCAAAATCATATGTATACCCGCCATAATTGAATGTAACCCTTGCACCGGCAGGCTCAAAAGTACGTGCATCATTGGTTATCTTCATATATATTTTGTGAACACCTGCTGCACCCATAATGTCGTTATAGTACTCACCATCTTCTGTGGTAGAGAACAGTACCCATATTTTGTCAGACATTGCCTTCCAAGTGGTTGTCGATGAGAACTCAATGGGTGTTATTATGTAATCCGTCTTGTCCAGGTCGGCGAGGTCGTAAGGCTCCATATTTATCAACTTGAACGAAGAGGGTTGCATTGGATAATTTGCAATTGCATTATCGTCGTCGCTGGAACACGCTGTGAAAGCGCAAGCAACAGCAAAAACGCTTGCAAATAATATATTCTTCATATTTTTCATACTAATTAGTTTCTCAATTATTCAATGTTATCACTTACCCAGCTTTAAGGCTGCCGATTTTCCGGTGTATGCACCTTCGTTGTACATCTTTTTAGCCTCATCGTCGCTTATCCACTCGACAGCGTTGACAAATGTTCCAATAACATTCATTCCTGACATACTGGGAACATACAACGACATATATTGCCATATGAATGTTTCGCAACTGCTGTAATAAGAGACATACATTGTAGGTTGATAGAGATTAATTATGCCATCCTCGCCATACTTGGTACCAAAGGCCTCGTCGGTGGGACCGAACTCCTGCTCTTTGAACTTGATAAGAGGGTTAAGAATGTCGTTTGTCGTAAGTTTAATCTTAACATCGTAACCGTTGTAGAAGTAGTCCTTGATGATTATGGTATTCTCCTCTTCGGGATCTATTTCGGCATATGTCAGACGATTGCTGTAATTGGTATAGTTCTGCAAGAATGTAGACACCACAGAGCAGTAACCCGCGAAGGCGTTTATATCGAGTTTGCAGGCCTTCTGCAAGAACACCTTTGTTTCAATACCATAGAGGTTCCACTGTGTATCTTCCTTGGAGATAAGGCGCAGAGAGAAGCCGAGCGAGTCACCCACTTCAATATTGGAGTGATAACCGCGGACATTCACATTGCCGACCAGCTGACCGGCAGGAATTACCACATTGTTTGTGAGCAATGAGTAGTGACGTCCCTCGTGGGCATTGCTCACGCTGTCGACAATTTCCACAGCCAGCACACGGTCGTAATCGCAGGCTCTTGTTGCCACAACCGGCAACTGGAAATACTCCTCATCGTTCTGTACGGGAAGCTGGTACAGAGTATCGGAGAACATTATGTAGTTGGGGCCCTCGTATGTTACATATTCGGCATCGGTGTCACAAGAAGAGAACGATACCGAGATAACAAGAAGCAGATATGTATATTTAAGTATATTCTTCATTTTCTGTTCCTCCTCTTATTATTTGTTACTTGCATTGGGTTGGATTTGAGAACCGGGAGCATCGAGTTCGTGCTGCGGTATGGGCCATACGAAGAGCGGGTTGTCGGCCTCTACCTTCAAGCTGCTGCCGTGAGCTATTGACTGCTCTTGCGGCTTGCGCTCGAAACCTTTGCCCCAGCGTTTGAGGTCTTGCAGGCGGAAGCCCTCCATATAAAGTTCCTTCACGCGCTCTTCTTCAATGATTTCCATTGCATTCTCGCTGTTCATTGTAACACCGCCGCCGTAGGATGTGTCATAACGTTTCAGACGCAATGCCGATATATCCTTTGCTGCCTTGTTGTATTCGGGTGTTTCCTTCTGACAGTAGGCTTCGGCACGGATGAGGTATTGCTCCGATAAACGGAAGACCTTGGGCATTGACTTGTGCAACAGTTGTGCTTCGTTGAACAGGTCGGCGTTCCCGAAATATTTATAGAGAAGAGGCCAGGTGAGCCCGTGGCTATGACCGGTTGTTACGGTGTAGAAGAAGTAATCGTCGCGCAGGTCATTGCTTGCATAGAGTTCTAATACCCACAAGGCGGGTACGTAGTCGGGGTAATAGCTGGTGAAGTCGTAGTTCCAGAAGATTGTTCCCAAAGAACCGCCGTAGTTGGTAGATGTAAAGCCAACCTTCCATATAATTTCAGTGGCCTTGTCGCACTCCCACATATATTGGTATAAGCTGATGCCGGAGGTGTACTCGGTGGTGGTGCTCGACAATTCGTAGTAGCCGCAATCGATCAGTTTTGTTGAGTATTTGATGGCATCGTCCCACTTGCGCATATAGAGTGATATGCGGGCAAGAAGGGCGTAAGCGGTATACTCGTTAAAATATTGTGCGGCATTGTAGAGCTCGCCATCGATTTTGGCATCGTAGTCATCGCCGAGGGCAAGCAGTTCGGCCGCGCGGTTCAGGTCTTTTATAACGAACTGGTACGAGTCGTAAAGCGATGAACGGGTGATGTTCTTTGCTCCATAGTAGGAGTCGGTTATTACTACACCCAGCTGCTGCTTGGCATCTTCGTCCGATTTGTAATCGACACAATAGAGCTTGATGAGTTCGGAGTATGAGAGAGCGCGTGCAAAATAGGCTTCACCGCGAAGACGTTCAAGGTAATCGATGTCATCGTCGTTGGTAAGTGTGCCTTGCAGGGTGGCAGCGTTGTCTAGGAAGAAGTTACAGTTTCCGATAACTTCGTACAGACTGCCATAAACGGCCTCTATTTCAGGGTTTGTGGGGAGAATGTCCCAACGCCATATATCGCCGTGAGTGTTTGTGTAACCATTCACTGCATACACGAAATCGGATTGCAAGTCGGGCAACAAAGTCAGGTGACCGCTGTACAAGGCCGAACTCATGAGCGATGAATAGATACCGATTACTGCCTCGTCGGCCTGGTCTATATTAAGTATTGCTCTGTCGGCAAGCACCGCATCTTCGGGGTGCTTATCCAGGCAGGATGTTGCGCCAAAAGCAACCAACATCGCCATTATATATATCTTGATATTTTTCATTTTCCGCTAATTTTAGAATGAAATTTCCAAACCGCAAGTATATTGACGCGACATCGGGTACTGCGCAGCATATATGTTGCTCGAAGACTCAGGGTCGATACCGCTGAACTTGGTTATTGTAAATAGGTTTTGTGCCTGAACATACATGCGTACGCGACTCAACACTCTCGATTTTTTAAGCAACGATGCGGGAAGTTCGTAACTCAACATTATGTTTTTCAAGCGCAGGAACGATGCATCTTCCAAGAAACGTGAATCCATCTGGGGTGTCACACCGTAGCGGGGAATGTCGGCAATGTCGCCGGGCTTTCTCCAACGGTTGTAGAGCAAACGTTTCGACTGGTTGTAAACCGAGTAAAGGCCGTTGCTCTCTTCGAAGAAACGGTCGTTGTTGAACATCCAGCGGTCCTCCACCCAACTGAAATGAGCGCTGAGCGACAATCCCTTGTAGCTGATAGTGGTTCCAAAACCACCCTGCCAAGGAGCAATGTAGTTCTTGTCAAGCATAACCTTGTCGCTTTCGTTACACTCATTGGTGACGTTTCCGTACTTGTCGTACCACAAGGCATCGCCATTGGCGGGGTTCACGCCGGCATAACGGTTCAGGAAGAACTCGCCCACGGGATGGCCCACCACCAATTTTGTAGCAGTGGTACCGACGGTGTATTCCTGCACACCGTTATACAGTTCGGTAATCTCGTTCACGTTGTACGAAGCGTTGGCATTGACATTCCACACAAAATCCTCGGTGCGTATGATGTCGGCATTGAGCGAGAGCTCCACGCCCTTGTTGACCATTGTACCCACATTGTCCCAACGCGAGCCATAACCATTGTTCACATAGGACTGGGGAACAGCCATAAGCATATCGGTGGTTTTCTTGTAATAGAATTCAGCGTCGAGGTTCACACGGTTGAAGAAGCCCAGGTGAAAAGCGAGGTTCGATGTCCACAATTTCTCCCAGCTGAGGTCCTCGTTACCCTGTGACACGGGTGCAATACCGGGGCTGTCCATATAGTTGTAACCGCTGGAAACGAGTGCCAAATGGTCGTAATCGGGGATTGAGGAGTTACCCGATGTACCTGTACTCACTGCGACTTGTGCATTGGAAAGCCATTTTACATTCTGCAAGAATTTCTCTTTCTTGACGTTCCACATAAAACCGAGTGACCAGAATGTTGCCCAACGGCCGTTTTCACCGAAACGCGAAGAGGCATCGGTACGCAAAGAGAAGTCGGCATAATAGCGGTCGTTATAGTTATATTCGGCACGGCCGAAGAACGAAAGGAACGAGTGGCTCGACGAGCTGTTGGCCCAGGAAGCGGCTCGTGTTCCCGAAGAGAGCAGTGTGAAAGAGTCGTTGCTCTGACCACGTGTCACAACCTGGAAACCCTCGGAACGGTAATCCACACCCTCCTGACCAATCATAAGGTTGAAGTTGTGCTTCTTCTTTATGTCGAATATATAGTTTGCGGTATTGGTGATGGTGAGGTTCACTGCTGTGCTCGATGCACGGCCGGCCGCACCCTGGTTGTTGTTACCCACGAAGCTGGGGAACGACTTCATATCGGTGGTGCTGTGTGTAAAGTCGACACCGAACTGTGAACGTATTGTAAGGTTCTTTATTGGAGTGAGTTCGGCATAGAGCACGCTGATGGCCTTGTACTTCTTCAACTCCATCGGGTTGTAGTTCATCCACTCCACGGGGTTGTATCCCTTGCCTGTCCAACTGCCGTCTTTCGATGAAGCCACCTTGCCGCCTTCGAGGTAGGGTGCCCAATAGGGCAACATAAAACGGCAAGCCGATATTGGGGTATAAAGAGCATACTCGCCATCGTCGGCCTGTTGCACCTCCTCATAGGCCAACATCGAGTTGGTTCCCACCTTCAACCAATCACAGGTTCTCACATCGGCATTTGCACGCATATTGTAACGTGTGAATGTAGAGCTCTGCGCAATACCCTCTTGGTCGAAGTAGCTTGCCGACACAAAATAGTTGGTCTTGTCGGTTGCGTGGTTCACGGAGAGGTCATAGCTCTGCAAGTTGGCTTTGTCGTTGAACACGGCATCCATCCAGTTCACATCGACCATTGCCAGGCGGTTGTAATCCTGTCCCTCGTCGAGGCCGAGTTCCTTTTCGAACATAATGCGCTCGGCAGTGTTCATAAGGTTCCAATTGTCGTGGGCGAGGTTTGAATATCCGAGCTGCGAACGGAATGTAACATTAACCCTGTCGGTGCTTGTTCCGCGCTTGGTGGTGATAACTACCACACCGTTTGCCGCACGCGCACCATAGATTGAGGTCGATGAAGCATCTTTAAGGATGTTTATAGACTCAATGTCGGCCGGGCTGATGGCGTTGAAGTCGGAACTTGTGATGGGCACTCCGTCGAGTATGAACAAAGGTGCAGTTCCCGAACTTATGGAGTTGGTACCACGAATCTGGAATGTTGCAGCCTTGCTGGGCTCTCCCGAATTGGACAACACTGTCATACCCGGTGTCTGTCCCTGCAATGCCTGGTCGAAACCGGCAGTGGGCACATTCTCAATTTTCTCGGCCTTCACAGTGGTTACCGAACCGGCGATAGTTCCTTTCTTGCGAACACCATAGGCGACAACCACAACGTCGTCTATCAGCTGTGTTTCACAAGGGAGTTCCACATTGAGTTCCTTTGTACCGGCATTGACCACAAATTCCTGTGTTTCGTGCCCCACATAGGTAAAGACCAATGTAGCCTCCTTCACATCTCTGATTTCAATTGTGTAGTTGCCATCAAAATCGGTAACCACACCATTCGTCGTACCTTTCTGCATTACGCCGGCCTGCAACAGCGGAGAACCGTCCTCACTGGTGGTTACGGTACCCTTCACGACAAACATCTGCGCAAAGGCTCCTTGCACAAGCATCAAGCAGAAAAATGCGAACAAAAGAATTCCTCTTTTTCTCATCTTGTGTGTTTATATAGTTTAATAATCGTTCCGCTTATATAAATATATAATAAGGAATGGCAGCACATCTGTCAACTTTTTAAAAATTGAAGAGATGCCGACACCCTATTTTTTTGAATATCTATGCAAACAATATTCACTCATTCCTATAAAGCGGTGCAAATTTATGAAAAATATCCCTATATACTGTTGCTTTTACAAAAAAAATGATAAATAGATAAAATTTTAACTATTTACGAGCCGATTTTAATGCAAATTTGTAAAAAACAGAACATTTGAATAATATGCATAAATAGAATACTTGACAAATTGCGTAAGACAGGAAAGCAGCAATATGCCCACACAGCGCCAATGATTGCTGCAAACTGCAAACAAAGAGTGGGTGACCCAAAAGTGAAATGGGTCACCCACGTTTGTAGGGAGGTTGGATAAAAAGAGCTATTTTTAGGCTTGCGAAGCCCGAAAAAACGCAGTTTACTAAGCGTAAATGAGTATTTTTCGGTCAAGCGTAACAACAAAAGAGCCTTTTTAGTCAGCCTCCGACTTATGAGTATGTATAAGAGAAATCATTCAAGAGTGCCGGCCAAGAGGGAATCGAGCTCGGCAGGAGTTATGTCACGTGCAATTATGGTACCCTTGTTGTTTATGAGAAGATTGGAAGGGATGGCATCGATACCATAAGCTGCAGCCACCTCGCTGCTGCCGCCCGACGGGCTGCACAGCTGTACCCACGAAGAAGAGAGGGAAGCGGCAGCACTGCGCCACTCGTCGGCACTGCTGTCGAGCGAAAGGCCCACAACGGCAAGCCCCTTCTTTGCATATTTCTTATACAACGCATCAATTGCCGGAAGTTCGCGGTGGCAGGGAGCGCACCAACTTGCCCAGAACTGCAACAGTGTGTACCTGTTTTCGCCGACCACCGATGAAAAAAGCACCTTTTTACCGGAAATATCGGGCAGTTCAAAATTCAAATACACAGAACCAACCGACACCGCCTCTTTCTGTTTTTTGCTTGCAAGGGCTACCGAAACGTAGTCATTTACGACATCGTAACGGGCGTTACGCAGATAAGAAGGTACCCTTTCGAGCAGCGGTGCCATCTTCTCGGCATCGACAAGCTTATAGGACTTTGTTATGAGGAAGAGACCGAGACTGTTGTCTATGTTGTTCTCAATGGCGAGATAAGCAAAAGCCGCAAGCGTGCCTGCTGCCTTGTCGCGCTCCACTACGAGGCTGTCGTACACATTCTTGTCGAGGGGCATACTCTTCACGTATGTGGGAGAGGTAATATCGACCAACCCCTCGTAATGTTCACTTGCATCCATAAAGCGTTGCAGTATTGCATTTCCTTCGGTTCCGCCACGCTCTATGGTCTTGTCAATTTTCACATTTACCACACCCTTTTCAACCACCACCGGGCCACCGACTGCCTTGCCGGGCACCAGCAGCATACGCAAAATGCGGTCGTAATAACCGCCTTTGAATTCGAAACAGCCATTGTTGATTACAGCAGAATCTATGGTGGTGAAAAACTCATCGGCGGCAGTCATATACACCAGCGTGCCATCTTCGGCACCGGGGAAAGAGCCTTTAATGGTATAGCCGTCATTGTCGCACGAGGCAAGCAGAATGAGTGCAGAAAGCACCGGAAGCAGTTTTTTCATAGTCTGTTATGATTTTAGCGAATCGTTTATTTCTAAAATGTATTCAAGAAGCTCGTCGCGCCCCATCGCACTCTCCGACGAGGTTATAAAGATAGGAGGCAGTTCCTCCCACTCTTCGAGCAGGCGGGTTTTGTAGGCTTCGACATTGCTTGCAAGAGCCGTTTTTGTGAGTTTGTCGGCCTTGGTGAAGACAATGGAGAAGGGTACGCCGTTCTCGCCCAGCCACTCGAAGAATTCAAGGTCAATCTTCTGCGGTGCGTGACGGCTGTCGATGAGCACGAAAAGGTTACTCATCTGCTCGCGGTCGAGGATGTACGACGATATTATATGTTCGAGCTGTTCATTCTGCTTCTTGCTGCGCTTGGCATATCCGTAACCCGGCAAATCGACCAGATACCACTCGTCGTTCACAATGAAGTGGTTTATAAGCAGAGTCTTGCCCGGCATTGAGGATGTCATTGCCAGCTTGTTGTGACGGGTAAGCATATTTATGAGGCTCGACTTGCCCACATTGGAACGGCCGATGAAAGCATATTCGGGCTTGTTGTCCTGCGGGCATTTCCTGATGTCGCTGTTGCTTATCACAAAACGGGCCGATTTTATTACAGGTATCTTTTTCATTATGCAAAACTATTTCGGTGCGAAGATAGAAAAAAATACAAACAAGAAAAAGCCTGCTACGCAAAAAGCAATATCACGCCACAAGCTTGTGGCGTGATAAAACACAGACTCGTACACTCTTTTCAATTACCAATCTCGTAGCACAGCCTCAACTGCCCCACAGTGGTACTCTGCCCATCGGTGCGTATAAAATGAATGGCCGGTTGAATGGAGAAACCCCAAGCAATAGGGCAATTAAATGTAACCTCAATATCCGTTTCGCTCCCATCGAGGCAGTATATGCGATTCACCGCCGCTCCTATCCGCACACCCTCTTTTATGAAATTCTCAACAACAAGCCCGCCGGCCCAAAATCCTTTGCACGGAGCCTCGTCGTTAAAATGCTTGGAGCCTTGCGCCAAAAGGCTTAATCGCGAATCTCCTATGCGCAGGAGCGGCTGTTCCACACTACCCCACATACTAAACTCGCTACGTCCGTGCGCCTCTTTGGTTGTAACGGCATACCCGAGCGTGTAGGAAGCGGGGGCAAAATCCTCGTCGCCCCAAGAGTACATCACGCTACCAATATTGAAAAGACCGTCGCGCCCGGGACGGAAACGGAATTCCTCATCGACCCTGTCGGATGGGGCTCCATTGTAGAGCGTTTCACGCAAAGTCCAGCCACCCTTGTTAAATTCAAGATGCACGGCAAGTGCAGCCTCGGGATATACGGCTATATTATGATTTTCGGTACAAGTGGGCACACAGCCGTATGACGAACCTGTGAAAAGCCCTGCAAGATCGGTGTTAAAATAATCCTCGTCGGCAGCCTTTAATCCTATAAAGGCGGTCAATGCACCATCAAAGAAATTCTGCGACAAGCCCGCGTGAAAAAGCCTGAGACCGCGATTTTCAGCATCTATATTGGAAAATCCCTGACGGTCGTCGGCCACAGGCGAACCTGCGCCGTATGTCGACAAAAGCGACACATCGAACAACGAACCCTTCCACAGCCTCACGCCAAAATCGGCATTTATAAGATTGGCCCATCTGTCCTTACCATTGGACATATTCCACTGCCCCTCACTGATAACACCCACGTTCCAAGAGAACCTTTTTTCCTGTGCCGACAGTGAGATTGTTAAAAACAATGCAACAAAAAGAATAAAATGTTTTTTCATAATTATATCCGGTTTTATATTTTTTATGTAATTAAATATCAAAATAACATCGCCACGCGATAAACTATCCACGCTGCAATATATGCCACCAAAGTAGTGTAAAGAGCCGTAAAGAGAGCATATTTCCATCGGCCGCTCTCACCCTTTATTGCAGCAATCGTAGCCAAACAAGGGAAATAGAGCAGAGCAAAGACCATATAACTTAAAGCAGCTGCGGCTGTCATTCCCGATAGTCCGATAGCTTGCTGCAACATAGTCTCATCCTCGGCACAATCATCGGGTAAATCATACAGCACGCCCAATGTGCTCACCATAAGTTCCTTTGCTCCCAATCCCGCAAGAATACCTACTCCCATACGCCAATCGTAGCCCAAAGGAGATATTACAGGCTCTATTGCGTGCCCAATCTGCCCAAGATAGGATTGTTCCTGTTGCTGCGACGAAGTAATTTCCTCGGCCGAACCACTCACGGGGAAATAACCCAAAGCCCATATAACAATGCTGGCAACAAGAATAATTCCACCCATCTTGCGGATATATTGACGACCCTTTTCCCAAGTGTGACGGGTAACACTGCGCATCACAGGCATACGATAGGGCGGCATTTCCATTACAAAGTGACTCTCCTCTTTTCTGCGAAAAGCCACATTCAAAAGCATCGCCGACATTATTGCTATTATCACCCCGCCAAAATAAAGCCCCATCATAACCAATGACGCATTCTCGGGGAAAAAAGCACCGGCAAGAACCGTGTACACCGGCAAACGAGCCGAACAAGACATAAACGGCAAGGTAATCATAGTAATAATCCTGCTCTTGCGGCTCTCGATGGTGCGCGTAGCCATTACCGCCGGCACGCTGCATCCGAATCCCATTATAATAGGGATAAAAGATTTTCCGTGCAACCCCACGCGACGAAGCAACGGGTCGGCCAACATAGCCGCACGAGCCAAATAACCCGTATCCTCCAAAATGGATATAAAGAAATACAGTATCAAAATATTGGGAAGGAAAATAATCACACTGCCTATTCCCCCCACAATGCCATCGACAAGAAGGTCCTTGAACCATCCATCAGCAAGATTGGCACCAAGAATTTCCGACACCCACGCAACACCGGCATCCATCCACTCCATAGGATAGGCACCAATTTCAAAGGTTGCATAAAATATAAGATACATCAATGCAAAAAAAGCAAAATACCCCAAAGCCGAAGAGGCCAACCAACGGTCGATTAGTGCCGTTACTCGCGAAGAACGCCCCTCGCGCAATTTATAAACACCATCGAGAATACGATGCACAGCCGTATGCTGGTTCTGCATTGTAACATCATCGACAGGCAAAGAGATTACACAATCCTCTTTATGCTCCGCACAAGCAATCGCCCGACGAAGCACCTCATCGACTCCCTTACCCTTGCAAGCAACCGTGGGTATCAAAGGTATTCCGAGCCTCTCTTGCAACTGCTCTATATTTACTTCGCTGCCGTTACTCTCAAATTCATCATAAATATTAAGCACGCCCACCACGGGAATACCGAAACGCATCAGCTGCAAAGTAAGCAACAGGTTACGTTCAAGATTATTCACGTCAAGCACATTCACAATAACATCGGCCTCTCCCTTTCCAAGCTCATTGGCCACAAAAGCCTCCTCGGGGCTGAATGCTCGCAAAGAATATGTACCGGGCATATCAATTATACGCAATTTCTTGCCTTCAAATTGAGTGCGCCCCACTACGCTCGAAACAGTAACGCCGGCATAATTACCCGTACGCTCGTGCCCGCCCGAAGCATAATTGAAAAACGCAGTCTTGCCACAATTGGGGTTACCCACAAGAATTATTGTTATTTCATCCTTCTCGGCCGGAGTTATTTTACCGCCGCCACCGCAACCGGGGCACCCCGCACAGGCACTTTTATCACAAGTAGCCGCCCGTTGAGGAACCACATTCACATTCTCCTCTATGACAGGAACAGATGTGTTCACAGCCAATTTAAGAGCCTCTGCCTCGGAAGACTCTATGCTTATAAATTCCGCCTCGGAGCTACGCAGCGCGACCGATTGCCCCAACATTGAAAAAACAATGGTCGAGGAGCAAGGAGAGGCATAGCGCATCGTAATCTCCTGCCCGGGGATAAAGCCCATCTCCTCCAAACGGAGACGGAAAGCCGCAGACCCGCCTACGACCGAAATAAAACCCTTTTCACCCTCTTTTAAATCTACTAGTTTCATTTTTATAATATTTCTAATTATTTTTTTTTGACAATGCCATTATTGACGATTGCAAAATTCCTATAAAAACAGAAGCCCCACAATCACATTTTTTTGCTATTCTGCCCATTTTTCATAATCATTTTTAACCAAAAATAGTTAATAGCACAAATTACCGATGGAACATATTGCGAAAAAACAGTATATTCGTAACCTGTAAACAGACACTCTATGAGAGGAAAGATAATATTCGCACTGCTCGCCGCAACCATATTTGCCACAGGCACCACCGCGCAGTGCATCAAGAAGAGTACCAAAAAGGAGATTGAGGCCTTTTTCGGCAAAAGCCTCAACGGAGAAGATGCACAATTCAACAACAAGAAGAGAGTAAAGAATATCGCGCTTGCCACCGACGAAGTGTGGGAGTGCTGGCGAAATGCTGTAAACGCCTTCGACAAGGAGCAGTTGCCTGTTGCCACCACAAACGGAGAGCGCGACACGCTCTATTGGCAAATGCCCACACACCCCGAACCCGATGCAAGAATGCCCTTCCACTATATATACAAAGGAGAGAAACCCGATGCGGGATACCCTCTTTTTCTCTATATGCACGGTTCCGGGCCAAAAAAGAGTGAATGGGAAACCGGGTTCCGGCTATGCAGTATGTTCGACGATGCCCCGTCGGCCTACTTTATTCCGCAAATACCCAGCGAAAGACTCTACCGTTGGGCGGTACAGCCCCAGCAGCTCGCTTGGGAGAAACTTTTGCGGCTCGCAATGCTGTCGGGCGACATAAACGCCAACAGAATATATCTCTTCGGCATTTCCGAAGGTGGCTACGGCAGCCAGCGGCTTGCATCGTTCTATGCCGACTACCTTGCGGGAGCCGGCCCTATGGCCGGTGGCGAACCGCTGATGAATGCACCTGCCGAAAACCTTGCCAACACAGCCTTTTCGTTGCGTACGGGTGAAAAGGATTATGGCTTCGGACGAAACTTTATGACATACACCGCTGGCAAGACACTCGACAGTTTGCAACATCTGCACCCCGGTCTATACAAGCACAAAGTGGAGCTTATACCCGGCAAGGGACACAGCATCGACTACCGCCCCACTACCCCCTGGCTGGCACAGTTCACGCGCACGCCACACCCCACATATTTCTATTGGGAGGATTACGATATGTATGGCCGCCACCGCAAAGGGTTCTACAACATAAGGGTGAACGAAACGTCGCGCAACAGCGACGAGGAGCGCACCTGTTACGAAATGAATATAAAAGGGAACATAATTTTCCTCACTGTAAAGAATGTGAAATACCGCACTGCAAAAACGATAAACAACATACCTATGCTCTTTGAAAAAAGCTACAAGAAGGCCGACAAAGGAAACATCACCATATTCCTTACCGACAAGCTGTTCGACCTCACAAAGCCCATAACGGTCATTGTGAACGGCAGGCTTGCGTGGAAAGGAAAGGCAACCCCCACATTGAAGAGTGTGGTCGAAAGCTGCGCACTCTTTTTTGACCCCGAAAGGGTGTTTCCCGCGGCAATAGATATAGAGATAGAATAATGCAGCACGGGCAACACAAGGAATTTTGTAAAAAAATCACTATCTTCGCAACCTAAAAGGATAAATACAAAGGAGATGAACCAGGAATATCCATCGGCATTATTGGAAAAGGCAGTGAGCGAGTTCGGCAAATTGCCGGGGATAGGGCGCAAAACCGCCACACGCCTTGTACTGCATATATTGCGCCGCAAGGAAGAGGAGGTTACCGCTTTTGCCGACTCCATTGTAAGGCTCAAACGCGAAGCAAAATATTGCAGGGAGTGCCACAGCATTTCGGACACCGATATATGCCCCATCTGCTCCAACCCCTTGCGCGACCATAGCGTAATATGCGTTGTAGAAAACATACAGGATGTTATGGCTGTGGAGAATACTATGCAATACCGCGGCGTGTACCACGTGCTGGGCGGTGTCATCTCCCCAATGGACGGCGTGTCGCCCGGCGACCTTCACATCGACAGCCTTATAGAGCGCGTGGCGACAGGTGAGGTAAAAGAGGTTATTCTTGCATTGAGTTCCACAATGGAGGGCGATACCACAAACTTTTACATTTATCGCAAACTGACACAATACAATATAAAACTGTCGGTTATTGCACGCGGAATATCGGTGGGCGATGAACTTGAATATGCCGACGAGATAACGCTCGGCCGTTCCATCATAAACCGTACGCCATTCACCGGCAAAACCATCTAAACACCAATTATGGAAAAGAGAGAAGCACTTAAAAAGGCACGCATCACATTCTGGTTACAGGCAGTAATGACCATTGGCATAATAACCCTGTTCGAAACCGGCATAATTGCAAGGAACACAATAAACCTCACCCCCACTATGCAATATGCAAGCGAGGTGGCAAGCGCACTGCTCACCATAACACTCATACCCCTCGCAATAAAGGGATTTTCAACACTTATGCGCAGGGCTGCCGAGAAGAGTTTACCCCATTTCAACGAATATTTTTACAACAAGAGCAATGCGCGGTTAAGCATTCTCTTTGTGGTAACGATAATGAACATCACACTTTACTACGGCAATGGCAACAACAGCGCATTCTACTGCGCCTTGCTGGGAATGGCTGCAACAATATACAGCTACCCCACTGCCGGCATACTCGATAACCGCAACCAAGAAAACAACCGAGGATGAAACTATCTGTAATAATTGTAAGCTACAACGTGAAGCACTACCTTGAACAGTGCCTGCGTTCATTGTTCAAGGCTGCCGGCGACAAAATTCCGATGGAGGTCTTTGTTGTGGACAACGCCAGCCAGGACAACTCGGCAACACACGTGGAACACACCTTCCCACAAGCAGCATACCCCCATTTGCACGTAATAAAAAATGCCCGCAATGTGGGATTCGGCAAGGCCAACAACCAGGCTGTAAGAAAGGCTGCGGGAGAATATATACTGTTCCTGAACCCCGACACCATACTCACCGAGAATACCCTCGACGATGTGATAAAGCACGCCGACGAAAACCCCGAAGCCGGAGGTGTAGGCACAATGATGCTTTACAGCAACGGCCTTTTTGCAAAAGAGTCGCGCCGCGGCCTTCCCAGCCCCTGGACCGCATTCTGCAAGATGAGCGGCTTGCGCAGCCTCTTCCCAAAAAGCAGACTCTTTGGAAAGTATTATATGGAGTACCTGAACAGGAACAAGCCTGCCGAAATAGAGATAATATCGGGAGCCTTCTTCCTGGCACGCCGCACCGCACTCGACAAGGCCGGCCTCTTCGACGAGGATTTCTTTATGTACGGCGAGGATATAGACCTTTCATACCGCCTTCTGAAACAAGGGTTCAAGAACCACTACGTGCCATCGCCCATAATACACTACAAAGGAGAAAGCACGCACAAGAGCACATTCCGCTACGTACACATATTCTACACCGCAATGCTCATATTCTTTAAAAAGCACTACGGAAAATATGGTATGCTGCTCACGCTGCCCATAAAGCTGTCGATACTCACAAGAGCAGCCATTGCCGTTGTGGCACAATATATGAACCGCGCACACGAATTCATATTCCCACCCAAGGAGATGCAGGACTACAAGTACATATACATTGGGCGCAACAGCGACAAGATAAAGGCTATTGCCGAAAAATGGTGTCTCGACATCACATACATCGACAGTGATGAGAACACAAGGACACCACGCCCTGCACTAACCGACAAAAAGGTCGATTATATAATATACGACACCACAAATTTCAGTTACAGCTACATTGTGCACCGTTTCAAGGCATCGGACCACAGGACAAAAATAGGCACCTTCTACCCCGACAGCAACCTTGTAATAACAGAAACAGAAACCTTCACACTGCCCCAAGATGAATAACAGAGCGAAAGTAACATTGCGCGCGCCCGAACCCGAGGACCTGGAACTGCTCTACACCATAGAGAACGATACCGAGATATGGGACACAAGCTCGGCAACGGTGAACTATTCAAGATATGCAATTAAACAGTACCTCGCCGGGCAACCGCAGGAGATAATGATTGCCGGCGAAGTGCGGCTCATAATAACCGACAGCGAAACCGAAGAGGCAGTGGGGCTCATTGACCTCACCAACTACTCGGCCACCGACCGCAGTGCCGAAATAGGCATAGCCCTGCTCAAAAGCGAGAGAGGCAAGGGATATGGCCAGGCTGCAATAAAGGAGATTGAACGATATGCCGCGAGGTTCTACAAC
Source organism: Bacteroidales bacterium (assembly GCA_015060885.1). Lineage (GTDB taxonomy): Bacteria > Bacteroidota > Bacteroidia > Bacteroidales > Bacteroidaceae > HGM04593. Next base: position 39,759 of record SUXO01000001.1, read on the forward strand.
CTGCGTATGCTGTATGCCCGTACATCGGCCGACAACACATCGGCAGCCAAGAACCTGTTCCTCGCCTGTAAATATATACCCGTTGCCACCCTGCCCGAGTGGCATTTCAACCAGGGCCGATACGAAGATTTGACCGTTTTCAAAAAAAATCTGTAAAAAAAATCTCCATTTTATTTGCAGATTAAAAAAATATGCATACCTTTGCACACGCTTTGAGACACAAAGCAGACATAAAACAATTGGTGCGTTAGTTCAGTTGGTTAGAATACATGCCTGTCACGCATGGGGTCACGGGTTCGAGTCCCGTACGCACCGCAAAAAATCGGACTTATAAAAAAGTTCGATTTTTTTGTTTGTCAATAGCACCTTGAACACAACTATCATCTATATGAAAAACGAACATAGCGAAATCCACTTTTTAAGACTGGTGGCAACAATGGCAGTTGTGATGCTGCACACAAGCAGTGGTATTTATGGCAATTGGGGCAATTATACAAGCGATGCAAATTTCGACAAAAGCATTTTTGCCCTTTACATTCACCTTACCGAATGGTGTGTTCCTGTGTTTCTGCTCATTAGCGGAGCTCTGCTTTTATCGCCCGAAAGAGATACCGGCTACAAAACCATCTTCAAAAAATACATAAGAAGAATTGCTTGGGCTCTTTTGATATTTGCACTGCCAATGACTTTGTCGGAATCTTTCTTGGAGAACAGGGGAGAGAGCATCCTTTACATCCTTTATGACGGAGTTACAGACTGGCTGTGCGGACACTCCTGGGCCCATTTATGGTATCTTTATATGCTCATAGGCATATATCTCATAACACCGATAATAAAACCATTCGTAGTGGCGGCAAACGACAGGGATTTGGAAATTGCACTATTCACACTGTTTCTCCTTTCGATGCTTTTACCAACCATATCAGACTATGTGACACCCATTGAAGGATACCTGCTTCTGCCACCACCATACATATTCATATATATGCTTGGGTACTATTTACATTCACGTACCGAACATCACAAGATTCTCAGGAACAAAGGTTTATGGACAGCAGTCTTTGCCGCTTCAACTGCTGCAATAATGGTTGTGGTACTCACAAAAGGCTCACTCGACGGATGGATGGAACTTGCCTGGTTCCCCTTGGCAATTGCCATATTTATGCTTGCCAAACTGATGCACATCGACTGGGACATTGCAAGAAAAGCAGCACCCTACTGCTTCGGTGTATATCTGCTACACCCGGTATTTGTAAATTTGAGCTATAAGATATTGGATATAACACCTCTCAATTCTTTGGGAAAAACGCCCTGCACCATTGCCTTGCTACTGTTTTTCGTTGTTTTCACCGCACTTGCATTCGGTGCTGCATACGCTGTTTCAAAAATTCCTTTTATAAAAAAGAATGTGATTTAACATTTACAGCCGACTGCTGTTTGTTGCGGTTTTTTGTTTCGGGCTTCCCCAACAGGCCATCGAGCAACGGGAAGAGTTCCTCGCACACCACATTGGGAGTTATTGCATCGAAAAGGGCGTTGTAATCGCCCGTAAGCGGCGAATTATAGTCACACCCTATCCCGTATGCCGGAACGCTTGTACGCGGCAACCACACGGTTTTGTCGGCAACAGGGGAGAATATTGCATACGATGGCACACCTACCGCCTGCGCAATGTGCCGCGCACCGCCTTCGTTACCGAAATAGAATGAGCAGCAGGCACAAAGAGCCATAAGAGAACGCAAGGAGCGTGCCTCCACGCCAATCTTCACCGCCGAAGGGCTCCCAAGCCGCTTGAAAAGCTCCACGGCATCCTGTTCTTCGCGCCCCGGCGCGTAATTGAAAATAAGCTGCACATTGCGATAACGGGCAAGCAACCGCTCCAACACCTCACGCATATACTCCATATTCCACCGTTTGTGCAACAGTTTTGTTGTCACGCCAACCATTATCACAGGGCGCGAAAGGTCTATGCCACGGCTTTGCATATAGTCGCGCATTGTAAGTAACTCGCCATCACTTATATAAAGATTGAAACCGTCTGCACGCTTTATGGGTGCAAGGGCCGAAAGGGCTGTTGCAAAGGCGTGGTTCTTTTGGAGCATATCACCGCCTACCAATGGTACGTTTTGCGTGAAAAGCAAACGGGAATACCATTTGCCGCGCCCCACCCGCAACGGGCGACGGGTGGAAAAGAGCGATAAAAAGGAGAAAAGAAGAGTTCGTACCGTAGCACGCTGGTCGATGATTACGTCGTACTTGCCCTGCCTCACCACACTCCACACCTTGCGCATATATTCGAACGTGTTGTTGTTTTCGTAAGTAGAAAAGGTCACCACTTTGTCAATGTCGGGGTGGCCTGCAAACAGCGGGGCAAGCCCCTCATTAAGCACAATATGTACCTCGGCACCGGGAAAAGAGCGTTTCAGGGTACTGCAAAGGGCGGCAGAGAGCACCGCGTCGCCCAGCTGACGAAAGCGAATGACAAGTATTTTCTTAATCATTTTATCCATATTATAATGCGTTACTTGCGAACCACAATATTTGCACACCGGCACAGGGTGTGAATATACCTCTACACACATTTCACACAACACGCCGCAATGCGGGCAGCGGTAAACTTCACGAGGGAAGAGAACACTGCGCAGCCACCCGTTCAAAGGGGTTCCGCATTTAGGGCAAACAGAGGGCTTTTTCATCCAATAAAAACACCCTGCCGCGCCCTATTGTTCTCATTCCGTTGCAAATATCAAGTCCAATTATGAAATAAAGTTGAAATAGAGAGAAAGGCCGGGAGTATATATAAATAAAATAAAGAGGGTGACCCAAAAGTAAAAGTTATCGTACAGAAAGTTGAAACTTGTGCTTCTATATCATACAGGACAAGTGCTTTTATCCCGCCTTTCTTCTTGCGGAATTTAGCCCAAGGAAATGTAGCCAAACATAAAGGAATCGTAGTGGAACCGAAAGCGTACTTTCGTCCTGGGATGTCCAAAGTATTAGTCGACCGTTTTTCACTTGCTTCTTTCATCATATAAAAAGCGAAGTCTTCGAAAATTCTATAATCCTGTTTTGATTGACTGATGCAAGTGTTGTTTTGGCTATTCCCAAATGATAGCGTTTCCCTTAATGGGCATCCAAAGCAACTATCAAGTCACGCAGGCTTTCACGGTTACTGAGTTGTCCAAACATCATAGCAAGCAGTTGGTTCCAACATGTAAAATGCTTAGGTTGCCGTCGTATTTGCGAACGTAGTTGTTAAACTGAATTCTGTTCAAAAACATGGAAAGTTGAGAAAAAACGTATCGGTCTTAATTCATATGCATTTGAAATTGCACAATTCTTACCAATTAACAAAATTTAACAATGGGGGGTAATTACTCAATCTTTTGGACTACATTTGCACAGAAAATTTCATTTTATTAACTCAAACTTAAATTATGGACATGAAAAAGTTTTTTATCTTCAATTGGTTGCCACTGCTTTTTGCGGCTGCCATACCATTCTCATTCACTGCTTGCAGCAGCAGCGATGATGAAACAGCAGCGGTAACGATTCCCGTACCCAACCCCATTGAAAAGGAGTATTTCGGAATTAATGGAGCCAACTTTGTAAAAGGCGAAATGCCAGAAAGTACAGATGCTGAAATTGCACAAGGAGCAACATTGGAAGAGAATGTTATAACCATTGCATCAAGCACCCGGTATAGCAAGTTCTACGTAAGCGTCAATGGAATAGATGGCTACTATGAAATACCAGCTACCGAAACAACCACAACACGCAGCGGCATTTATACTTATAAAATTATATTAGAGATAAAAAAAGCCATTAAGGAAATAGAGATAGCCCTCAAAGGTGAAACAACAAGCGGTATAATAAAAGATTTCGAAAACATATATATTGAAGAAATAGCACCAAGCAAACCTGTAACCGAAACAGACAAAGGCAAGTTGGAACAAGTAGGAATTGCACTCGCCAACGAACTAAAAGCCAATGAATTCGAAAACCTGACCAATATTGTATCCCAAATTGTGGAAAAATACACCTCGGAAAGCTACAATAACACAGCCCTCGAAATATGGGCCGACGATTGCCTTGCCAGAATATCAAAAATATTCGTGGATACAGAGGAGCAAGAACTGATAATAGGAAATCAGCACAATTACATAACAACCGATTTTTACAGAACCATTTATAAAGCTTCGAACTTTGTTGGTGATTTTACAGCAAATGATAACGGATGGAAATACACAGAGGCCAACTATCTGCAATTCTCGGTGAAAGACAATACCGGTGCAAATTGCATATTCAAAATAGAGACATCGGGCAACGAGAAGAAAGTTTATTTAGATACCAGCTCCAAAGAGGAATCTTGGCTTAACTATGATTACACCCAATACCCATACATATACAAATATTACAGAACCATTGAAAATAATGAGATTTACGCAATGGTCCCCGAAGTTATAAACTTCACTTTTACTCGCAACGGGATAACAATGGCAAGCCTTAATATTAATACCGACCTGTCATCAATGGCAGAGGAAATTCCGAATTTGAATTCAGACAGATTCAATGCCAATATTATAGGCACCATCGGTTCATACACATTCACGATAAACAAATTAGAATATCTTCCCAACGCACAGTCAAAAATAAGTTTCGCCTTGTCTAAAAATTTCAAACCGTTAATCTCTGTTGGAATACAAGCCAACACAAAAATCGTAGACAATGACGTTCAAGAGGTAAAAAACGCTGAAATTAATCTTGACATAATGAACCAAGTACAAATAAAAGGCACTTGCAGCAATGTACTTTATCTTATCCGCTTCTTGGAGAAGGCACAAGAAAATGAATATGACAAAGAGGAGTTCGGCAACTATCTTAACCAAGCCAACGATTTGCTGAACCTTGATATGTACTACGGAATTATAAAGGCAGCCGCCATAAAACTTGCAAGGTTTGAGAACGATGGCTGTTACTACTATACACCTATAATTATTTTTAGCGACGGTAGTTCATACTCATTTGAAGAGTTCTTCACCGAAAGTAATTTCAAAAACCTTTTAGGCACGGTAGAAACGATTCTGAAAGAGTATGAAGAAATGTATCAAAATACCATAAACGATTAATAACACTTTCATAAAAACAAGAGTGGCAATAAGGTTGCAATCTTTATTGCCACCCTTTTTATTAAAGATGCATAAATATTCCATAGTTTTTATACTGCTAACAATTTTTACGGCACAAATTGCAAGTGCCCAAAATGATAGCATTGCCAAAATGCTCGAAACCATCGTCATAACAGGTAATACATATACATCACCACTTAAAAACAGCAACCCCGAAAACATAAAACTCGATATGCGATTTATGCATCAATTGCCCAAAATTTTAGGTAATGCAGACCCCATACGCCATTCACAATTACTTCCCGGCATTCAAACAAATTCGGAATACGAAAACGGGGTTCACATCTACGGTTGCGAGAATTCACACAACATAATATCAATAAACAAAATTCCCATTTACAACGCAACACACCTGCTTGGAATATTCTCGGTTTTCACCCCCTCACATTTTTCGAATATCTCCTTTACTCTAAACAACACTGCCGAAAACAATTTCAACAGACTGGGTGGAATAATGAATATGGAACTTTTCGAAGAAATCCCCGAAAAATTTAAAGGAGAATACACTATCGGCGTGATGTCGTCGCAAGGAACATTCAAAATCCCAATTAACAGAAAAAAAGCACTATATCTATCTCTGCGGGCATCATACCTTAATCTATTATATAGTTCTTTGCTCACTATCGACAACAGCAAACTAAAATATTCTTTTGCAGATATAAATGCTACTTATCTGCAAAAAATAAACAACAGAAACTCCTTTATACTGAATTTATACACAGGTGCCGACAATGCCAGCCTCAAAGAGGATGAAAAAGAGAACAAAGAAAGTGAAACAAAAAACAACCTCGACCTATTATGGGGAAATCTCCTATTGTCGGCACATTGGAACTACAAGAGTTGTACAAAAGAAATCGAACAAAGCCTTTATTTCACCGGTTACAAAAGTAAATTCAACGTATCGGTGAACGATGTAATGAAAATAACATCGGGAGTATACGATTTCGGTTATAAAGCCAAAATGAGAATAAAAAACATCAATTTTGGATTGTCCCTTGTGCAGCATTACATAAAGCCACAAAAGCCAAACTCGAAAACATTGATGTTAAAGCAAACTGAACAGAAGGACGAAAAAACACTTGAAGCAGGCACTTATATCAGCTACTCACAAAATATTACCGACAACCTGTTGATAAAGCTTGTAATGAAAGGGAATCTTTATCGACATCACACTGCAAATGAAACATACTGCTCGGCAGACCCATCCATCATACTTTCTTATACAAAACAAAAAGTGGGTAAGTTTGCACTTACATACAGCACCCAACATCAATATATGCACAATTCCGGTTTTACATCACTTGGTCTGCCAATAGAGTTTTGGTTTTCGTCTGACAGCTACAAAAAACCCCAATATGCACATTCGCTGATTTTCAATTACGGCAAAGAAATCTTTGGTGGAAAATACAACATAAGTGTAAGTGCTTATTACAAAAGACTCTATCATCAGCTCGAATATAAAGGCTCACCACTTGACCTTTTTAACTCGGTTTTTTCATTAAACAATGTATTAATTTCTGGAAACGGATATAATTACGGCGGCAATATAACCATAAACAAATGCAGCGGTAAAATAACCGGATGGATTTCATACTCATACGGGAGAGCAAGACGCCGATTCGACATATACGGAAAAGAAAAATTCCCTGCAACACACGAAAGACCTCACGAAATAAATGCTGTTATAGCATATAGAATAAACAAAAAAATAGATTTCGGAGGCACATTTGTGTATGCATCGGGGACACCATTCACCGCGCCTAATCGCTTCTATATGCTGAACGGGAACATAATTTCGGAATATGGTAAGCACAACGCCAATAGGTTATCGCCCTACATACGCCTCGACCTGTCTATGAACTATGATATTATAAACAATAACGACAAAAAAGCCGGTGTAAATATTTCCATATATAATGCCCTGATGCGGGAAAACGAAATCTACTACCGTTTGGATATTTCCCAAAAGAGATTTGCATATCGCAGTTTTTCATTCTTCGCTAAAATATTACCATCAATAAGTTTTTATTATAGTTTCTAAAATATGCGACACCTTATATTATTTACATTCACCGCGTTACTGCTATTGACATCCTGCGATAAGAAAATATACACTAACGAAACCCCACAAGAAATTGTTGTCGAGGGGTGGATTGATGCCGGCGGCTATCCAATAGTAATGTTAAGCAAAAGCATACCTATAAGCAGCGAGTGGCAAAGTTTCGAAAATCTTGATGAATATGTAATAAAGTGGGGTAAGGTTACCGTGTCCGATGGAGAAAAAGAGGTTGTGCTTACAGGCAAATACGATTCCGACTATTATCCGCCCTATATCTACACGACCACGGAAATACAAGGAGTTGCAGGAAAAAAATACAAACTGATGGTTAGTTATAACGAATTCTATGCAGAGGCCGAAACAACAATCCCGGAAATTGTTGAGCTCGAAGCTATATATGGCACATACAGCGACAATAAATATATATTAAAAGCCAAAATAGACGACAATCCCAACGAACACAATTATTATAAATTCTTTGCGAGAGTGATCGACAGGGACAATATGTATCTTTCGTCAAACATAGCCGTTATAAACGATGCCGACTATAATTTCCCTGCCGAAATTCCGATAGAAATCGGGAGTTCAATGTTATACGACAAACATTTAAGAGATTTTGTCCTAACCAAAGAACACAGCGTGAGAATTAAATTCGCAGCAATAGATTCAGTTGCTTATACATTCTGGAACGATTATAAAAACGTTGTAGAGATAAGCCGCAACTCAATGTTCAGATATAACAACAACATTCACTCCAACATTAAAGGAGGGCTTGGATATTGGTTTGGATATGGTGCAACAGAATACTTGTGCCTATCGAACAAGCACAACGAACCTATAAAGATTTCAAGGTAAGCAATCATATAAGACACAGCACCTGTCCGATATTCCACGATGACCACCAACGACGATGTCAAATTTCACCTGCTACGTATCTCCATAATACAGAATCGACACATCAATATAATATAAACAAAGTGGGTGACCCAAAAGTGAAATGGGTCACCCACGTTTGTAGGGAGGTTGGATAAAAAGAGCTATTTTTAGGCTTGCGAAGCCCGAAAAAACGCAGTTTACTAAGCGTAAATGAGTATTTTTCGGTCAAGCGTAACAACAAAAGAGCCTTTTTAGTCAGCCTCTTTGAAATATACACTCTAAAAGAGTATCAGTCTTTCAGCTTCGCTTTAATGAACTCGCGGTTCAAGCGGGCGATGTTGCTTATTGAGATACACTTGGGACACTCGGCCTCGCAGGCGCGTGTGTTGGTACAGTTACCGAAACCGAGTTCGTCCATCTTGGCAATCATCGATTTTGCACGCTTTGCAGCCTCGGCCTTACCCTGGGGAAGGAGAGCGAACTGGCTCACTTTTGCCGAAACGAAAAGCATTGCCGAACCGTTCTTACAAGCTGCCACGCAAGCACCGCAACCGATGCAGGCTGCTGCATCCATAGCCTCCTCGGCAACATCCTTGCCAATGGGAATTGCGTTGGCATCGGGCATACCGCCGGTGTTGATTGATACATAACCGCCTGCCTGCTGAATCTTATCGAAGGCTGTACGGTCGACCATAAGGTCGCGTATCACGGGGAAGGCTGCCGAACGCCAGGGCTCTACTGTGATTGTGTCACCGTCTTTGAAACGACGCATATAGAGCTGACAGGTGGTAGCACCTGTTGCAGGGCCGTGGGGATGACCGTTCACGTAGAGTGAACACATACCGCAGATACCCTCGCGACAGTCGTGGTCGAATACAATGGGCTCCTCGCCTTTATTTACCAAAGTCTCGTTAAGTATGTCGAGCATCTCCAAGAATGAGGTATCACCGGGGATATCCTGCATCTGATATGTTGCAAAAGCGCCCTTCTCTTTGGGACCTCTCTGACGCCATACTTTCAATGTAAAACTGATATTTTTATCCATTGTTTTTTAAATTTTCGGGGTTAGTTTTTGTAGTTACGCTGTTGTACCTTGATGTACTGATAGTTAAGGTCCTCTTTAATGAGTTCGGGCTCTTCTCCCTCGCCGGTGTACTTCCAGCAAGCTACATAAGAGAAGTTCTCGTCGTCGCGCTTTGCCTCGCCCTCTTCGGTCTGGTGCTCCTCGCGGAAGTGACCACCGCAAGATTCCTCACGGTTGAGAGCATCGCGAGCCATAAGCTTGCCAATTTCGATGAAGTCGAGCAGACGGAGAGCCTTTTCGAGCTCAATGTTGAGAGTGTCGGCCGAGCCGGGAATGAACAACTCGCTCCAGAAGAGTTTCTCGACCTCGTCGAGTTTCTGCAAAGCGACTGTCAAAGACTCCTTGGTACGAGCCATACCTACATAATCCCACATAACGTGACCGAGTTCCTTGTGGATAGAGTCGACACTGCGCTTGCCCTGGATAGCCATAAGCTTGGCAATCTTGTCGTTTACAGCCTTCTCGGCAGCAACGAATTCGGGAGCGTCGGTGCTGAAACGGGGAACCTGAATCTGGTCGGAGAGGTAGTTCTGTATTGTGTAGGGGAGAACGAAGTAACCGTCGGCCAAGCCCTGCATAAGAGCCGAAGCACCAAGACGGTTGGCACCGTGATCCGAGAAGTTGGCCTCACCGATAGCAAACAAGCCGGGAACCGATGTCTGCAATTCGTAGTCAACCCAGATACCACCCATTGTGTAGTGGATAGCGGGGAATATCATCATAGGCTCCTTGTAGGGGTTGGTGTCGGCAATCTCCTCGTACATATCGAAGAGGTTTCCGTAACGCTGGCGCACTACATCCTCGCCCAGACGCTGTATAGCGTATTTGAAGTCGAGGAACACGGCAAGACCGGTGTTGTTCACGCCGAAGCCTGCATCGCAACGCTCTTTTGCAGCACGTGATGCCACGTCGCGGGGCACGAGGTTACCGAATGCGGGATAACGACGCTCCAAATAGAAGTCGCGGTCCTCGTCGGGAATATCGTTGGGGTGTTTTGTACCGGCCTGCAAAGCCTTTGCATCCTCCAATTTCTTGGGAACCCAGATGCGGCCGTCGTTACGCAACGACTCAGACATAAGAGTAAGCTTCGACTGCTTGTCGCCGTGAACGGGAATACAGGTGGGGTGAATCTGTGCGTAGCAGGGGTTGGCAAACCAGGCACCCTTGCGGTAGCACTGCAATGCAGCCGAACCGTTGCTGCCCATAGCGTTGGTCGAAAGGAAGTATGTGTTACCGTAACCACCGGTACCGATAACCACTGCGTGGGCTGCAAAACGCTCAACCTTACCTGTTACAAGGTTACGTGCGATGATACCGCGTGCACGGCCGTCGATTACAACGAGGTCGAGCATCTCGTAACGTGTAAACACCTTTACGGTACCCTGGCTCACCTGATAGTTAAGAGCCGAGTAGGCACCAAGAAGAAGCTGCTGACCGGTCTGGCCACGGGCATAGAATGTACGCGATACCTGTGCACCACCGAACGAACGGTTGGCAAGCAAGCCGCCGTATTCGCGGGCGAAGGGAACGCACTGTGCTACGCACTGGTCGATGATGGCACCCGAAACTTCGGCCAAACGGTAAACGTTTGCCTCACGTGCACGGTAGTCACCACCCTTGATTGTATCGTAGAAAAGACGGTAAACAGAGTCGCCGTCGTTCTGATAGTTCTTTGCGGCGTTGATACCTCCCTGTGCTGCAATTGAGTGAGCACGACGGGGAGAGTCCTGAATACAGAAGTTGAGCACGTTGAAGCCCATAGCTCCGAGCGATGCGGCAGCCGATGCTCCTGCAAGACCTGTACCCACAACAATTATGTCCAACTTGCGCTTGTTGGCAGGGTTCACCAATTTCTGATGCGCCTTATAGTTAGTCCATTTTTCGGCCAAAGGACCTTCGGGAATTTTTGAATCCACTTTCACTGAACTTATTTTAGCCATAGTATTTAGTTTTTATAAATTTCGACATTAGGGGTTATTAGCAGGTTCCTGCACAGGGGCAGAATGCGTATGCGGCAACCACGGCAAGGAAGCCGAGAATGATGATGGTAACAATTACATTACCGATAACCTTCCAGCGGTTGAACCATATCTGGTTGGCCCAGCCAAGTGTCTGCATAGCACTCCAAAAACCGTGGGTGAGGTGGAACCACAAAGCAACAAGCCATATTACATAGAGAGCTACGTAAACAGGGCAAGCGAATGTCTCCTTGATGTAGTGTACACCGTCGGCTGCAAGTGAAGCATCGACATTGGCACCAAGCATATGAAGAACCTCGACCAACTGCATATTGGCCCAGAAGTTGAACAAGTGCAATGCCATACCCAGGATTACAATAACACCAAGTACAAACATATTCTGTGAAGCCCACTCAACAGTTTTAGGCTTTACAGTGTAGGCATAACCCTGACCACCGCGAGCCTTCTTGTTCTGCAAGGTGAGGATGATAGCGTAAACGAAGTGCACTACCACGAGAGCGGCAAGACCGGCAGTAGCGATGAGCGCATACCAGTTGGCTCCCAGAAACTCACAAATCATGTTGTACCCCTCGGCGCTGAAAATAGCAACCAAGTTCATTGACATGTGGAAAAGAAGGAAGAGTACAAGGGCAATACCCGAAACACTCATGATTACCTTTTTTCCGACCGAAGAATTAAATAACCACATAATAAATTGATATTAAATTATATAATAAATAAATTGTTTAATTCCGTAACAAACCTTTTACAGGTAATACTTATACTAAATGACAAAAATAGAGTTTTTTTGTTAAAAACAACATTATTTGGCAAATTAATTACCTCTTTTATTATTGCAATAATTTATAAATTGCCCCAACCGCTATTTGTTCATTGCGACCGAGGAGGTAAAAAAAAGATACTATGTAGGGGGATACCAATGCATATGCCAAAAATAAGAATACAAATCAAGTTGATGAACCCCTGCTATAAACGAATTTTGAAAAACCATCGTTGAAACGGCCAAATTTAAGCAAGAAAGGAAGTGCTCCAAACATACATTTTCTTAACCCGAAACTCGCATAATGCGACAACACCCCCAAAAAAGAATTAACCGAAGCACGTAAATATTCAGCACCATCATCGCCCGACAAAAGAGATACTTTCCTTTTCATTCTGCTCAATGACCTGTTTGCTATATAACTCCTGTAAGGTTTTGCATAACCGCCAAGAAATTCCACACCGTAACGCGCCTCGCGAATAAACAATTTATGCGGATGAACCTTCAAGCACAAAGCGTCGCGCAAAAAATCACTGACAACAGGCACTATGTCGCGTAATTCACCCTTATAAGGAGAAACAAAGAATGCATCATCAACATAACGCCCGTAACGTACGCCTCGTATATTACGTTTCACAAATTGGTCGATAACATTCATATAGACATTGCTGAAAAGTTGCGATGTTAAGTTACCGATGGGCAACCCCTGCCCACAACCACTGTGAAAAAGACTCTTGTTACGCGGTAATCCACACCAATCGGCAGCAGAGCCCTTGATTTTACAACCTTCCAATGGGTCGTTCATTATTATCACTTGCGACAAATAGAGCAACAAAGAATAATCCAACTTATCACACCAACGTTTGCCTGCACAATCGGACGGCCTATCGGCCATTCTAAGCAAAGCATCCCGGCAAATGTCAAACAGCCGCCTGCGCGATATATGCATAAAATATCCCATAATATCCATTTTAAGCACAAAGCACGGGCGGGTATAATTCCTCGACACACTGCGTATGTGATGTTGCAGACGTTTAAAACCATAGTGTGTACCCTTTCCCTTTCGACAGCTATAACTATCGGCAATAAAAGTACGCTCGAACAGCGCACACGTATAGTTATAATAAAGATGATGCACAACCCTGTCGCGAAATTCAGCTGCAAAAATCTCACGTTGTTTGGGGTCGTTTATTATGAAACAAGTGGATGGAGCCGGTATATACCTCCGTTCCACAAGTTCGTCACGCAAAGCCACTAATTCTGTTTCAAAATCAAGTTCAAAAGACAATTGATAAAAACGTTTCCTTTTATGCCTGCGGGCATCCCTGTACGCTTTATACAAATCGACAAGAAGCTGTTGCGGAGTAATACAAAAAGAAGAAGGCACAGGAACCGCAAGTTCTGAGACAGGGCGCACCGTGTGGCCGTTGTAGCGGTTGTTGTTGTTCCAGTCGTAGTTGCCGCTGTTGAAGTTCAGGTTGTAAGCGTTGTTGCTGTTGTTGCTGTTCAACGAACTCGACCAATAGTTGCCGTTGGAGCCCTGGTTGTTGGCTTCCGTACCGTTGCGGTAGCCCGCAGCGGGCAGGCAAGCGGGACAGCCATCTGTAATGAATGCCGATGCGGAGGCTTTATGCAACGTATCGGCAGGCTTTCTTAAATAATTTCCTGCCACCGCGTTTTTTCACTGTTTATTAACGTATTCTCTTACATAGCAGGCAGGCTGTCTGAATTTGCTGTGGCACACTGCCGACGACCTTAATCGTGCGACACTCCGGCGACAAGCCCCTGCCCTTCTCTTTTGCTCCCCTTGTATGTGGCGCGTTCCCAAGCAGCCAACTGTTTCGACACCGAAACGGTAATCTCCATGAACATTGCAAATTGTTTGTCACTCAACTGCCGTGTATCATTGAACACCCTTAACAAAATCTGCACCTCCACAAGTTTCTCTCGCGCCTGTGATATATATTCAGCCTTGCTAAATGATTTATTAGCCTTGAATATCAGAACCAGCATATCCATCGAAGCACGTTTCACCTGCTCGCCCAGCGTGTAACGATAGTCGCGCCCCATCCTCGCCGTGCTTGTTACTAATTGCAGAAACAGACGATAGCACTCTTCATATACTTTCAGTTCGGTATATACAGCCATTTACAATAACCCTTTTAGCTCGGCAACAAAACACATACACTCCACCGGAGTGCGGCTTTCAACAGGAAAAGCTCGCAAGCGGGCAAGCGCTTCGCTCTCCCCCGGATTGTGCGACCGCAACACCTGAATTTCTGTGGCAGTTGCCGAAACAGTTTCGCTTCGTGCAGCCAAGCTTGCGCACAATGGTTGAGCACTTTTCCACTCCTCGAAAGTACCATCGCACGGCACCTCATATTGCGGAAGCACAAGATGCACTACACCATTCTCCACAGCTAATGAACGCCCCGCAGCCAATTTTTCGAGCGAATTCATAGGAAAACCTATACTCACAACATCCCGGCCCACACATTTCACATATTGTTTCTTTACCTTGAACGTGTGAACCGCGACGCTGAACAGCCACGCACTATGTTCATAGGCGATGTAAAAAACACCCTCACGATGGAGTATCACCGTGTTCAACGGTTTTTCTGCTTCCAACTGCAGTTTTTCCTTTATTGTTGCCATTTTTTTCGCTGCTTTTCTCCCCGCGCATCGAGCACGGGGAGAAAATTTTTAATAATTAAATCGTGCCTGCGGCACTGTTAAATCGACTGCGTCGATGATTGAGTTTTATCGCTCGACTGGCGATAAAACGCTCGCTCTTTTGTTTCATTGGCTCGTTTTACATTTCGCCACCCGCGTGGCATAAACTATGTCTATGCTTCACGCGACCATTGGCTGCAAAACTCGCCGATAACAAAAACGAGCTTTTTGTTATTCTGAGACAGGGCGCACCGTGTGGCCGTAGTAGCGGCCGTAGTAGTACCAGTCGTAGCCGCCGCTGTAGAAGTACAGGCTGCAAGCGCTGTAGCTGTAGTAGCTGAACAACGAACTCGACCAACAGAAGCCGTAGGAGCCCTGGCCGTAGGCTCCCGTACCGCTGCGGTAGCCCGCAGCGGGCAGGAAGATGCTGTTGCCGTTGGGCCCGGTTACGCGGTAACCGTTAACACCGTTAAGAGTAGTCCAAGTCCAAGTGCACTTGTTTATGAGTTCTTGTTGTTCTTCGGTGGTGGGCATTCGCCAATTGCCGCCCCATTTAACGCTGGCTACATCGTCACTTGCTTCAAGGGTGGTTTTGTTGTCCACGGTGCCGTAACTGCTGCTTGTGCAGTATTTGGTCATTGTGTCATAAGTGCCGTTGCAATATTTATAGGTATCCCAGTCATAGTCGCTCTTCTCCTCTGTTTCGCCCCAAGCGTAATAGCCGCCGTACTCTTCGGGAGCGGTGGCACCCACGTTGCACGAGGCCCATTTAACCGAGAGGCCCAGGTCGATGGCGGTACCGACAGTTACAGAAGGGGTGCCGGGGGTAACAGTTGTGTTATCATCGTCATCGCTATCGGGGTTCAGTATTATATTCACAACCTCGGTAACATCGGCAACATCAATGCTGCCGTCGCCATCGACGTCGCCTTTCTTGCCTGTGTTTGTTTCGGGGATTGTGATGGTGGCGTTGGTGATTTTTGCTTGGTCGCTGCCGCTGCTGCCACTGCCGTCTTTGGTGTATTGGGCTACAAAGGTATAGACGCCGCTTTCGCTGAATTCGTGGGTGTAGGTGCCGTTGGCAGTTCCGCTCTTTTTAAGGATTTGGGTACCGTCGAGGGTAATAATGAGCCAGTCGTAATTGCTCTCGCTGCTTACGCTCCAATCGAAGGTGAAGGCGCAACCGGCTACTACTCCAACCGTGTAGCTGTTTTGCGATGTGCTGTTGTTGGTGCCGCCGTTGGTGGAGGTCCAATCCTTGAAGGTCTGCGCGCCGGCTGCAACAGTGAGCAGCAAGGCGGTTAAAAACAGGTAAATCTTTTTCATAGCTTTTTATATTTTAATTGGTTAATGTCTTGCTCACTAATGCACACAACGTGCTGCCGAGCGGCAGCAAGCAAAGTGGTCGCACGGGATAATCAATTGATTTTAAAGAGGATTTTCTATAAAAGGATTGTGTGTGTGTGTGTGTGTGTGTGTGTGTGTGTGTGTGTGTGTTTACACAAAAATTCCGCATCCGCAAATTTATGGGGATGTTTTTCACACAAATTCCTGATATTTAACATATTAACACACATTAAGTAATTGTCGTCAACTGCTATATAACGCAAAGTTAAAGAAAATTTCATAATTTCTATTATTTCCGAAATATAAATTCAAACTGTCTCGCTTATTTATTAGAGGGGCTGGCGGCTTGCCGACCGAAGAAATAAAATACACAAGCTATGGAAAACCGGGCGCACACACCGGTGCGCCCCTACGGCAAATAACAACCATCCACAATGCAGGGGCAGACCGGTGTGTCTGCCCGATAAAAAAGACAGAAGAACAAAAGAATGAAAATATAAACGGTTGACTCTGCACGAGCCTACTTTCACCCATTGCGTGTGAAAAATATTAGCAATAATACAGCAGTTGACCAAAAAATTGTTTGGTTGATGTCATATCGAAGAAGCATAGCGACTGAGATATCTCAACGATACTTTTTTTGAGATCCCTCGTCGCTCCGCTCTGTCGGGATGACATTTTCGGGAAGAAATGTTGTTGCGGGTCAACATCTATATTATTACTAAAATATTGAAGTGAACTTGATATTTTTGCTTTCAGCGAAGTTTAGCGGCGCTCATTGTGTGTGAAAATAAATTTTCACCCATTCGCTTGCACAACTTTCGCTCGTTTGTGCGTATATTTGCAGATAGTAATAAAAGCTAAACAGAAGGGTGATTTTCGAGTACGACATTCTGGTTATTGGTGCCGGCCACGCGGGATGCGAGGCGGCGGCCGCTGCGGCAAATCTTGGCAAAAAGACCTGCCTCATAACCATAGATATGAACAAGATTGCACAAATGAGCTGTAACCCCGCTATCGGCGGCATTGCAAAAGGACAGATTGTGCGGGAGATTGATGCGCTTGGTGGATATATGGGACAGATAACCGACCGCGCGTCGATACAGTTCCGTATGCTCAACCGTTCGAAGGGGCCCGCGATGTGGAGCCCGCGTGCGCAGTGCGACCGTATGAAGTTCAGCCAGTATTGGAGAGAGACACTCGAAAACA
This sequence comes from Bacteroidales bacterium, assembly GCA_015060885.1. Taxonomy (GTDB): domain Bacteria; phylum Bacteroidota; class Bacteroidia; order Bacteroidales; family Bacteroidaceae; genus HGM04593. The sequence goes on from SUXO01000001.1 coordinate 56,935, forward strand.
TTCCCGGCCTGCACATGTGGCAGGACAGCGTGAACGAGCTGCTTGTCGAGAATGGCAAAGCGGTGGGCGTGCGCACACAACTTGGTGCGGAGTTCAGGGCGGAGGCCATAATAATAACAGCCGGCACATTCCTCAACGGAGTGATGCACGTGGGCAAGGTTCAGTTCGAAGGCGGGCGCATTGCCGAGCCTGCCGCAAAGGGACTCACCGAGAGTATCAAAAAACACGGCGTAACTGTGGGGCGTATGAAAACAGGCACTCCTGTGAGGCTCGACAAGCGCAGTATAAACCTACAATTGGTTGATACTCAACAAGGTGACAACGATTTTCACTGTTTTTCGTATTTACAGAACGAGAGAAAACTCACACAACTGCCTTGCTGGGCCTGCTACACGAACCCCGAAGTGCACCAGACACTGCGCGACGGGCTTGAATTTTCGCCATTATACAACGGGCAGATACAAAGCATAGGGCCACGTTACTGCCCAAGCATCGAAACAAAGATTGTGACATTCGCCGAGCGAGAGCGGCACCTGCTCTTCCTTGAACCCGAAGGAGAAACCACACAGGAGATTTATGTAAACGGTTTCTCGTCGTCGTTGCCAATGGATATACAATTGAACGCTCTGCGCAAAATACCGGCACTGAAAGATGCCGTAGCCTACCGCCCGGGGTATGCGATAGAGTATGACTATTTCGACCCCACCCAACTGAACCACACACTTGAATCGAAAATAATCGAAGGGCTCTATTTTGCAGGGCAAGTGAATGGTACCACCGGTTACGAAGAGGCCGCCGGACAAGGCATAATAGCCGGCATAAACGCAGCACTGAAAATCGACGGGAAAGAGAGTTTTGTCCTCCGTCGCAACGAGGCCTACATTGGAGTGCTCATTGACGACCTGGTAACAAAAGGCGTGGACGAACCTTACCGTATGTTCACCTCGCGTGCCGAGTACCGCATACTGCTCCGTTCCGACAACGCCGATGTGCGCCTCACCCCGCGAGCCTATAAGCTGGGATTGGCAACCGAAGAGCGTTACAGGCTGTTGTGCGAAAAGCAAAAATTGATGCAGCAACTGACAAGTTTCATAGAGAACTTCTCGGTGAAAGCCGACCTCATAAACAAAGGGCTCGAAGAGCTGGGCACCACCCCACTCACACGCGGCTGCAAACTATCATCGATAATTGAACGACCACAGATAACCATAAATACTATCGCACCCTACATAAACGCACTTGGCAAGGAGCTTGAAAAACTCGGCGACAAGCGAGAAGAGATTACCGAAGCGGTGGAGATTGAGATAAAATACAGAGGCTACATTGAACGCGAGAGGGAAGAGGCCGAGCGTATGCTACGACTCGAAAACATACGCATTCGTGGCAAGTTCGACTACAACAGCCTCGACTCGCTCTCGACCGAGGCGCGACAGAAACTCACTGCCATAAACCCCGAAACTCTTGCACAAGCAAGCCGCATTCCGGGCGTTTCGCCAAGCGACATAAACGTACTGCTTGTGCTTGTGAGAAAATAGATGTTCCACGTGAAACAATCACAAAAAAGATAGACCTATGAACAAAGATTTATTGCTCTCAAATTTGAGAAACATCCCCGACTTTCCCATCCCCGGAATACAGTTCAAGGATGTGACATCACTGTTTAAAAACCCTGCTTGTATGCAGGAACTCGACAAGGCTCTTTACGAGAAGTACAAGGATTGTGGCATTACCAAAATTGTAGGTATTGAGTCGCGCGGCTTTGTTATGGCCTCGGCTCTTGCTGTTAAATTGAACGCAGGGTTTGTACCCATCCGCAAGCCTGGCAAACTGCCCGCCGAAACAATAAGCGAAAGCTATGGCAAGGAGTATGGCCGCGACACAATTGAAATTCACAAAGACGCAATTGACGAGAACGATATTGTGCTCATACACGACGACCTGCTCGCGACCGGCGGAACAATGCTTGCCGCATATAACCTTGTGAAAAAACTCAACCCAAAAAAGGTTATGATAAACTTCATAATTGAACTCGAAGGGTTGAAAGGACGCAGCATCTTCCCCGCAGAAGCCGAGGTTGACAGCTTGCTTATTCTCGAAGGAAAATAACAAATGAAGAAGGAGGAGAGGACCAAGCGGGAGGATTACTTGAAAAACATTGTAAACAACCTGCCCGACTCGCCCGGCTGTTACCAGTACCTTAATGACAGCGGAACCATAATTTATGTGGGTAAAGCAAAGAACCTGAAACGCCGGGTATCCTCGTACTTCAACAAAGAACAGCAATCATTGAAGACCAAACTGCTGGTTTCAAAGATTGCCGACATACGATATATCGTTGTAAACAGCGAGGCCGACGCACTGCTTTTGGAGAACAACCTCATAAAGCGGCACAAGCCTCGCTATAACATTCTGCTCAAAGACGACAAGACCTATCCCTCGCTGTGCATAAGCAATGAATATTTTCCAAAGGTCTTTAAAACACGCAAAATAATAAAGAACGCAGGGCGTTACTTCGGCCCCTACACCAACGCCGGCGCGCTTCACGCTCTGCTCGACCTAATAAAGGAACTGTACCCCTTGCGAAGCTGCAACCTTAAAATAACTCCCGAAGGGGTGAGAGAGGGAAAGTTCAACGCCTGCCTTGAATACCAGATACAAAACTGCTGCGCACCTTGCATTGGGAAGATTTCACAAGAGGAATACTCGAAATATATTGCCGAAATATCGGCTATTCTCAAAGGCGACATACGCATTCTGCAACAAACACTGCTCGCCGATATGCGGTCAAAAGCCGAAAAAATGGATTTTGAGGGAGCGCAGACAATTAAAGAGAGATACCAACTTATCGAAAATTTCCGTAACAGGAGCGAAGTCGTAAGCCCTTCGCTCGACAACATAGATGTATTCTCCATCGAAAGCGACGAGAACAGCGCCTTTGTCAATTTCCTCCACATTACCAACGGCTACATTAACCAGGCATTTACTATTGAATACCGTAAAAAACTCGATGAAAGCGACGAAGAGATATTGACAATGGGCATTGTGGAGATGCGCGAAAGGTTCAAAAGCCGGGCCAGGGAGATTATACTCCCCCACCCCATTGAACTCCCTATCGAGGGCATTACAATAACCGTACCGCAAAAGGGCGAAAAAGCACGTCTGCTCTCGCTGTCGAAACTCAATGTAAAGCAGTATCGCGTAGACCGGTTGAAACAGGATGAGAAACTGAACCCTGAACAGAAAACCACACGCCTGCTTAAAGAGATACAACAAGAACTCCACCTCGAAAAATTGCCCGTAACAATCGAATGTTTCGACAACTCCAACATTCAAGGAAGTGATGCCGTAGCTGCCTGTGTAGTATTCCGCAAACTTAAACCATCGAAAAAGGATTACAGAAAATACAACATAAAGAGCGTTGAGGGCCCCGACGACTATGCATCGATGCGCGAAGTGGCATACCGCCGTTACAGCCGCATAATTGAGGAAGGCGGTGAACTGCCCTCACTTGTAATAGCCGACGGAGGCAAAGGACAGATTGAGGCTCTGCGCAGCATAATCGAAGGCGAACTGAACCTGAACATTCCCATAGTGGGCCTTGTAAAGGATGGGCGGCACCGCACGTCGGAACTGATTATTGGAAAAGACGGAAGCACCGTGGGACTCAAACAGAACAGTACACTGTTCAGGCTTATGACACAGATACAGGACGAAGTTCACCGCTTTGCAATAACCTTCCACCGCGACAAGCGCAGCAAACGGCAGACTGCGTCGGAGCTCGACAAGATAAAAGGGATTGGAGAAAAAACAAAACTACTTCTGCTACAACACTTTAAGAGCGTAAAAAGAATAAAGGAGAGCAATCTTGAAGAGGTTGCAGCCGTTATCGGGCGTGCAAAGGCAGAAATATTGCTCAATGCGCTCAAATAAGGATTTTTTTCCTAACTTTGCATATAGTATGCAACAACAATGCATACCATTAAACTATGAGAGTACTTATACAGAGAGTAAAAAGAGCATCGGTAACCGTTGACAGCGAAATTATTTCGTTGATTGACAAAGGTTTATTGGTATTTGTGGGCATTTGCGACGAGGATAGCAACGAAGATATCGAATGGCTTACAAAGAAGATTGCCAACATACGCCTGTTCGATGACGAGAACGGGGTGATGAACCTGTCGGTAACCGACATTGACGGCGAGATACTTGCCGTGAGCCAGTTCACACTTATGGCATCGACCAAGAAAGGCAACCGCCCATCGTACATAAAAGCTGCAAAACCCGAAATATCTATACCGCTCTATGAGGAGTTCTGCACCGAAATGGAAATTGCAGCCAACAAGCCCATAAAGAGAGGAATATTCGGTGCCGATATGAAGGTTGAACTAATTAACGACGGGCCCGTTACTATATATATAGACTCGAAAAACAGAGAGTAGGAAGTTCCCAAACTTCACTTTACATAACTTTGATACAATTTAAACAGCTTCGAAGATGACTATAAAAGAGGCACAGGAAAAGGTGGACCGCTGGATAAAGGAGTATGGAGTACGATACTTCAACGAACTTACCAACACTGCCATACTCGCCGAAGAGGTGGGAGAGGTTGCACGCATCATGGCGCGAAAATATGGCGAGCAATCGTTCAAGGATGGCGAGAAACAGGAGCTTGCCGACGAACTTGCCGACGTGCTGTGGGTTCTTATATGCATTGCCAACCAGACAGGCACCGACCTCACCGAAGCACTTGAAAAAAACTTCGATAAAAAGAGCAAAAGAGATAATAAAAGACATATAAATAACCCTAAACTTATAGAGAGATGAGCGAAAAATGTAACTGTGGATGCGGTGGAGAGCACAAGCACCACATAGAAGAAGAGAGCAAATACGACTTCGTATTGAAGGAATATGCGCCGGCACAAAGCGATAGCGAGGTTGCTGCCGAAGTAAAGAAACTTATTGACGAGAAAGTCGAGGGCAACAACACGCTCGAAGTAAAGAAATTCCTTTTCAACTGCATAGACCTCACAACGTTGAAATGCACCGACAGCGAGGAGAGTGTCCTTGAATTCACCGAGAAGGTCAACAAGTTCGGTAAGGAGTTCCCCGACCTCGACAATGTTGCCGCAATATGCGTCTACCCCAACTTCGCTCAAATAGTGAGCCAGACGCTGGAAGAGGACTATGTGGGCATAGCCTGCGTATCGGGCGGTTTCCCCTCGTCACAGACATTCCAGGAGATTAAGGTGGCCGAAACAGCAATGGCAATACACGATGGTGCTACCGAGATTGACATTGTTTTGAGCGTTGGCAAGTTCCTTTCGGGCGACTACGAAGGAGTGTGCGACGAGATACAGGAACTCAAAAACGTATGTGGCGACAAGCACCTCAAAGTGATACTCGAAACAGGAGCCTTGAAGAGTGCCGAAAACATTAAAAAAGCATCGATTTTATCGATATATTCGGGTGCCGACTTCATAAAGACATCGACAGGCAAGGAGTCACCTGCCGCCACCCCCGAGGCAGCATATGTAATGTGCAGCACCATCAAGGAGTACTACCAGAAGACAGGCCGCAAAATCGGTTTCAAGCCCGCCGGCGGCATAAATACCGTGCACGATGCACTCGTGTACTATACAATAGTAAAAGAATTGCTGGGCGAGGAGTGGCTCACAAACAAACTGTTCCGCCTGGGAACAAGCCGCCTTGCAAACTTGTGTTTGAGTGAGATTGTGGGCAAGGAGATGAAATTCTTCTAAAAAAGAATAATCACCAAATAAAAAATCCAATCACTTTTGTGATTGGATTTTTTATTTGACACGGGATATTACATAATCGAGATAAGCCACAAGTGCATCACGGCAATCGTCCGGAATAGCCTGCGGCAAACAAGCAAGAGCCTGGGTGCGCAATTGCTCTATTTTGTCGAGGGCATACTGTACCCCACCCTCCTTTTTCGACAGCTCAATAAGCGATTCTATCTCCATTTCACCGAGCTCTTTTCCTTCTGTAAGCTTACGGTTTATTGCAGCGACAAAAGGCTCCGACGATGTGCGTAGGACATACAAAGCAGGCAGTGTTATTTTACCCTCACGCATATCACTGCCTGTGGGCTTGCCTATATCGGATGTATAATAGTCGAAGATATCGTCTTTTATCTGGAAACAGATGCCGAGCAATTCGCCGAACTTGCGGAACGCAGCTGCAACAGCCTCGCTTGCACCTGCCGACAGAGCTCCTATAAAAGCACAGGATGCAAAAAGGGATGCTGTCTTACCCTTTATTATATTAAGATAGTTTTCTTCGTCATAAACGCCGTTCCGTTGCACCTGCAACTGCATTATTTCGCCGCTTGAAAGAGCGCAACCAAGTTGCGATAATTGCTCGATGATTTCGATGTTTTTTGTCTTTGCAGCATTGCTCAAAGAGAGCGAAAACAGGTAGTCGCCGGTGAGAATTGCAATGCGGTTACCGTAAAGGGCGTTCAACGATGGGAGGCTGCGACGCATGGCACTTTCATCGACCACATCATCGTGCAAGAGACTTGCCGTGTGCAACAGCTCCAACGAAGCCGCAGCAGCGTGTGTCACGGACGAAACAGCACCGCAACTCTTTGCTGCAAGCAACAGCAACATAGGCCTCATCATTTTGCCCACAGACGACGACACACTGCACAATGTCGAATTCAACAGCGGTATTTCACTATTGAATTGGGCATTGTAATACTCCTTAAAAACTTCAAATTCCTGTTTTATAGGAGCCTGTATGACCGTCTTTAAATCCATTTATGAGATTTATGGGTTATTTATACAGCACAACAACCCGGTAGCGACACGAGCAGTTGCAGCTATTTTAACATCGTTGCCACAAAAGTAATAAAAAAGAATATGGATAGTAGCATAATTTTTGTATTTTTACACTCGGTTATGGTTTATTGGGAACTATATTCACGTTGTTTTTTAAATTATGCCTGCACCGTGACAGGCGGGAGAGAATTATTTTTACGTAATTTAAAAGAACCTGCCTTTTAAAGGTTCAAAACAGTTTCTCGAATGGAAAAACTCTTTTTACTCGATGCATACGCACTTATTTACCGTGCATATTACGCATTCATAAAGAACCCCAGGATAAACTCGAAAGGGTTCAACACATCGGCAATTCTGGGCTTTGTAAACACCCTTGAAGATGTTATAAAAAAGGAACATCCAACACATTTGGGAGTTGCCTTTGACCCACGCGGAAAAACATTCCGCCACGAAGCTTATGAGCTTTATAAGGCGCAACGTGAGGAGACACCGGAGGTTATACGCGAGTCGGTGCCTGTAATAAAGGAGATACTTAAAGCATATAACATACCGGTATTCGAAGTGCCGGGTTTTGAGGCCGATGATGTTGTGGGAACACTGGCAAAACAGGCGGAAAAAAGGGGAATTATTACATATATGATGACTCCCGACAAGGACTACGGGCAACTGGTTTCGGAACACGTATTCATTTACAGGCCGAAATATGGTGACAAGGAGTTCGAAGTGATGGGTGTGGAACGTGTAAAGGAAAAATTCGGCATTGAGCAGACCTGCCAGGTAATAGACCTGTTGGGGCTTATGGGCGACGCAAGCGATAACATACCAGGCTGCCCGGGAGTAGGTGAAAAGACCGCACAAAAACTCATTACTGAATTCGGCAGCATTGAGAACCTTCTCGACAACACAGACAAATTGAAAGGCGCACTCAAAAGCAAGGTCGAAGAGAACCGCGAAAAAATTCTGTTCAGCAAATTCCTTGCAACCATAAAGACCGATGTTCCCATAGAACTTGATATGGAACTTTTAAAACGCAAGCCGGCTAACGAAGAGGAACTCACTCGCCTACTCGACTTTTACGAATTGCGTGCACTCAAAGAGAGAGTGAAGAAAACAAACTTCGCCCCCTCACTCTTCGGCGATACCTTGCAACCCACTGAAAATGCCGGCACCGATGAAAAAGGTAAAAAGGTAAAAAACGAGCCGCAACAAGGCTTTCTCTTTGATTTTTTTGCCGACGAAGGTACGGGCGAAGAAAAAAAATCGAGCCATTTGAGCTTAAAAGATACCCCGCACAGCTATAAACTCATTGACACAGAAGAGGATATATATAGTTTTCTTTCTGCTATAAAAAATTACAAAACTGTGTGCATAGACACCGAAACCACAAGCACCAACGCTTTGGAGGCCGAACTTGTGGGAATTTCCATTTCGGTAAAAGAGGGCGAGGCTGTCTACATACCATTTTCACAAAACAGGACAGCAGCCACTACCCGACTCGAAATTCTGCGCCCGCTCATAGAAGACGAAACAATATGCAAGGTGGGACAGAATATAAAATATGACCTTACCGTTCTTGCCAACTACGGAGTTGAACTGCGTGGAAAACTTTTCGATACAATGATTGCACACTATGTGCTGCAACCCGAACTTTACCACGGGATGGACTACCTTGCCGAAATTTATCTCAACTATGAAACAATAAAGATAACGGAGCTCATCGGCGCAAAGGGCAAGAACCAGAAAAATATGCGCGACCTCTCCCCTGCCGAAGTTTGCGATTACGCTTGTGAAGATGCCGACATTACCCTGCGACTGAAAAACATCCTGGAACAGGAGATTAAGAACGAAGGCATAGAGGAACTATTCTATAATATTGAAATGCCGCTTATCCCCGTGCTTGCATATATGGAACGCAACGGGGCACGCATAGACAGCAACGCACTGCGCGAGACCTCTACCCTGCTTGGCAAACGTTTGGAGGAGATTGAAAACGGAATTTTTGAACAGGCCGGCGAGGTATTCAACATTGCATCGCCCAAACAGGTGGGCGACATACTCTTTGGCAAGCTCAAAATTGTTGAGAAACCCAAAAAGACAAAAACGGGACAATTTGTAACATCGGAAGAGGTTCTTGCGCAGTTACAGAACCGCCACCCTATTGTTAAAAATATTTTACAATACCGAGGGCTTAAAAAGCTGTTGAGCACCTATATCGACAGCCTCCCTTCACTTGTAAACCCACGCACAGGGAAGATACACACATCGTACAACCAGACAGTGACAGCCACCGGACGATTGAGTTCGAGCAACCCCAACCTGCAAAACATTCCAATACGCGACGAGGAGGGCAAAGAGGTGCGCAAAGCCTTCATTCCCGACGATGGATGCCTGTTCCTGTCGGCCGACTACTCACAGATTGAATTGCGTATTATGGCCCACCTGAGCGGTGACAAGAATATGATTGAGGACTTTTGCAGCGGTCACGACATACACGCTGCAACAGCAGCAAAGATATACAGAAAACCAATTGAGGAGGTTACAAAAGACGAACGCCGCAAAGCAAAAGTGGCCAATTTCGGCATCATTTACGGTATTTCGGTATTTGGCCTTGCCGAGAGAATGAACGTGAGCCGCCCCGAAGCAAAAGTACTTATCGACAACTATTTCGAAACATATAAAGGAGTGGCCGAATACATTGAAAAATGTAAACAAACAGCCAAACTCAACGGCTATGTTGAAACCATATTCCACCGCAAGCGTTTCCTGCCCGATATAAACTCGCACAATGCCGTTGTGCGCGGATATGCCGAACGAAACGCAGTGAACGCACCCATACAGGGAAGTGCAGCCGATATAATAAAGGTTGCAATGATAAACATTTACCGCCGTATGAAGGAGCAACAGATGCGCTCCACAATGATATTGCAGGTACACGACGAACTTAACTTCAACGTGGTGCCAAGCGAAAAAGAGGCCCTGCAAACACTTGTGGTCGAGGAGATGCAACGTGCCTTCACAATGCGTGTTCCCCTTGTTGCCGACTATGGTTGGGGCGCAAACTGGTTAGAGGCACACTGATTTATACAACCCCTATAAGATAACGGTTATATAAAGAGGTTATTGGCAATTTTTTACTTACAAAATTATTCGCTATTTTTGCACTGCCTTTCGCAAAGAGGGCAGTGCAAAAAATTTAATAACGGAATAAGATACAAGAATATGGCTTTGAAAGCAGGAATTGTGGGCTTGCCCAATGTAGGAAAATCGACACTTTTCAACTGCCTGTCGAGTGCAAAAGCACAGGCAGCAAACTTCCCCTTCTGTACCATCGATGCACAGCTGGGACAAATAACAGTACCCGATGAGCGACTCAACAAACTCGCCGAGATTGTTCACCCCGGCCGCATAGTACCCGCCACATGCGACATTGTGGACATTGCAGGCCTTGTAAAAGGCGCAAGCAAAGGCGAGGGACTGGGCAACCAATTCCTGGGCAACATACGTGAAACCGATGCCATAATACACGTTCTGCGCTGTTTCGACAACGACAACATTGTACACGTCGACGGTTCTGTTAACCCTGTGCGCGACAAGGAGATTATCGACATTGAGTTACAGTTGAAAGACCTTGAAACCATTGAAAACCGCATAAAACGTGTAGAGAAACAGGCACGTGTGGGCGGCGACAAGCAGGCAAAACTCGAATACGATGTACTAATGCGGTACAAGGATGCTCTGGAAGCGGGAAAATCGGCCCGTACAGTGGTTTTTGAGACCGAAGACGAGCAGAACATAGCAAAGAATCTCTTCCTTCTCACATCGAAGCCGGTTCTCTATGTGTGCAATGTCGATGAAACATCGGCTGCCAAAGGCAACAAATACGTAGATGCAGTGCGCGAAGCTGTGAAAGATGAGAATGCCGAACTGCTAATAATTTCGGCACAGACCGAAGCCGACATTGCCGAACTCGAAAGCTACGAGGAGAAGCAGATGTTCTTGGAGGATATGGGGCTTACAGAGTCGGGCTGCGACCGACTTATAAAGGCCATATACTCTCTTTTGAACCTGCAAACATTCATCACCGCCGGCGAAATGGAGGTAAAGGCATGGACATTCCGCAAGGGATGGAAAGCACCCCAGTGCGCAGGTGTCATACACACCGATTTCGAGAAAGGATTCATTCGCGCCGAGGTGATAAAGTATGACGATTATATAAACTATGGTTCCGAAGCAGCAGTGAAAGAGGCCGGAAAGATGGGTGTCGAGGGCAAGGAGTATGTGGTACAGGACGGCGATATAATGCACTTCCGCTTTAATGTATAAAGAATTATGGACACCCTCTGCCACATAGTATGGAACCCCTCGACAAGCCCGTTCTCTATATTCGGGTTCGAGGTGCGTTATTACTCATTATGTTGGGTAATGGCTTTAATGACAGGTTATTACATTGTACATTACCTGTACAGGAAACAGAATGTAAAGGATGAACTTTTTGAGCCGCTCTTTATGTACTGTTTCATTGGTATCCTTGTGGGCGCACGTCTGGGACACTGCCTTTTTTACGAGCCCGATTATTACCTTAATAACATAACGGAGATGTTCCTCCCCATAAAGATTACAGCCGACGGATGGAAATTCATCGGTTATCAGGGACTCGCGAGCCACGGAGGAACCATAGGAATTATAATAGCACTTATCCTTTACCGTTATAAAACGAAATTGTCCATAAGATGGGTGTTCGACATTATATGTATTGCCACACCCCTTGCAGTGTCGTTCATACGAATAGGAAATTTTATGAACTCCGAAATTCTGGGCCGCGCAACCGACAGCCCGTTGGGTATAATTTTTGCACAGGTCGACAATGTTCCACGCCACCCGGCACAGCTATATGAGGCTATCGCCTACATAATAATAGGTATCGGCGGATGGTTGCTGTACAAGAAATTCCCGCAGTTGATAGGTAGCGGATTCTTTTTCGGCTACTGCCTCTTGACGGTTTTCACATTCCGCTTCTTTGTCGAATTCTTAAAGGAGGTGCAAGTGGAATTTGAACAGAATATGACACTCGATATGGGACAGTGGTTGAGTATTCCGTTCATTATAATTGGCGCAGCAGGCGTTGCAAACGGAATAAGGATATTGTCAAAAAAAGGTGACGCATAAAGTAAACCCCAAAGTTTGGAAAAACTTTGGGGTTTACTTTATTTTTGGTAATAATATAGATGTTGACCATAAATGTTTTTTCGCGTCTTTGTCATCTCGAACCTTGTGTGAGAGATCCCTCGTCGCTTTGCTCTGTCGGGATGACATTGACATAAAGGGCGTAGGTCAACTGCAATATTCTCTCTTTATTTTTTTATGGTACTATATGCTACGTGTGGCATCCAAACGCTCCTTTATGCCCAACGATGCAAGGTGTTTAACCTTGTCGGGTGAAAGGTTCAGTGCATCGGCTATGCGCAGGCCATACTCGGCATCGGCAAGGTAACAATGCGCTGCGTGGCGATATTTTATATTATCGGTTACAGGCATCATATCCTCGGCGGTGTTGCTTATCAACAGTTTGCGTTTCTCCTCGGTGAGCAGACGATAAAGATTGCCGGGTTGGCAGAAACAGTCATCGGTGCGGTCATCGTGGTAGTCGTAACGGCCGGCATCGGCACCGATAGGGGAGTGCGCACCGGGATAATCCTTCACCTGCCACTCACCTATACTGTTGGGCGAATAACCTTTTGTTGCACCGTTGTTATCGTCGACACGCATAAGGCCGTCGCGGTGGAAACTATGCATAGGGCAGCGGGGACGGTTAACCGGTATCTGGTCGTGATTTACACCAAGCCTGTAACGCTGGGCATCGCCATAGGAGAAGAGCCTGCCCTGCAACATCTTATCGGGCGAGAGGCCAATACCGGGAACAATGTGGGCAGGGTTAAATGCAGCCTGTTCTATCTGGGCAAAATAGTTATCGGGATTTCTGTTGAGTTCCATTATACCCACCTCGATGAGTGGAAAATCCTTGTGGCTCCATACTTTGGTGAGGTCGAACGGGTTTTCCTTATGATTGCGTGCCTGCTCCTCGGTCATTATCTGGAAACAGAGTTTCCAGCGTGGATAGTCGCCCGTTGCAATTGCATTGAAGAGGTCGCGGCCGTGGCTTTCACGGTCTTTTGCTATGACAGCGGCAGCCTCCTCGTTGCTTAAATTCTTTATTCCTTGCAGAGTTATAAAATGGAATTTCACCCACACACGCACTCCCTGTGCGTTAATAAGACTGAATGTGTGTGAACCGAAACCGTGCATATGACGGTAGGTTGCAGGTATGCCACGGTCGGACATTACAATGGTCACCTGGTGAAGTGCTTCGGGAAGCATTGTCCAGAAATCCCAATTACTCTGCGGAGAGCGAAGATTGGTCTGCGGGTCACGTTTTATGGCGTGGTTAAGGTCGGGAAACTGTAAAGGGTCGCGCAAAAAGAATACAGGAGTGTTGTTTCCCACAAGATCCCAGTTACCCTCTTCGGTGTAGAAACGCACTGCGAAGCCTCTTATGTCGCGCTCGGCATCGGCTGCACCCCGCTCGCCGGCCACGGTTGAGAAGCGTACAAGCACATCGGTTTTCTTGCCCACTTGCGAGAATAGCGATGCACAGGTGTAGCGCGTGACATCGTTCGTTACTGTAAAGGTACCGAAAGCACCGCTCCCTTTTGCATGCATACGGCGTTCAGGGATTACCTCACGGTCGAAGTGGGCAAGTTTCTCTATGAGCCAGTTGTCTTCGAGCAATACCGGCCCGCGGCTGCCGGCTGTCAAGGAATTGGTATTGTCGCTCACAGGAGCCCCGGACTCATTTGTAAGATGTTTTTTATTATCCATAATATATTCTGTTTAGTTATAACATTTTATAAACCGAACAATTTGGATAAAAGTTTGTAAATGAGAATAAAAAATAAATATTCCATCTTTTTGATTGGAAACAAATAAAATGTGGGTGACCCAAAAGTGAAATGGGTCACCCACGTTTGTAGGGAGGTTGGATAAAAAGAGCTATTTTTAGGCTTGCGAAGCCCGAAAAAACGCAGTTTACTAAGCGTAAATGAGTATTTTTCGGTCAAGCGTAACAACAAAAGAGCCTTTTTAGTCAGCCTCATTTCAGTAATCTCCGGAGCAGGGATTTATTTTACAATCTTCTGTATCTCATTAAGTTTATTCAACGCTTCGAGCGGAGTGAGGTTATTCACGTCTATGCCCAGAATTTCGTCACGCACTTGTGAGAGGACAGGGTCGTCGAGCTGGAAGAAATTAAGCTGAACACCTTCGCGGCTCTCGGCAATTTCGGTTGCAGGGGCCTTTTTAAGGTCGCCACGGTTGTCATTGGCTTCGAGTTTGCTCAATATCTGTTCCGAGCGTCTTATTACACTCTTGGGCATACCTGCGAGCTTTGCAACGTGGATACCGAAAGAGTGTTCGCTGCCGCCCACCATTAGCTTGCGCAGGAATATTACGCGACCATCGATTTCACGTACCGATACATTGTAGTTCTTTATGCGCGGGAAACTCTTCTCCATTTCGTTGAGTTCGTGATAATGGGTGGCAAAGAGTGTGCGGGCACGGCCGCGTGCATTTTCGTGTATATGCTCAACAATGGCCCAGGCAATGGACATACCGTCGTATGTCGATGTTCCGCGGCCAAGCTCGTCGAAGAGCACAAGGCTACGCCCCGAAAGGTTGTTGAGAATGCTTGCAGCCTCGGTCATTTCGACCATAAAGGTTGACTCGCCGGCCGATATATTGTCGCTTGCACCGACACGTGTGAATATCTTGTCGACAAGGCCTATGTGGGCACTCTCGGCCGGAACAAAACAACCTATCTGCGCAAGCAGTGTTATGAGGGCTGTCTGTCGCAGAAGAGCCGACTTACCTGCCATATTTGGACCGGTGACAATTATTATCTGCTGCTTGTCGCTGTCGAGGTAGAGGTCATTGGGGATATAATCCTCGCCAACCGGCATCTGACGCTCTATAACAGGGTGGCGGCCCTGCTTTATATCGAGAATATTTTCCTCGCTTATCACAGGCCTTATGTATTTATAGGCGCGTGACACGTTGGCAAACGAGAGCAGGGTGTCGAGGCGGGCCAGGAGGGTAGCGTTCTGCTGTATCGAGGGTATGTACGATGCAAGGTCCGTTACAATCTCACCGAAAATGCGCCCTTCGAGCGCAAGAATCTTCTCTTCGGCACCAAGTATCTTTTCTTCATACTCTTTGAGTTCTTGTGTAATGTATCGCTCGGCATTTACAAGTGTCTGCTTGCGTATCCACTCTTCGGGAACATTATCCTTGTATGTGTTGCGCACTTCAATATAATAACCGAACACGTTGTTGAACGATATTTTAAGGCTTGGTATTCCTGTGCGCTCACTCTCGCGCTGCTGCAACTGCATAAGGTAATCCTTGCCGTGATAGGCTATGGCACGCAATTCGTCGAGCTGCTCATTGACACCGTCGGCCACAACACCTCCCTTGTTCAGCAGAAGAGGCGGTTCGGGAACAATCTCACGGGCTATACGGCTGCTTATGTCGGCACAACAATCGAGGCGGGCACCAATACTCTTTATAACCTCGTTCGACGACTCTTCACACGCCTTTTTTATAGGTTCTATGGCTTGCAGGGCTATCTTCAACTGCACAAGCTCGCGTGGTGACACTCGCGCAGCCGCCACCTTTGAGATTATTCGTTCAAGGTCGCCTATCCTGTGAAGCTGCTCATCGACGATGTCGCGGAATTCGGGCTCGCGGAAGTAATATTCCACAATATCAAGACGCTCATCGATTGGTTTCTTGTCTTTTAGGGGGAATACCAGCCAGCGTTTGAGCAGACGGGCTCCCATAGGTGTAATGGTCTTGTCTATCACAGAGAGCAACGAGGAACCGCCGTCGTGCATACTTCCCATAAGTTCAAGACTGCGGATGGTAAACTTGTCGAGCCTCACATAACGCTCCTCTTCAATGCGTGAAATGGTGCGTATGTGCGATATCTGGTTATGCAGTGTCACGCCAAGATAGTGCAGAATGGCACCGGCTGCTACTATTCCACTGCGCAAGTGGCTTATGCCGTAACCTTTGAGATTCTTCGTTTCGAAATGCTTTGTAAGTTTCTCATTGGCAAATTCGTCGGTAAAAACCCAGTCGTCGAGTTCAAAGGTGAGCAGCTTGCTGCCGAAACACTCCTCGAAACGTTTTTTGTTTCCACGCTCGAAAAGTACCTCTTTGGGACGGAAATTGACAAGGAGTTTATCTATGTAATCGAATGTTCCTTCGGCCACAAGGAACTCGCCGGTTGAAATATCGAGGAACGATACACCGCACATAGGCTTTCCAAAGTGTACTGCTGCAAGAAAGTTATTCTCCTTATAGTCGAGTATGTTGTCGTTTATTGAAACACCGGGTGTAACAAGCTCTGTTATTCCACGTTTCACCAATTTCTTGGTCATTTTGGGATCTTCGAGCTGGTCGCAAATGGCAACACGCTTGCCGGCACGCACCAGTTTAGGGAGATAAGTGTCGAGTGCGTGAAAAGGAAAACCGGCCATTTCGGTAGCCTGTGCCGAAGGGTTTTTCCCGTTGGAACGTTTTGTGAGCGTTATTCCAAGTATCTCCGACGCTATGACTGCGTCGGAACAGTATGTTTCGTAAAAATCGCCGCAACGGAACAGAAGCACTGCATCGGGGTGCTTTGCTTTAAGTTCCAAAAACTGGCGCATCATGGGGGTTACAGCTGTCTCTTTTTCGGCCATAAGATTTATTTAAATATTATGCGAAGGTAACTTTTTTTAGCGACAATTTTACCATTGAGCAGCAAAAAAGGAAATTAAAGGACAAATTATCGGCCGAAATATTCAATTACTACTTTTTTTATATATTTTTGTAGGTTATTACATCTACATAGTAGATAGTAATAGTTTTATGAAAAGAAGACAAAATAATAAACATACAAAAAATGGGATACAATTTTAACGAGATTGAACAGAAGTGGCAGAAACGCTGGAAAGATGAGAAGACTTACCGCATTGTAGAAAACGAGGATAAGAAAAAATTCTATGTCCTCAATATGTTTCCTTATCCATCGGGAGCAGGCCTTCACGTGGGACACCCGCTCGGATACATCGCCTCCGATATTTTTGCACGCTTCAAACGCCTTAACGGTTACAACGTACTGAACCCTATGGGCTACGATGCCTACGGACTCCCGGCCGAGCAATATGCAATACAGACAGGACAACACCCCGCAATAACCACCGAACAGAATATAAACCGCTATCGCGAACAGCTCGACAAGATTGGTTTCTGTTTCGACTGGGACCGTGAAATAAGAACCTGTGATGCCGAGTACTATCACTGGACACAGTGGGCATTCATAAAGATGTTCAACCACTATTACGACAACAAGGCAAAATGCAGCCGCCCCATAAGCGAACTTATTGAAAAACTGGGAAAAGAGGGTAGTGCCAACATAGATGCCGCCTGCACAAGAGAGATTAATATTTCGGCTGCCGAGTGGAATGCCATGAACTATAAGGAGCAGCAGGAACTGCTTATGAACTGGCGCATAGCCTTCCTCAACGAAACTATGGTGAACTGGTGTCCGCAATTGGGTACCGTGCTTGCCAACGATGAGGTTGTCGACGGAGTATCAGAACGAGGAGGTTTCCCCGTGGTACAAAAGAAGATGAAACAGTGGTGCCTGCGCGTATCGGCCTATGCACAACGCCTGCTCGACGGGCTCGACAGAATAGACTGGACTGACTCACTCAAAGAGACACAACGCAACTGGATAGGCCGCAGCGAAGGAACCGAAATGCAGTTCCACATAAAGGACAGCGATATTGAATTTACTATATTCACAACCCGTGCCGACACAGTGTTCGGAGTAACATTTATGGTACTTGCACCCGAAAGCGAACTTGTGGCACAACTCACGACTGCTGAACAGAAAGAGGCTGTCGATGCATACCTCGACCGCACAAAGAAACGTACCGAGCGCGAACGTATGATTGACCGCAATGTAACAGGCGTGTTCACCGGTTCCTACGCAGTAAACCCGCTCACAGGTGAAGATATTCCTGTGTGGGTGAGTGATTATGTACTTGCGGGATATGGAACAGGAGCCATTATGGCTGTGCCTGCACACGACAGCCGCGACTATGCCTTCGCAAAGCATTTCGGTATTGAGATACGCCCCCTTATAGAGGGTTGTGATGTGAGCGAAGAGAGCTTCGATGCAAAAGAGGGTATAATGACCAACTCACCCACCGCCGCATTTGCCGACTGCAAACTAAACCTCAACGGGCTCACTGTGAAAGAGGCCATTGCAGCCACAAAACAGTATGTTACCGAAAATAAACTCGGACGCGTAAAAGTAAACTACCGCTTGCGCGATGCAATATTCAGCCGCCAGCGTTACTGGGGCGAACCCTTCCCCATATATTACAACAACGGAATACCCACACCCATACCCGAAGAGTGCCTGCCTCTTGAACTTCCCGAAGTGGAGAAATTCCTCCCCACAGAGAGTGGAGAACCGCCATTGGGACACGCTAAAATATGGGCTTGGGATACCATAAACAACCGTGTTACAAGCAAAGAGAATATAGACAACAAAACAATATTCCCTCTCGAACTCAACACTATGCCTGGTTTTGCAGGTTCCAGCGCATACTATCTGCGTTATATGGACCCCCGCAACAACAAAGCACTTGTGTCGGAAGATGCCAATAAATACTGGCAGAATGTAGACCTCTATGTGGGTGGAACAGAACACGCCACAGGTCACCTCATATATTCACGTTTCTGGAATATGTTCCTTTACGACCTGGGAATAAGCGTAAAGGAAGAGCCGTTCCAGAAACTGGTGAACCAGGGTATGATTCAGGGCCGAAGCAATTTTGTATACCGCATAAAGGATACTAATAAATTTGTGTCGCTCAACCTATCGAAAGAATATGATGTAACACCCCTGCACGTGGATGTGAACATTGTATCGAACGATATACTGGACATTGAGGCCTTCCGCGCTTGGCGTCCCGAATATGCCGATGCGGAATTTATTCTCGAAGATGGAAAATATATCTGCGGCTGGGCTGTGGAGAAGATGAGCAAGTCTATGTTCAACGTGGTAAACCCCGACACTATCGTTGAAAGATACGGTGCCGACACACTGCGTCTTTACGAAATGTTCCTGGGCCCCGTGGAACAATCGAAACCCTGGGATACAAACGGTATCGACGGTTGCCACCGCTTCCTCAAAAAATTCTGGGGAATGTTCTTCGACAAGAACGACAACTATATTGTTACCGACGAGGCTGCAACAAAAGAGGAACTCAAAGCATTGCATAAACTTATAAAAAAGACAAGTGATGACATTCCTGCATTCTCATACAACACAACCGTAAGTGCATTTATGATATGCGTGAACGAATTGAGCGCGCTCAAATGCAACAAAAAAGAGATACTCGAAAAAATAGTCA
This sequence comes from Bacteroidales bacterium, assembly GCA_015060885.1. GTDB lineage: Bacteria > Bacteroidota > Bacteroidia > Bacteroidales > Bacteroidaceae > HGM04593. The sequence continues at coordinate 76,268 of SUXO01000001.1, forward strand.
TACTGCTTGCACCATTTGCACCGCACATAAGCGAAGAGCTGTGGGAGAAGCTTGGCAACAACAGCACAGTGTGCGACGCACAATGGCCGGAATTCAACGAAGAGTATCTTAAAGAGGATACAATAAAGTACACAATATCGTTCAACGGAAAAGCACGTTTCACAATGGAATTTGCAGCCGATGCCACAAATGCCGACATTGAAAAGGCAGTGCTTGCCGACGATAACAGCAAACGATACATTGAAGAGAAACCCATCAAAAAAGTAATCATTGTACCAAAGAAAATTGTTAACGTGGTAATTTGACATACCATTACACGGTATAAGCATTTGTAAATTACTTAAATTTTAAAGTTATGAGGAAATTTTCTTTTCCAAGACCAAGTATAATGTCAGAGATTAAAAACTATCTGATGATTACATTAGGGCTTGCATTATACTCATTTGTATGGAACTTCTTTATGAGTCCTTATGAATTTCTTATCGGCGGTATAACCGGTGTGGGAGCCATAGTGCAATACTCAGTGGGTATATCGATGCAGTATGTATATTTTGCTCTCAATTTAATACTCATAATAATAGCCATTAAGATATTGGGTTGGAAATTTTGCATAAAGACAATTTATGCAATAATAACAATGACAATAATGTTGAGTATAACCGAAATTCTTTTTGAAAATTTCAACGCTTATACAATTCTTGGTGCCGACAAAGAGCTGGAAGCCTGTCTTGTGGGGTCGATATTCATTGGTATAGCAATAGCAATATGCTTTTTGAATAATGGTTCCACAGGTGGAGTTGATATAATTGCAGCAATTGTAAACAAATATAAAGATGTCAGCTTTGGCCGTGCAATGCTCTATGTCGATACTATTATAGTAACAAGCAGTTTCTTTATCATTCCATCGGATAATATAACAGTGAGTTTGTCGAGAATGTTTTATGGCTATATAACACTTGTGGTTGTGAACCTGGCACTTGATTATATGGTGAACAGCAACCGTCAAATGGTACAATTCTTTATATTCTCAAACAAATATGAAGAGATTGGCTATTATATAACCCGCCACCTTAAACGTGGTGTCACATTACTCGATTCTGTTGGTTTCTATTCAAAAAAAGAGGGTAAAGTCATAACTACACTTACACGTGCCAACCAGTCGAACCAATTGTTCAGTATGGTTAAGCAGATAGACCCCAACGCTCTTATTTCACAATCGAAAGTAATGGGAGTTTATGGTAACGGGTTCGACAAGATTAAAGCGAAAAAAATTAAATTGGAAGAGAATAAAACAGAGGACATTCAATGAAACTTGTTTTTGCCACAAACAACAGACACAAACTGCAAGAGGTAAGGGATATTCTTGGTGAGAGGGTAGAGGTGCTGTCGCTTAAAGATATCGATTGCAACGACGAAATACCCGAAACCGGTACAACACTCGAAGAGAATGCCCTTATAAAAGCACGCTGGGTTAAGGAGAAATATGGTTACAACTGCTTTGCCGACGATACCGGGCTCGAAGTAGAGGCACTTGGCGGAGCTCCCGGTGTATATTCGGCACGCTATGCAGGTGAAGAGTGTGACTCACAGGCCAATATGCTTAAATTATTGGAAAATTTAACAGGCAAAAGTAACCGTAATGCACAATTTCGTACAGTTATTGCGTTAATTATAGAGAATAAGGAAATTTTGTTCGATGGGGTGGTGAAAGGAGTCATAAGTGAAAAGAAAATGGGGGATGCCGGTTTTGGTTACGACCCTATATTTATCCCCGATGGCTACGGAATGAGTTTTGCCCAAATGGAAAGCACGTTGAAAAACTCAATAAGCCACAGATACAGAGCTACTGAAAAATTGAACGATTATATAAACAACAATATTTAGAGTTCTACAAAAGAACCTGTAAGTTGTTCAAACTTTATTATTATGAATATGATTAAGAGATTTTTTATTATAGCTTTTACGCTATTCCTACCAATAAGTATGAATGCCGGTATTGGCGACTGGACACTTCATACTTCGTACTGTAATACCACAAGCTGCCAGGTTGCAGGTGATAAAGTATATGTATTGGCATCGGGGTCACTGTTTGTTTACGACAAAAAGGATAATTCCGTATACACCTATGACAAACAGAACAGTTTAAGCGATTTCAATATAGCATACATTAATTATTGTAAAGGAATTGATGCATTGCTGATTGTATACAAGAATGCAAATATAGATATTCTATATTCAAATGGCTATGTATACAATATATCGGATTTCAAGAATAAGATAATATCCAATAAGAATATAAACGGAGTAAACATATATGGCAACACAGCCTATATAAATACCAGTTTCGGTGTAGTACTGCTCGACCTTGAAAATCTCGAATTTACAAACACATACAACCTTAACCTTAATACATATTGTTCATACACAGCCGGGAGCGATATATATATAGGAACTGAAACCGGCATTTACAAGGGTTCCGTGGAAGACAACCTGCTCGACAAGGCAAACTGGACTAAAATTAACAGCTATAAGACATATGTTATAAACAGTATAAACGGAAAACTTATTGCAGTAATCAATGGAAAAGGTGCCTGCACACTTAAAAGCGATGGTTCGATAGAAAAAACCATTGTAGCCAATACAAAGCAGAACAAATATTCATATAACTATAATAACAGCCTTTATATAGGGTGGAATAACCAGCTTGCCATAATAAACAGCGATACCGATTACAAAACCTACACGCCTGCAACAGAAAGTGAATTCATTATGGCCGATGGAAATGGTTTTTGGAGCTGTAAAGGGGAAAAAGGAGTAGTGGAGAGCAAAATTGCCGATACTAAAATTGTAGACGGAGAAAATTATATAATTCCCAACAGCCCCATACGCAACTATTGCGAATTTATTAAATTCTCTCAAAACAATAAACTGCTTGTTGCCGGTGGAACACTAAACTATTTCGATGTTACATTCTACCCTGGAACACTTATGGAATATGATTATTCCAGCAACAAATGGATAAACTTCCCCGAAGAAGAGATTAAAACCACAACAGGAATACAATATGTCAACCTTTGCTCAATTGACGAGGACCCGACTGAACCCGGACACTATTTTGCAAGCTCTTTCGGACAGGGTATATATGAGTTCCGCAATGGAAAATTTGTGGCACACTACAACCATAAGAACAGCCCACTTGAATCTCCTGTACCGGCATCGATGAATTATGTCAGAATTCCGAGAGTGCAATTCGATGCAGCCGGTAACCTATGGGTTGTAAACACCAATTGCAAAGATATTGTAAAGGTACTTAAAAAAGATGGTTCCTGGGTTATATTACCATACGATGATATTACAGATTTTCCCACAATGGTCGATATGATAATAGATTCAAGAGGATGGTTGTGGATAACATCGTACCAGGCTATTCCGGGAGTGTTCTGTGCAAAGATGAACAACACACCGTTCGATATAGCCGATGACCGAACGAAATTGGTTATAAACAACTTTATAAACCAGGATGGTACAAGTTATAAAATAGACCAGGTATATTGCATAAAAGAGGATAAGAACGGACAGATATGGGTGGGTACCAACAATGGATTATTTGTTGTTACAGATGCCGAAAAATTCTTTAAGGATGGTGTTTTAACCCAAATAAAGGTTCCCCGCAACGATGGAACCGGCCTTGCCGACTACCTGTTTGGCGGAGCCCAGATTTCGGCCATTGAGATAGATGGTGCCAACAGAAAATGGATAGGCACCAAGAACAACGGAATATACCTTGTGAGCAGCGACGGACTGGAAACCATACACCACTTCACAAAAGATAATTCAATGCTGCCATCGAACGATATTACAAGCATTGCTGTAAACAAGAACAGTGGTGAAGTATTTATAGGAACAAGTGAGGGTATCGCAAGTTATGTGAGTGATGCCACCGAACCTTCACCCACCTTGCAAGAGAGTGCCGTACACGCTTATCCAAACCCCGTAAAAGCCCTGTACAACGGAGTTATTTCAATAGTTGGACTGACACACGGTTGTGAGGTCAAAATAGTCGACACGGCCGGATATTTGATTACAGAGGGTATTTCCATTGGTGGACAGTTCACTTGGAACGGACGCAACGCACAGGGCGAGAAGGTTTCAAGTGGAGTCTACTATGTTCTTATGTATGATGAGAACGGCGATGAAAGCCTCGCTACCAAAATACTTATTACACGATAAAAGCAAAGACTAAAATCATATATTGTATACTTGAACAGCCGGCGTTTGCCGGCTGTTTGTATTTTGAACGATGTTTAGGTTGCACATTATTGAACCGGCCGCTCCTTTTCAACCGTTATTATTATATATCTTTCCTTTTTTAAATAATTAAATAAATCAACAACAATAACAAAATCGGTTAATATTGTGGATATCTTTTTCGAAAAGTGGTTTTTAATGCATTTAAATAGTTGAATATAGGTTTATTTATAGAATATAAATTCTGTAACCACTTGTTTTATAATAATATATTTAAATGTATATTTGTATCGAAATTAAATATATACATATAACCTATTGTTAAAAACCTGTTAAAAAACTATTGATAAATGGATGTAAAAAAGTGGCAAAATAATTTGGCTTTTTAATTCAGTTCACGGCTTAATTTTTAAGTTTGTTTTTCAAAGAGAAATTGCCATTATTTTCAACCTATTTATCCCACTCTTTTCAACAACATATCAACAATTATAAACAATGTTTTGAACAGTTTTGAACCTTTGTTCATATAAATCACAAAAGCCACCGGCAAGGTGGCTTTTGTGATTTATATGTGAAGTATGCTATGTTTGTTATTTGAGTTTTGCAAGTGCCTCTTTAATGCGGCGCATAGCCTCTATAATGTTTTCGTCGCTTGTTGCATAGCTCATTCTGAAACATTCGGGAGAACCGAACGATGAACCTCCTACCGCTGCAACGTGTGCTTCTGTAAGCAGGTACATTGCCAAGTCATCGGAATTGTTTATAACCTGTCCGTTGTAGCTCTTGCCATAGAAAGAACTGCATTTAGGGAAGAGGTAGAATGCTCCTTCGGGTGTGTTTACTTCCAACCCCGGAATCTCTTTTGCAAGCTTTACAATGAGGTCGCGGCGGCGTTGGAAGGCTTTACGCATCTCCTCCACAGGTTCTTGTGAGCCGTTGTAGGCCTCTATTGAGGCTATTTGCGAAACAGAGCAGGGGCCGCTTGTATATTGTCCTTGCAGTTTATTGCATCCTTTCACAATCCAGTCGGCAGCGGCAAGGAAGCCAATTCTCCAACCTGTCATTGCATAAGCTTTTGATACACCGTTTATAATTATTACGCGGTCGCGTATTTCGCTGAACTGCGCAATGCTTTCGTGCTTGCCCACATAGTTTATGTGTTCATATATTTCGTCGGCAACAACGAATACGTCGGGGTGTTTAGCAAGTACATCGGCAAGCTCTTTGAGTTCCTCTTTTGTATACACCGAACCGGTGGGGTTCGAGGGTGAACAGAGAATCAGCATCTTTGTTTTGGGTGTAATGGCTGCTTCGAGCTGTGCACCTGTTATCTTGAAGTTCTGTTCAATACCTGCACTTATTATTACAGGAGTACCGTCGGCCATTTTTACCATTTCGGGATAGCTCACCCAGTAGGGGGCGGGTATAATAACCTCATCACCCTCATTCACAAGTGCCATAACAGCGTTGCACACCGATTGTTTTGCTCCGTTCGATACAGATATCTGTGCTTCGGTGTATTCGAGTCCATTCTCCTTTTTAAGCTTTTCTACAATAGCTTTGCGCAACGCAGGGTAGCCGGGAACGGGTGAGTAGCGCGACCAGTTATCGTCAACTGCCTGTTTTGCTGCTGTCTTAATGGCATCGGGAGTGTTAAAGTCGGGTTCTCCCACACTCATATTTATTACATCTACGCCTTGTGCTTTGAGCTCTTGGCTTTTTTGTGACATTGCCAATGTAGCCGATGGGGCTAATCTGTTGACACGGTTTGATAGTTTGTTCATATTGTTATATAGTTCTTTATTTTTTATCGAAATGCAGTGTGTGTCCCATTCTCTCGGCCTTTGTATGCAGATATCGCGAGTTGAAATCATTGGGTTCTATCTCTATGCTTACATTTTCCATTACTTCGAGCCCGTAACTTTCGAGTCCTATTCGTTTTACAGGGTTATTTGTAATGAGGCGCATTTTATGGACACCTATTTTTCTTAGAATTTCGGCACCCACACCGTAATCCCTTTCGTCGGCTTTGAATCCAAGGCATAGGTTGGCATCCACAGTGTCCATTCCCTCTTCTTGCAATTTGTAAGCCTTCATTTTGTTCATAAGACCAATTCCGCGGCCCTCCTGGTTAAGGTATACAATAACTCCCTTTCCGGTCTTGTCGATAAGTTCCATAGCTTTGTGAAGTTGTGAACCGCAGTCACAACGTTGCGAACCGAATATGTCACCTGTCATACACGATGAATGTACTCTCACAAGAATTGGTTCATCATCTTCCCATTCCCCTTTTATAAGAGCAATATGTTCAAGTCCGTTTGATTTCTGCTTGAATGGTATGAGGCGGAAGTGGCCGTGTTCTGTGGGCATATTGACCTCTTCACCCATCTCCACAAGTGATTCCTGTTGCAGACGATACTGTATGAGGTCGCTGATGGATATTATTTTCAGGTTATGTTTTGCAGCAATTTCAATGAGCTGTGGCATACGTGCCATAGTGCCGTCTTCGTTCATTATTTCAATAAGTGCAGCAGCGGGGTAGAGGCCTGCAAGGCGTGCAAGGTCAATACTTGCTTCGGTGTGTCCGGCACGGCGCAGCACGCCGTTATCCTGGGCATATAGGGGGTTTATGTGTCCGGGGCGTGCAAATGTATCGGCTGTGCTTGCAGGGTCGGAAAGAGCCTTTATTGTCGCCGCTCTGTCGGCTGCCGATACGCCTGTACTGCAACCATCTATTTTATCTATTGTTACAGTAAAAGGAGTTCCCAAAAGGCTGGTGTTGGTATTAACCTGCGGGTCGAGCTGCAACTCCTTGCAACGCGACATTGTTATAGGTGCACATAGTACCCCACGGCCGTTTTTAAGCATAAAGTTTACAGCATCGGGGGTTATCTTTTCGGCTGCTATTATAAAATCGCCTTCGTTCTCTCTGTCTTCATCATCAACCACAATAAGAAATTTACCCTCTTTGAAATCCCTTATGGCATCTTCGATAGAACTCAGTTTAAATTTTTCCATATATATGTTTTATACAAGTTTCTCCTTAATTAAAATCTCTTTCAGTTCCTGTGCATTAGTCTTTACCTTGTTAAGGTCTTTGAGCAGGCGGAATCTGAATTTTACGGCTCTCACGTATATTAAAATTCCAATGGGGAATATAATGAGCGATGCTATGTTCATCCACTTCTTTGTGAATGGCGATACAATTGTATCTACCGACAGGACAGGGAAGTAGTTTATCTTTGCTACAACCTTCTTGTTTCTGCTGTTACCAAACTCTTCTATTACCTTTTCCAGGTTATCGTTCAATTCATCTATACTGCTGTCCTTCTCCTTGAAGAAGATATCTTTTACGGCCGGCAATCTGTTCAGTTTGTTCTTTTCAATGAATTTATCGCCGTTGTTTATTATATGGTCGAGGCGGGCAATTCCATCGGCATAGTCGGGGTCATCTATAATAACCTCTTTGAATGCTATATTGCGTTTTTCACGTATGCAGAACAGTATTCTGAAAAACTCTTTATAGGAATCCATATTGAATATGGCCGAATCTTTGTTCGATTGGTAAGTGAACAGAATTCCAAGCGGAGCCATCACGAATGTACTCAACCAGCTGCCAATAAATGTGTGCCACTCTCCCTCGCGTGCCATTTTGAAGGCCGATGTGTTGAGCAGGTAGTAGAATATGAAAATAGCTACCGATATTAGCACAGGATACCCAAGCCCGCCTTTTCTTACAATGGCTCCCAGCGGTGCGCCGATAAAGAAGAAGAGTATGCAGGCAAGTGAAAGGGTTATTTTGTTCCACCAGTTTATCTTACACTTGTTTAGCTCTTTGTCGAGGCTGTGTAGCAGGTTGCTCTTAATTCCATAATCGTTCCTTAACTGTCTAATTTTAGTGAATTGAGCCTTTTTCCACACAGTCTTGTCGGCTTTTGTGGCGGTATTGTATATACTGTCGGTGTTTATTTTATATAAATTATTCCTGCTCATATATGTGGAATCTTCCGTTGTATATTCGGTATTTATGTTGAATATACTCTTAACGGCGGCTTTCCAATATATGTGGCCCACACTGTCGTTGTAAATGTTGTATGTCCTTATAGTCTGTTGCAGTTCGAGCATATTCTGGCTCTTCGCATTCTGCTTGAACACATTGTCGTCTTTCATTTCGAATTTACCGTCGGTGGGTATCATAACAATCTTTTTGCGGAATGTTTCGCGGCGGTAGGGGACATTTCTTTTGCTTATGCTCTGGTCGGTTATGTTCGAAAACTGCTCACCGGTGTACAACTGAATCATAAGGTTCTGTTCATCGGGAGTGCTGTCAATCCTTCCCGAATCGGCAACAAGAATATTGGCATTCTCAAAACCGTTCGACATATCGTAAATCATCAGTTTGTAGAGCATACCGGTCTCTTTGTCCTTCTTCTCCACAAAAAGGTTATAACCCTTTATCTGGTCATAGAACACTCCTTCGGGTATTTCCACCTCTGGCGATGTCTGTTTAATGGAGTAGAGAATGGTAAACAACTTCACCTGTGCGTATGGTGCCACCACATTCTGGAAATAGAACGATATTCCTCCAAGTGTTATACATAACACCAAAATGGGCATCATAATTCTGATGAGCGGTATTCCGGCAGCTTTCATTGCAAGCAGTTCGAGTCGCTCACCGAAATTACCGAATGTCATGAGCGATGCAAGCAGTATGGCAAGCGGGAGAGCCTCACTCACAAGAGTGATGGAGCAGAGTGAGAAAAATTGTATTATAATGGTCATATCGAGTCCTTTGCCCACAAATTCATCGACCGACCTCCACAACATCTGCATAATGAAAATAAAGAGGCATATTACGAATGTGCCCGACAAAAGTTGGATAAAACTCTTTATAATGAATAAATCCAGCTTCTTGATAATGCGGAAATGTGGTAATTTCATAATAATACAATTTGTATTTCACAGCCAAAACATACTTGGCCTAATGCTTGAAATAGAACATGCTCTACTCTTGCACTATGCAAAGATAATGCAAGGTGTGAGCAATACAAAAGATTTCACACTCTTTTTAAAATAGAGTTATATAATATATAATAAATGGGGAGTGACTTATTGGCCACTCCCCTTGTTTCTGGTTAAATATTTTTTACATACCCGATTGTCTTCTCAAAGCCTCAATCTGTAAATCCCATAAATCCTTCTGGTCCTCAACTTCACCCTTTTCGGCAAAGTCGGTAACTACCAGAGTATGTTCCCTTGTGAGTTCGTTGAACGAAATTCTCATTTCGAAGAATGTCTGCGGGTCCTCGTCTTCCCACCTCATTTTCACATAAACTCCGTTCCTTTGAGTTACAATATGTGCGGTTCTCTGTTCTGTTTTTCCCCAATAAAAGACAAACGATTTTCCAACGTTCTCCACTCGGTCGGCAAACCACGGCGACAAGCCTGCCGCAGTTCCAATGTAACGCCATATCATATTTGCGCTACCTTTCATCGGGTATTCGATACTGAATTTCTCTTTATTCGTCATTTTTTGAAGTTCAAAAATTGTTGCGAATTTTGTCTATTGCAGTCGCAAGATATAAAAAGATATTCAAAAAAACAATAAAACGCTAAATTATATTTAGTTAAATGCAGCGTATCACCCTTTTGAAATAACGGGGAGGCAATTTTTCTTCAATAAATTTCAGTATGGAAGGTTTCCATTATACGAGCAGACAGACTTTAAATCCCTTCTAAAATAAATTTTTGACGAAAAAGGGCTAAAAAGTTTGTCTGTTTGAATTATTAAACATATCTTTGCACCGCAAAAATGCAATGGCGAGATAGCTCAGCTGGTTAGAGCGCATGATTCATAATCATGAGGTCCCCGGTTCAATCCCGGGTCTCGCTACTGAAACGGAGATAGTTGAAAAACTATCTCCGTTTTTTGTTTCAACAGAAAAGGTGATTACTTGGTTCAGTAGAAATTTAGTGTGGACAAATTAATTCTTTAATAAGTTGTACTCCCTCACGCTGCCCTTTGTATAACGAATTATCTCCTGCAATGGTAATTCTCAAAAAAGGAACCGGCACCGTTAAAATCACAGCGGAAAGGCCTGTTGACGACAGGCCATTGTGCGAGCACTGTGTGAGCGTAGTGCGGGTATAAATTATCCTGTATAGCCGCACGGAGTGAGTTGCGCAGCACCCTGTCGGCAACAGATAGGCTTGCAGCGGCAAGCGAGGAACGAACGAGTTATATTGTGCAACAATTCACGAGCCGAGGCGTGAGCGACTGATTTTTCTCGCGTGCCGGGCGTTTGGTTCTTTGCGCGACAAAGAACGTCAAAGATATATTTCCAATGAGAGAATAACCGACAAATAACACCGAGAAGTCAAAAGCAAGAATGTTTAGTATCGTATATAGTGAGTGACCACACCTTTTTGCTACTGAGCCGATTAATTCACAAACCTCTTGATGAAGGGTATCTGGTTCAGCGGCAAGTCTTTCTTTATGAAGTACCCCACAAAAACAATCAGCAACAGGGTGTTCACCGCCATTCGGGCAATGCTGTTTTCTATGGGCAGTATAATGGAAACGGTATAAAGTACAGCAAAAAGCGCAATATAACTGAAAATTCCTTTAAGGTCATATTTTGTGGGGTTGCGGCGTTGTCCCACAAAATAGGAGAGTGTCATTGCGGTGAAATAGCCGGCAAATGAGCCCACAGCGCACGCCATATAACTATATCGTGGTACAAATATTATGTTCACGGCAAAAAGAATGGCGCACCCGATGAACGAGAATATTGCTCCCCAGTAGGTTTCATCGTTCAGTTTGTACCAGAACGACAAGTTGAAATATATGCCCATAAAAATTTCTGCTGCCATTACAATGGGCACGACCTTCAATCCTTCCCAGTAATCGGGGTTTATGAGGTGGCGCAGAATATCCATATAGAATACCACCACAAGGAATGCCATAAGCGCAATTATTATGAAATATTTCATAGCCTGTGCATTGAGTTCCTTGCTGTTCTTTGTGGTTGTATTGCCAAAAACAAACGGTTCGTAGGCATATCGGAAGGCCTGCATAAGCATAGCCATTATGGCTGCAACCTTCACTGCTGCTCCATATATGCTCAACTCCATTTTGCCCTGTTGCCCCGGTACCAGCTGTGTATATATTATCTTGTCGGCATTGAGGTTCAGTATGCCGGCAACGCCGAGCAGCAGAAGCGGCCACGAATATTTGAGCATGCTTTTAAGCAGGGCTGTGTCGGCTGTAAAACGGAACAACCGGTATTCGGGAACAAGGAACAGAGTGATGAATGCCGTGCAAACCAGGTTTATGAAAAAGACATAGAAAGCCTGGTTGTCGGGGGTGTAAAAATTACCCATTACATCGGGGTTTTTTGCACATATTACAGGCAACAGCAGAAACACGAACAGGTTAAGTGCTATGTTTGTGAATATGTTAAGCAGTTTGAGTGCAGCAAATTTAATGGGGCGTTTTTGAAACCTCAACAATCCGAAGGGTATCGCTTGCAGTGCATCGAGTGCCACCACCACAGCCATAATGCCCACAAATTCAGGGTGCGCCTCGTAACCCAGCGTTTGCGATATTGAAGGCAGGAAGGCAAATACCGCAAAAAGGAATATTACGCATAGTGTGCCAATAACCTGCATCGACATTGAAAAGGTCTTCGAAACGTTGGCCCCCTCCTTGCTTGCGAAACGGAAGAAGGTGGTTTCGAACCCGAATGTCAAAATCATAAGCAGCAGAGCAGTCCAGGCATATATATTTGTAACTACACCATAGTTGCCGCTCTCTACACTCATCTTGGCTGTGTATAACGGCACGAGCAGATAGTTGAGGAAGCGTCCCAGAATGCTGCTCATTCCGTATATTACAGTGTCTTTTGCAAGCGATTGCAGTTTGCCCATTTGTATGTTGTGTGTTTTTGTTTCTTTCTTAAACAAAGTATTAAAAAAGTGTTCCCTGCTCTCCGTTGTTGAAACGGTTGCGTCCCAGGTGTTTGTAGGCAAGGTCGGTGACCTCACGCCCGCGTGGTGTGCGTTTTATGAATCCCTCTTTTATGAGGTAAGGTTCGTAGACCTCCTCAATGGTTCCGCTGTCCTCGCTCAACGCTGTGGCAATGGTGCCTATGCCCACCGGTCCACCCTTGAACTTGTCGATTATGGTACACAGAATCTTGTTGTCAATCTCGTCGAGTCCGTAACGGTCAATATTCAAGGCTTCCAACGCAGTCTTTGCAATGGAATTCGTGATGTGTCCGTCACCCATCACCTGGGCAAAGTCGCGCACACGGCGCAACAAGGCATTTGCAATACGCGGTGTTCCTCGGCTGCGACGTGCAATTTCGTATGCAGCCTCCTCGTCGAACGACACGCCGAGTATCTGTGCCGAACGCCCGATTATGCCTGCGAGTGTCTTGCTGTCGTAATATTCAAGGTGCATATTTATGCCGAAACGGGCGCGCAAAGGGGCTGTGAGCAAGCCACTGCGCGTGGTTGCACCTATGAGTGTGAAGGGGTTGAGGTCAATCTGTATCGAACGTGCCGAGGGCCCTTTGTCAATGAGAATATCTATCCTGTAATCCTCCATAGCCGAGTACAGGTACTCTTCGACAATGGGCGACAGGCGATGAATTTCGTCTATAAACAGCACATCGTTGGGTTCAAGCGAGGTGAGTATGCCGGCAAGGTCGCCGGGCTTGTCGAGCACGGGGCCCGATGTCACTTTGAAACCCACTCCCAGTTCATTGGCAATAATGTTGCTCAATGTTGTTTTACCAAGTCCCGGAGGGCCGTGCAGCAACACATGGTCGAGCGACTCGCCACGCATCTTTGCGGCCTGTACAAAAATTTTGAGGTTGCTCACCACCTTCTCCTGTCCGCTGAAATCGGAAAAGGAGAGGGGGCGCAGGGCGTTCTCAAACTCTTTGTCGTTATTTTTTCCGCGAATATTGAAATCTCCGCTCATACTATATCCTTTAAAAAAGTTATCAACCGCGAAGATAATTAAAATTGCAATATCGTCGTTATTTTTTTCTTTTTATTAATTATCTTCGCACCTGTGGAGCGGCTCTCCGTTCACATAGTTTTCACAAATAAGATAAAAGCATGGTCCTTAATTACATTTGGGTAGCATTTTTCCTTATAGCATTTGCAATCGCCGTGTGCAAGCTGGTTTTTGCAGGCGATGTAACAGTTTTTCCGGCCATAATGACATCGACATTCGACACGGCCCGCACCGCTTTTGAAATATCGCTTGGCCTCACAGGTGTCCTTTCATTGTGGATGGGAATAATGAAGATTGGCGAGCGTGGCGGCCTTGTAGCGGCCCTTGCACGGTTGTTGAGTCCTGTTCTGTGCCGTATTTTTCCCGACATACCCAAAGGCCATCCTGCTATGGGCACAATGTTTATGAATTTTTCGGCCAATCTGCTGGGGCTCGACAACGCGGCGACACCAATGGGCTTGAAGGCTATGCAGGAGCTGCAAGACATCAACCCGCAGAAGGATGTGGCAAGCAACCCTATGATAATGTTTCTTGTGCTCAACACATCGGGGCTTACGCTCATTCCCGTGTCGGTACTTCTTTATCGTGCCCAGCTCGGTGCAGCCAACCCCACCGATGTATTCATTCCCATACTCATTGCCACCACCGTTTCCACCGTGGTGGGGCTCATTACTACAAGCATATACCAGCGCATCAATCTATTCAACCGCACGATGATGCTCTTTCTCCTTTCAATATGTATGCTTGTCGCGTTGGGCACCTGGGGAATGATGCAGCTGTCGCAAGTGCAGATAGAGATTGTATCCACCTCGCTTGCCAACATCATACTCTTCTCGGTAATAATAATATTCATTCTTGCCGGGCTGCGTGCCAAGATAAATGTCTATGATGCGTTCATCGAGGGTGCCAAGGATGGTTTCTCCACGGCTGTGCGCATAATCCCTTATCTTGTGGCAATTCTGGTCGCAGTGGGCGTGTTCCGCGCATCGGGCGGTATGGATGTGATTATGGGTGCCGTTGCCTGGTGTGCCGAACAGGCGGGTGTGGCCAGTGATTTCGTGGGGGCTTTGCCCACTGCCATTATGAAACCATTGAGCGGCAGCGGTGCTCGCGGAATGATGATTGATGCTATGACAACCTATGGTGCCGACTCTTTTGCCGGTCGCCTGGCTTGTCTTTTCCAGGGTGCCACCGACACCACCTTTTACATTCTCGCAGTCTATTTCGGCAGTGTGGGTATAAGGAAAACCCGCCACGCCGTTGCCTGCGGCCTTATAGCCGATGCAGCAGGAATCGTAGCCGCAATAGCGGTAGGTTATATATTCTTTGGCAATTAAATAATATTAATTTATGATAAGTTACCAGACCGAGGGTGTTAGGATGCCCGCAATAAAGCGTCGTGAAACAAGCGCGTGGATAAAAAGCGTTGCTGCTTCTTATGGAAAGAAGGTGGGCGACATTGCCTACATATTCTGCAACGATGAAAAAATTTTGGAGGTGAACAAGGAGTACTTGCAACACGACTATTACACCGATATAATCACATTCGATTACTGCGAGGGCAACGTGATAAGCGGTGACCTTTTCATCTCGCTCGATACCGTCAAGAGCAATAGCGAGCTTGTGGGTGCCACATACGAGCAGGAACTCCACCGCGTTATAATACACGGAATTCTTCACTTGTGCGGAATAAACGACAAGGGTGAGGGGGAGCGTGAAATTATGGAAGCTGCCGAGAACAAGGCTCTTTCAATGCTGTAAAGTGTGCGGGCGGTCCTTTATAATTTAAGCCCGTCGAGCATCTTTACAAAAATTTCGAGTCCCTCGCGCAGTTCGCTTATCTTTATAAACTCGTTGGCTGTGTGCGAACGGGGCGACTCGCCCGGTCCCATCTTCAAGGTGGGGAAGTCGAGCAGTGCCTGGTTCGAAAGGGTAGGGGAACCGAAGGGCACGCGGCCAAGCCCCACGGCACGTTGTACAAGCGGGTGCTCCATGCCGATCGACGACGAATTGAGGCTTGTGGAACGCGCCTTTACATCGCACTCCACACTCTCGGTTATTATCTCCAAAAGTTCTTTGTTGGAGTAGCACTCGTTGCTGCGAATATCTACCACAAAACTGCACTCGTCGGGTATCACGTTGTGCTGTGTGCCGGCCATTATCTGTGTCACGCTCATCTTCACATCGCCCAAAAGTTCCGATGATTTGGGGAATTTATGATTGCGGAACCATTCTATATCCTTCATTGCCTTGTAAATGGCATTCACGCCATTGTTGCGTGCTGCGTGCCCGGCCACTCCGTGTGAAACACAGTCGAGTACCATCAAACCTTTTTCGGCAATGGCGGGTTGCATACCGGTGGGCTCGCCCACAATGGCGCAGCTTATGGGCGGCAACAGCGGAATAACTGCTTCTATGCCGTTTTTGCCGCTAACCTCCTCCTCGGCCGATGCAAGGAATACCGTGTTATACTGTTGAGGCTTTTGGCATATAAGATAAAAGAGTTGTAACATTGTGACCAGCGAACCGCCGTCGTCGTTGGTGCCAAGCCCGGTTATTGTATCGCCCTCAACTATGGGTGTGTGAGGGTGCTTGCTCCATCCGGCAACAGGTTTCACTGTGTCTATGTGGGCATCGAGCAGCAAGGTGGGGCGCGATGCGTCGAACCCCGGCGCAATGCACCATATATTGTTCATGTGCCGGTGGACATCGAGCATAACGGGAGTGGTATGCTCAATGAACATCTGTAACTTGTCGGCTGCATCGCTCTCTTCGCGGCTCACCGATGGGGTGCTCACAAGGAGTTTGAGCAACTCCACGGCTTGGGCTATGTTTTTATCGCTAAACTTCATAAGGTTGTGTAGTATTGCGCAAATTTACAAGATTATTCTCTTTGCTGCAACAGTTTTTTTATCGATTATCTTTTTGTGCTCTTGTGCCGATTTTGTCAAGTGAGGTAATATTTGTATCTTCGCGAACTATTTATTCAGAAACAAAGATAAATACAATGATAACAGCCGACCAATTAAAGGACATTAAGGAGCGCACCGCTGCGCTTAAACAGTATCTGTCAATCGACGAGAAGATAATTCAGGTCGAAGAGGAACAGTTGCGCACCCAGGCTCCCGGTTTCTGGGATAACGCCAAAGAGGCCGAAGCGCAAATGAAAAAGGTAAAGGGCCTGCAAGCCTGGATTGAGGGATACAAGGAGGTGAACAACCGCACCGAGGAGGTGGAGATTGCTATGGAGTTCTACCGCGACGAGATGGTTACCGAAGAGGAGGTCGATGATGCCTATGCACGTGCCCTTGCAGCCATCGAGGAGCTCGAACTAAAAAATATGCTCCGCGGCGAGGCCGACGGAATGAGTTGTGTACTCAAAATAAATTCGGGTGCGGGCGGTACCGAGAGCCAGGACTGGGCATCCATGCTTATGCGTATGTATCTCCGTTGGGCCGAAGCGAACAAATACAAGGCATCGACCATCAACTTGCAGGAGGGCGACGAGGCGGGTATAAAAACCGCTACAATACAGATTGACGGTCCGTTTGCCTATGGCTATCTGAAAGGCGAGAACGGTGTGCACCGCTTGGTGCGCGTGTCACCATATAATGCACAGGGCAAGCGTATGACCTCTTTTGCATCGGTGTTTGTAACTCCGTTGGTCGACGACAGCATCGATGTCGTAATTGAAACCGCAAAAATATCGTGGGACACATTCCGCAGTGGCGGAGCGGGTGGCCAGAACGTGAACAAAGTGGAGTCGGGTGTTCGTTTGCGTTATATGTTTACCGACCCCGACACAGGTGAGCAGGAGGAAATCCTCATTGAAAACACCGAAACACGTGACCAACCCAAAAACAAGGAGAAGGCTCTGGCCCTGTTGCGTTCAATGCTTTACGACAAGGAACTCAAACGCCGCCAGCGCGAAAAGGACAAGATTGAGGCCGGGAAGAAAAAAATCGAGTGGGGCTCACAGATTCGCTCTTATGTCTTCGACGACCGCCGTGTGAAAGACCACCGCACCAATTTCCAGACATCCGACGTAGGTGGAGTGATGGATGGCAAAATTGACGGTTTCATCAAATCCTATCTTATGGAGTTTGCCGAGGAGGGCGAGTAAGGATGTCATTGGAGATAGAGCGCAAATTCCTTATGTCATTGGAGATAGAGCGCAAATTCCTTGTTACCGGTGACAGCTACAAACAGCAGGCCTACGCTTGCGACCGCATTGCGCAAGGGTACATCTGCCGCCAGGGCGGTAATTCGGTGCGCGTGCGTGTGCGTGGCGAAAAGGGCTATCTTACCATAAAAGGGCCATCGCTCGACGGCGGGTTGAGCCGTTACGAATGGGAGCGCGAGATACCTGTGGCCGAAGCCTTGGAACTTATGAAGTTATGTCACGGAGGCATAATAGATAAGTGCCGTTATCTGGTGAAATGTGGTGCGCACACCTTTGAGGTCGATGAGTTCTATGGCGATAACGAAGGCCTTGTTGTTGCCGAAGTGGAGCTTGGCAGCCTTTCCGAGCCGTTTGAATGCCCCCCGTTCTTGGGGCGCGAAGTCACAGGCGAAGCAAAGTACTACAACGGCCATCTGTCACGTTTCCCTTATAAAATGTGGGAAAAGTAACGTTAGTCTATACCATTGCAATTGAGCAGGTTGCGCTTTTTAAGGATAGGCTTGGTAACGTAAATGCTGAACAGGGTAGCAAGGATAACCCCCAGCGTGTTAAAGAGAAAATCCCACCAGTCGCCGCCGCGGTGGCTGGTGGCCAGTTCTTGGAGCAGTTCTATTGCACCGCTGAAAAGAATGGGCCCGATTATTGCACCCCAGAATATGTTTGCAGCATTCGATTTTATGTGCGAAACAAGGTATTCGAACCATAAAACAGTGCAGAAACCGCCATACATAAGAATGTGGGCAAGTTTATCAATGTTATTTATCTCGCTCAAATTTGTCTTTGGCGGTTTAAAGAACGATAAATAGATTATAGCCGCCAGAATAACAAGCGACAGCGGGTATCTTTTTATAATTCTGTCAATGCGTTCTATGAACATAATTTTTTTATTTATAGATTTGTAATCCTGTGCAAATATAACGCCCGAAAAAGGCGATTTCCACAGTTTTAAATATTTTTAATATGCGGTTTTATCTTTATTTTTCAAAAGGCCAGCGCCGAGGCATAATAATTTTGCTTTTATTAATAATTGGCGTTGTTCTTTTCAGGTGGTTAGGTAAGTTTATAAGTTAATTTTTGCAAAAATTAACTTATGGGGTGATTGTTCGATTTTTTGGCTTATTTTTGCAAAAATGTTTGTTAAAATAATTACTATGAAAAAGTTAAGTTTTTTAATGTCACTTTTAGTGGCTATGGTTCTTTTGAGCAGTTGTACACGACATTTGGCTGATTTTACAATCATTTCAACGCGAGATATAGCTGTTAGTCAGTTGGGTACGAATTATGTAGAATCTGAATCTCGCGTAAAAGCAAGAGATACAAATTCTATAATATTAGGAACTGCAATGGGTATGCCCGACATTGGAGATGCCGTGGATAAAGCTATTGGGAAATGTCAGGATGCTGTTGCGTTAACAGACGTGGTTATAAAGACACGTAGCTGGCATATTTTTCTATACGGGCAGAATAGTATTATTGTAGAAGGAACTCCTGTGTGCCCCTCTAAAAAAAATGAATAGTCTATAATTATATTCGCCATACACTTTGATTGTACGTTTTTAACAGGACCAAAGAAAAATGCCTTATCATACATATCTGCGTGAGAGATTTTTTTAAACCAATTTCAACATCTGTAGCAACAGATGCACTAATAGGATACTTTCAAATGTATATAGATTCAGTTATAAATATGTTCTCGGCTATTTGTAAATAATTAAGGTATAACGATAAAAAAGAGTGGCGAACATTTGTTTGCCACTCTTTTTTGTTGTTTCTTTGCTTTATAAAAACAAACAAGCGTTTCGCCCGTTTGCGAATAATAATGATTATAAACAAACAACTTAAAAGATTATGAAAAAAGTTCTCATTACCGGTATTACAGGACAGGATGGTTCGTTCCTCTCCGAATTCTTGTTGAGTAAAGGATACGATGTCCACGGAACAATACGCCGTTCATCGGTCGATTTCCGTGAGCGCATTGCTCACCTCGAAGGAAACCCCCGTTTTCACCTTCATTATGCCGACCTGGGCGACTCTATGAGCCTTTTGCAGGTAATAGGCAAGGTTCGCCCCGACGAAATATACAACCTTGCTGCACAGAGCCACGTGCAGGTAAGTTTCGACTCTCCCGAATTTACTGCCAATGTCGATGCGACAGGCGTATTGCGCATTTTGGAGGCGGTGCGTCTTTCGGGCCTTGCAGAAACGTGCCGCATATACCAGGCATCGACATCGGAACTCTATGGCAAGGTCGAGGAGGTTCCGCAGAACGAAAATACCCCATTCCACCCTTACAGCCCCTACGCTGTGGCAAAGCTTTATGGTCATTGGATTGTGAAGGAGTACCGCGAGGCCTATAATATGTTCTGCTGTTCGGGTATTCTCTTCAACCACGAAAGCGAACGCCGTGGAGAAACCTTCGTTACACGCAAGATTACCCTTGCGGCTGCCCGCATTGCGCAGGGCAAGCAGGAGAAGCTCTACCTGGGCAACCTCTCTTCGTTGCGCGACTGGGGTTATGCAAAGGATTATGTCGAATGTATGTGGCTTATGTTGCAGAACGATAAGCCCGAAGATTTTGTTATCGCAACAGGCGTACAACACTCAGTGCGCGATTTCTGCTACTATGCCTTCAAGCACGTGGGTATAGAGCTTGAATTTGTGGGCGAGGGTGCCGACGAAAAGGGTATCGACAAGGCCACCGGCAAGGTACTCATTGAGGTTTCGCCCGATTTCTTCCGTCCCACCGATGTGGTGAACCTTTGGGGTGACCCTTCAAAGGCCCGCGAGAAACTCGGTTGGAACCCCCAGCGTACCACATTCGAACAGCTTGTAAAGATTATGGTCGACTCCGATATGGCAAAAGTTGCCGTGGAGCGCGCCGAAGAGCATATACGCACCAACCTTGCCGAATACCTGGAACGCGGAATTGTAAAATAACCCTTTTTTATGGAAAAGAATGCAAAGATATATGTTGCAGGCCATCGTGGAATGGTAGGCTCGGCCATTGTGCGCGAGCTGCAACGTCAGGGATACACCAATATAATAACCCGTACACACGCCGAACTCGACCTCTGCCGCCAGGAACAGGTGGAACAGTTCTTCGCGGCCGAAAAGCCCGAATATGTATTCCTTGCTGCTGCAAAGGTGGGCGGTATTGTAGCCAACCACACTGCCCTTGCCGACTTTATGTACGACAATATGATGCTCGAAATGAATGTCATAAACGCTGCATGGCGCAACGGGTGCAAGAAGTTGGAGTTCCTGGGCTCTTCGTGCATCTACCCCCGTATGGCTCCGCAGCCAATGAAGGAGAGCTGCCTGCTCACGTCGGAACTCGAACCCACCAACGAGGCATACGCGCTTGCAAAGATTTCGGGCCTTAAATATTGTGAGTATCTCAACCGCCAGTATGGTACCGACTATATAAGCGTTATGCCCACAAACCTTTATGGCCCGAACGACAACTATCACCCCACCCACAGCCACGTTCTGCCGGCTCTCATACGCCGTTTCCACGAAGCGAAGGAGGCCGGGCTGAAAGAGGTCACATGCTGGGGCGATGGAACTCCTATGCGTGAGTTCCTCTACGTTGACGACCTTGCCAACCTCTGCGTGTTCCTTATGAACAATTACAGCGGTAACGAAACGGTAAATGCCGGTACGGGCAAGGAGGTGAGTATAAAGCAATTGACCGAGCTTGTCGCAAAGGTCGTGGGCTACGAAGGGGCGATACTGTGGGATACCACAAAGCCTAATGGCACTCCCCGCAAACTGCTCGATGTGTCGAAAAGTGCGGCTTTGGGGTGGCGTTACACCACAGAACTTGAAGAGGGCATACGCCTCTCATACGAGGATTTTCTCAATAATCCAATGAGAGCCGAGCGATAGAGAGTTTTTATATATTCGCACAATAGCTGAACAACAAAAGAGAGAAAATGAAAATAGCAATAATTGGAGCCGGAAATATGGGCGGAGCAATAGCACGAGGTCTTGCTCTCACCGCCGAAGGTACCGATATTTTTGTGTCGAACCCTTCGCTGCCCAAGCTCACCGCACTTAAAGAGGAGTTTCCAGCCATAAACACCACAACCAGCAACTGCGAGGCTGCACAAGGTGCCGATATAATATTCTTTGCGGTAAAGCCGTGGAAAATGGAAGAGGTAATAACCGGGCTTAAACCCTGCCTCGACTACAAAAAACAGACAATAGTTTCTGTGGCCGGTGGTGTGGGCAGTTGCGCGCTCGACGGCTGGTTACAGAAAGAGGGCGAGCCCTTGCCTGCGCTCTACATTGTTATCCCCAACACTGCGATATCATCGCGCGAGGGCGTTACCTTTATAAGCGGCAAACGCACCTGTGAAGCGGCCGACAAGGCTATGCTTGCACTCTTTTCGCCGCTCGGTTACGCCACAATGGTGAGCGAGGAACTTATCCCTGCCGGCACTTCGCTCGCGTCGTGCGGCATAGCATACGCCTTGCAATATATACGGGCAGCAGCCGAGGGTGGTGTGCAGCTTGGCTTTTCGGCCGGTGAGGCGCAATCCATTGTTATGCAGACAGTGCGTGGTGCGCTTGCCGTGCTTGCCGCCAATGGCACAACCCCCGAAACAGAAATCAACCGCGTGACAACCCCAGGCGGGCTCACACTCAAAGGCCTTGCAGCTATGGAGGCTGCCGGCTTCTCCGAAAGTGTTGCAGGCGGGTTGCAGGCCTCAACAACCAAATGACAGACAATATGCAGACTACATATAAACGTATAGCAGTCAAGGTGGGCAGCAACGTGCTCACCCGTGCTGACGGAACGCTCGATGTAACGCGCGTGTCGGCAATAGTCGACGAAATTGCCGCCTTGCGTTCAAAAGGCGTGGAGGTGGTTCTCATATCATCGGGCGCGGTGGCAAGCGGTCGCAGTGAATTGCGTGGCCTTGTCACAAAGAACCTCGACACCGTGGGGCAGCGACAGCTCTTCTCGGCAGTGGGGCAGGCAAAACTCATAAACCGTTATTATGAGCTCTTCCGTGAGCATAACATCCCTGTGGGGCAGGTGCTCACAATGAAGGAGAGTTTTGCCACACGCCGCCTCTATCTGAACCAGCGCAACTGCATTATGGTGATGCTCGAAAACGGGGTGTTGCCCATTGTGAACGAGAACGACACGGTGAGCGTAACAGAGCTTATGTTCACCGACAACGACGAACTTTCGGGTATGATAGCCTCAATGGTCGATGCGCAGGCACTCATAATATTGAGCAATATCGACGGTGTCTACAATGGCGTGCCCGGCAGCGAAGGTGTCGAGGTTATACGTCGTGTGGAGCCGGGCAGGGAGCTTGCCGACTATATTCAGGCAACAAAGTCGAGTTTCGGTCGCGGTGGAATGATGACGAAGTGCAACATCGCCCGCAAGGTAGCCGAAGAGGGTATTGCCGTTTACATAGCCAACGGCCGTCGCGAGGGCATTCTCACTTCGTTGGTGACGGCTCCCGACAGTGTGGTATGTACCTGTTTCGAGCCCTCGGCCGGCAGTGTGTCGCCCATAAAGAAGTGGATAGCCCACAGCACGGGTTTTGTAAAGGGCACTATATTCCTTAACGAGAAGGCGGTTGCCGCAGTGTGTGGCGACAAGGCTGTGAGCATACTTCCTGTGGGTGTTGTGAGAGCCGAAGGAACATTCTATCGCGACGACCTTGTGCAGGTGGCCGGCCCCGATGGCTCGATGCTTGGCGTGGGGCGTGTGGCCTGTGACAGCGACGAAGTGAACGAGCTTGCGGGCAAGCACGGATGCAAGCCTGTTGTGCATTACGATTATTTATATCTGGAATAGAGGACAAAATGGAACTTAACGATATTTTCAAGAGTGTGAAGAGCGCCTCGAAAGGGGTGCTTAAATTGAGTGAGGAGCGTGTGAATAAAGTGTTGTGCGCAGTTGCCGATGCGGCTGTGGAGTGTGCTCCCGAAATTCTTGCCGCCAACAACGAGGATTTGGCCAGAATGTCGCCCGACGACCCCAAATATGACCGCCTTCGCCTCACGAAGGAGCGTATCGAAGCAATTGCAGCCGATATGCGCAAGGTGGCATCCCTTCCCTCGCCGCTTGGCCGCATCCTCAAAGAGAACACCCTGCCTAACGGCCTTCACATATCCCGTGTGAGTGTTCCTTTCGGTGTTATAGGCGTTATATATGAGGCGCGCCCCAATGTAAGTTTCGATGTCTTTGCCCTCTGCTTGAAGGCGGGCAGTGCCTGTGTGCTTAAAGGCGGCAGCGATGCCGAAATGTCTAATAAGGCCATTGTGAAGGTTATACGCAGTGTGCTTGCAGGCTATGGCATAGATATACACACTGTGGAATTGCTCCCCGTGGAGCGCGAAGCGACAGCAGCCCTGCTCAATGCTCGCGGTTATGTCGACCTGCTCATTCCTCGTGGCAGCAGCAACCTCATAAACTATGTACGCTCCAATGCCACAATCCCTGTCATAGAAACGGGTGCCGGTGTGTGCCACACCTATTTCGATGCATCGGGTAACCTTGAAAAGGGAATGGCTATTGTGAACAATGCCAAGACACGCCGTGTGAGTGTGTGCAACGCGCTCGACTGCCTGCTTGTGAATACAGCAAGGCTGGGTGAGCTTGCAGCCCTCTGCGCCCCCTTGCAGAGCAGCAATGTGAAGATTTATGCCGATGAAGCCGCTTACGGCGCACTTTCCGGCAACTACCCGGCATCCTTGCTCTTCCGCGCCACAGCCGACAGCTATGGTACCGAATTTTTGAGCTATGCAATGGCGGTGAAAACAGTAGCTTCGGTCGATGAGGCCATTGCCCACATTTCGGAATACGGGTCGGGCCACAGCGAATGTATAATAGCCGAAGAGGAGGCAGCCGTGAATGCCTTTACCCTTCTGGTCGATGCAGCCTGTGTATATGCCAACGCACCCACATCGTTTACCGACGGCGCACAGTTCGGCTTGGGAGCCGAAATCGGCATCAGCACACAGAAACTGCACGCCCGTGGCCCTATGGCTCTCGACGAGATTGTCACCTATAAATGGATTATAAAAGGTAACGGGCAGGTGCGCGGGTAATTTCTGCCCGTTGGTTCGCTTTTCTATCAGCACTCCACGCGGCAACATATTAACGTTGCTACGCGTGACTATTGCTGAAAAGCTCACCGATAATTAGTTGTCATTGGCTCGCTTTTCTATCCGCATCCGCTGAAAAGCTCACCGATAATTAGTTGTCATTGGTTCGCTTTTCTATCAGCACTCCACGCGGCAACATATTAACGTTGCTACGCGTGACTATTGCTGAAAAGCTCACCGATAACAAAACAGGTTTTGCTATTCAAAGAAACGGAAAGTATCGTACCACTTTATCTTCTTCTTTGCAAGTTCGCTGCCCTGTTTTTCGGCAAGGCGGTACCAGCGTGCGGCGGCAAACTCGTTTTTCTTTGTTCCGCGCCCCTTTTCGTAGCAGTATGCTACACGTTCCATTGCTTTGGGGTGCCGTTGGTTTGCAGCCTCGTGGTACCAGTGGAATGCTCTCTTACGGCTCTTTTTGACATATGTGCCCTTCTCGTGGAATTGCGCCAACTTGAACTGTGCCTCTCTGTGTCCGGCCTTTGCGGCGCGGGTGTAGTAGTCGCCGGCAGGGCTTTTGCGCATTTTTCGTTTGCTTAATCCGGCTGCAATATCCTCCTTTTCCTTTATTTGGCCAAGTATAAAGAGGGCAACGGGCTCCTCCTGTCCGGCAGCCTTCATATACCAATTGTAAGCGACAGCGCTGTCCGGTTTCACTCCAATGCCTTTCATATAGCAGTCGGCAAGTATGGTCTGCGATGCAGCGTAACCGTTCTCGGCCGAAAGGGTGTAGTATTTTATTGCAAGCGAGTCGTTTTTGTGCGTTCCCACTCCGTGCATATAACAGCTTGCAAGGTTGTGCAGGGCTGCCTTGTTGCCCAGGTTTGCTGCTTTGCGGAAATTTGTGAATCCTTTGATGCTGTCCTGTTCGGTGCCCAGGCCAAGCATAATGCAGACAGCTGTGTTGAAAACCGCGTCGGGGTAGCCGAGTGCAGCAGCCTCGCTGAACAGTTTGAAGGCCTCATTATACTCTTTTTCGCGGAACAGTTTGCGCCCCTCTTCGTTTTTCAGGAAGCAGTGGGCAAGCAGTTCGGGAGTGTCTATTCCTGTTATGGGCCTGATGGTGCGTTCTGCTTCGTTCCTCTGTTTCACAAGGTCGTCTATGCGGCGTGTGAACATTGTGCTGTCGGTGCTGTAAAATGTGCCGTCGGCATATCCCTCGACATTTACATCTATGCTCCTGGCTGTGGAGTTATTGTATAGCTCAACCTTAATTTTACCATCAATGGCTGTTGCCTGCGGAACCCACAAAAGGGTACGGCGATAGTCGCGCACGCTGCTGTCGGGGCGTAGTGTGCTGTAATCGGGGGCATAGAACTGCTTGCTTTGGGTGTAACCGTACACAAGTGTGTAGCGGGCACTGCTGCTGTGCGACAGTTGCGGTATAAGGCTGCCGGCCCTCTCTTTTTCGCTGTTGGGTATGAAGCAGGCGACATAGTTGGGCATTTCATCGTCTTGTGCATTTTTGCTCTTCCTCTCGAAGGTTATTGCATCGGGCGCATCGTCTATATCCCAGTTTCTGGGCGGTATGCCTGTTTTTTGTGTAAACAGGTGGTAGAATGTGGAATAGTCGTAAGTCTTTATACTTTTAGTGTTTCCGCTCTGGACCCTTTTTCCGTTGTATAGTTTGCGCGTGTTTTCATCGGAGCGTATCACAATCTCCTTGAAGTCCAGCATTTTGGAAACATTCACGCCGGCGGTGTACTCTTCGTTGCTGCGTGGTATGCTGTCGGTGTGGTATTCTCCGTCGAGAACCATACCTTGTATCCAATAACACCAGTTGAGGTTGTGCCGCCAGAATGCACTGCGCATAATGTCGACCGCGGTGAGAGTGTTGTGGTAGGCAGGGTCCTGAATGAGAAAGCTGCTCTGTCTCCTTATCTTGTTCATTCCACCAAAAACATCGACTACAATGCCATTGCCGCCGCTATTTAATCCACCGTTGCTGCCCATAACGTACCGGTCGAACGATGAAAGAGTGGGCGCACCGAGCGAATACTCTTTTATACCATAGGGTGTGGAGTGGTCGAAAATGTGGTTTACAAAAGGGGATTCATAGTGACCGTATGAGCGGTAGCCGGTGGGGTCCCACGGGTCTATGCGGTTGGTGAGGTATGTGACATCCTGGGCATACTCCCACTCGTCGAGGAAGTCGAGGCGCATTTCACTGCGTGGCGGGCGGTAGTTGCTGCTGCGTTTCTTTTTCGACACCACCTCGACCTGTGTGAGCAGGTATTCAAAGGGGTTTATCCTTATAATCTCCTCTCTCGCCTCTTTCAGCCTCTCCTGCGTAAGTGCTTTTCCTGTGTTGCGCTCCCAATAGTCGTACAGGCGCATGGCGGGCGAAAAATAGCGGTCGAGGTTGAATGCGAATATGCTGTCTTTGGTCGAAAGCGAGTTGAGTGCAGGGGTGAGCTTTGCCACTTTCTTACCATAGAAATCCTTTGTGTTCAGGCGAAATTCTCCCTTTTCATCGGTCTTGAAATCATATTTGGTGACATTGCTGTCGCGGTAGGTAATCTCGAACTTTACCCTGCTGTCGGGTATGGTTGTAACAATGTATTTGTCGAGCTTGCCTATCCTGCGGTTGGGTTTCTTCTTTATGAACCTCCCGTTTACGGTTATCCCTTTTTCAATGGGCTCGGCAAGGTCGGCAAATCTGTTGCACAGTTTGCTCCAATCGTACGATGTCCAGCCGTGGGTGAGCATTACAAGGTCGAGTTCACGTATGCGGTTCCCGTTTGCGGGGTTAAAGTAGCGTGCAGCATCGGGGATGTACCCTTTTACTTCGCTGCCGAGCAGCATATAGGTGTATATGTTGTAGCTGTACGATGTTGTCAGCGGTGTGTCGGCATCGGTTACTGCGAGCGAGAAGTTGCCGCCTGTGAGGGGGGTACCATCCTCGCGTTCGATGCTCAATGTGATTTTCCCGTGCGGTGTCGCTTGCAAGTTGTCGAGCGGACGGTCATTGCTCTTCACCAACAGCCTGGCAGTGGGGCGGTCATCGACAATTGTTCCGTCGTGGGTAACGAAGAACATTCTTTCGGCAAGAGGCAAGCCTTCGCCTGCAAAGAGTATCACGCGGTTTACACCTTCGGGCAATGTGTTGCGGTCTATGGCAAAATAGACACTCTTTTCATTCGATGAGAAGCGTTCGTAGAAATTGGTCTTTCCGCGGTGGACCGCAGCACAACCCAGTTCCACCGGCGATACGATGGTATTCTTCACGGAAATACCTATGGTGCTGCTGTTGTGGTCGAGTGTTATTGCAACCCCCTCGCTCTCGGCTTCGGGGAGGCGGAATTTCTTTTTGTTGCCGTGAATGGCTGCGCTGTATTTTACCCCTTTCTGCGGGTTCAAAAGGAATGTGCCCTTTCCCATATGTTCGGGTGTGGCGGTAAAGAGCTCGTCTCCATCGGCAAACACGGTTATGCTTTTCCCGCTGTTTATGCCGTCGGGCCCGAAGATTTCATAGGCTACACGTGTTTCCACACCTTCGAGAAGGTGTCCTCCTTCGGGGTAGAATTTGATATCCCATTCGGGCAGTTTGCCGTTCTCCCATCGCATTTTACGGTCGAGGCCTGTAACGCTGCTGTCCTTGTCGATATCGACCAGGAACGCCCTGCGTCTGTCGAGCATATTGCGGAATGTGTAATCGCCGTTCTTCACCTTGTCGAACACGGGGAATACGCGGCTGAACACTGCATCCTTGCCGCGGTTGAGCATATATCTTGTGTAGGAACGCACCTCGTAATAACCCGACAGCAGCTGCTCGTTGAGCTCAAAGGAGCCGTCGCAGGTTCCGTTGTCGTCTATCTTGTATTTCTGTGTGCGCACCACATACCCTTCGGGTGCCACAAGTTCCACATACAGCACACGGCTTATAGTGGTGGGAGTGTCCTGTGTGCCGCTTGTCACGTAGGCTTTGAACCAGATGCTCTCGCCCAGGTAGTAGCTGTTATTGTCGAAATGGAGGTATACACGCTCTTCGGGGAACAGTTCCTGTTTTATAACCGACCGCACAACAAGGTTGTCGAGCGTGTTGCGCAGGGTGCTGTCCTTCTTCTCTTGTGCTGTTGCCGCCAGAGTGGCGAGCAACAGGATGTATGTAAGCAATCTCTTCATCATATTGCTGTCAGTTTATGGGTGTTGAACCTACAAGCATCGGTCGTCTGCTTGTCTGCTGTGTTTCTGCTTTGCCGTGCCGGTATATTATGTGTGCATCGTATATGGTGTTGGCCTTTTCACCGTCCACTATTGCCGAAGCCCACTCTTTCTGCTTTATGTACTCCTCGGCAGAGGCTATCATAGCCGAGCGTATGAGCTCTATGTTGTCGACAATGTTTTCGTTGCTTGTATTAAGCGATATGTCGCACCCTTTTATTGCAATGTCGCCGGCTTGTCCGTTATTGTCGGCAATGAATGATGCTCTCACGCTGCATCTCCTAATATCGCTTTTTGCGATGCCCGGTGCTGTATCATTGTCTTGCAAGTTCATATATCCGTAATATGTTTCACTTGCATACCTAATGGCTGTTACGCTCTCTTGCGGTGTCGTAGCCTTCTCTGTTGTAGCAGGTGCTGTGGCTGTTATGGTGTCGGTTGGCTGTTGCACTGCCTTTGTGGCAACCGTGGCTCTTTTTTTCTTTTTCGTTGGTACCGGGGGCGGGGGAACGGTTGTCCGGGCTGTTACAATTGGCGCAGTTTCTTCCTTTGTATGGGTTGCCGCAACGTCGGCTGTTACCTCTTTGTAGCTGTATATATATTGTGGCTTGGCAAACAACAACAGCAACAGCGATGTTGCGGGTATAAGGTAGAGCCACTTGGCGAGCCTGGCTCTGTCCGACTCTTTGCGTGCCATCATTGTAATTCTTTTGCGCACGCTGCTCTGGCTGAACCTGTTTATGAGTTGTGTGCCCGCGTTGCTTGCCGCCTTTTTGAGTATGAGCAACTGGTAGTCGCGTGCATTGTCGCTGTGCTCCATAACATATCGGTCGGCTTCGTATTCGTGTATCTCCTTTATGTCGTTTTCGAGCATATATATAAATGGGTTGAACCATTGGAACGCTTTTACTGCGGCAAGCAGCAGTATGTCCAGCGAGTGGCGGTGGAGTATGTGCCCCTCTTCGTGCAGGAGAATCTCTTTTCCACACTCGTTATAGTCGCTTTCCGAAATTACAATATGGTTGAACCAACTGAAAGGGGCAACAGTGTCGGCGTGGCAGTGTATTATGGCTTTTCCACGCTGTTCGGTCCACAGTGTTCCGCGTCTTATGGCAGTGGCGGCCTTTGTGATACCCATTGCTGTTCCCAAAAGAGTGAAAGCTACCCCGGCAAGGTATATTGCAAGGATAATGTTTTCCCATTCTATGGCGGTTGTGGCTCCTTGAATTGCTGTTGTTGCAATGTTGGTGCCTGCAACGATGTTTGCCGGTGCTTCCATTACAACGGTAAAGTGTATTTCGGCCCACGGCAGCAGTGCCGACACTACCACCGTGCCAAGCAACAGCAGGCGGTTGAGCGATGCAAATGTCTCCTTGCGCAGCAGCAACGTGAAAGGAATGTAAAGCACCGCAAGGCAGATGGTCCATTTGATTATATATACAAGGAATGCGCTCATCGCTTCTCTCTTTTTCGTGGGTTACTGTTTTTGTATAATTTCCAACAACTCTTTTATCTCATCCTCGCTCAACTGCTCCTTTTCGACAAAGAACTTTACCAGCGAGGAGCCCGACCCTCCGAAGAACGAATCCTTAACCTCGCTCATTACCTGGTTGGTATATTGCTCCTTGCTTACAAGGGGGTAGTAAGTGTGTGTCTTGCCGGTGAGTTTGCGGAAATCGACAAACCCTTTGTTCAGCAGTATTTTAAGGAAAGTGGATATGGTGGTGTAGGCGGGTTTGGGCGCGGGGTAACGTGCTATGATATCGTGAATACAGCCGCCTTCGGGCAATTCCCACAGGGCGTTCATTACCTGCATTTCGGCTTTTGTAAGTGTGTCGAATTTCTTTTTGCTCATATCGTGATATATTTTCCGGTTGCGGCAAATATATTACGAAGTTTTTAGAAATCTAAACTTTTAGAAATTAAAAATGTGAAGAACGTGCTTTTTTAACTTTCATTATTAGTAATAGGGACTTGCCGACACAAAATCATCGGAACTGTCGGCAACAGTCGCGCAGTGTAATAAGAGCCTCCGGGCCCATATAATGTGTAATTTACATATTTATAAATATAAGTTCATTTATTACATCTTTAATTATATTATCAATTTGTTTTGAAGGAACTTTAATTCTTTTGGTTAATATGATATTGCCTACATTGATTAAATTGTTTGTATCGCAATTTATTTTGTAAATTAAAAACTGTTTATATAGTGGAATAAAGCGATTTGGACACATTTTTTGCGCTTTAGAATAATGAAGAATGGCATTATTATATTGATGCTGTTTTTTATATATATCACCCAATAGTAGCTCTAAATCATAATCAGCCCAGTATTTCCTACATATCAACGCTGTTTCAAGAGACCTATTATAATCTTCATAAAGATATAATTTTACAGAATAGTTATATAGAAAATATGGGTCATTTCCAAGTATTGACATCAAAGAGTCATATTTTGATATAAATGTATCCTTTTTAGAGGTTATATAGGCGATTTTACACCATTCTTTTTCTGCAGATATTCGTTCGATTATACGATATAGTACAATTGAAGAAAGACAAAATAATATAATGATAAATGGATATTTGATTATGTTTTTTTTGATAAAACGAAATTTATACGCATTGTGAATTAAAATATAACTATTTATCGCAATTATAATCCAAGTAAAAGGATAGTATAGTGGATAAGAAAAGGCTCCTAAAACACCTATTGTTGCAATAGAAACAAGTGCATACATTCCGATACTTGATGGTGATTTTTTATAGCAATGTATCATAAGACCGATGAAAATACATAATATAATCAATCCGATTATTCCGAAACATATACATATTGCAAAAAAATCATTGAATACGTGTTTTACATTGTCTGCTAATAAAGAAATATTATTGTTTGAATTTTTTGTCAACCATTCTGCTTGAAAATCCATATAATGCGCAGAAATGCCATTAAAGCCATAGCCTATTATCGGGTGCTTCTTAATCATTTCCCAAGCACTGCATAGTATCAATAAACGCCCATCTGCAGAATCTTTTTTTATAAAATACATTATCGGTAAAAGGACTATACAGAAACAGAGAAACAACCATTGTAACCACTTCCTATACTTCTTATTAAAAACCCAAACGGAGCATGGAACAAATATTCCTGCAATTATTCCCGACCGAGATCCAGAAAGTATTAAAGCGGTGCATATAATAGCAAATAAAGAAAGCGATAATAGTTTATGGAAGTTTTTTTTACTTATTTGTATGAGGTAGAGGCAATAAGGAGTACTTATGCTTAAACATGCAGCCAAACCTGCCGGATTGTCAAATCCTCCAACAATTTGAGGTGGAGTTTTAAATTGAAATAATTGAATTATAGCATAAATAGATTGGCAAAAACAAATAAATACCACTGCTATAATCAAATATTTTTCATATATTTTTATTTGTTTCTTTAATAATACGATAATACATCCAATCATATTGCCAACAGTAACAAGACCTAATGTATATAACCATTTTGTCAGTATCTGCGTATCCGTCATTTGGGAGCTATATAGGAATGTTGCAAATATAGATAGGGTTAAAAAATATAACAGTTGTATTATTTGTATAACCATCATTATTGTATTTATCTTAACAGCTCATTGATTATTTTATTGTAATTTAATATAAAATATTTAGTAAAACAAAATTGTTCTGTATTTTCATAGTTGGTAAGTTCCAAACCGTAGTTTGTTATTTTGTATATTTCAGCACCAGGGTATGCAAGTAAAATTGGTGAATGTGTCGCAATTATAAATTGTGAATTGTTTTTTTCTAATTCTTTTATTTTTACAATCAATTTAAAAATACTTGATAATGATAATCCTGATTCTGGTTCATCAAAAATATATAAGCCATTGCCCGATAATCTATTTAATACAACTCCAAGAAAGCCTTCTCCATGGGAACGCTTGTGGAGTGCACCACCATAATTTTTTAATAATTTAAATCCATCTGTTATTCTATCGATTTCAGTTGCGATATTATAAAAACTTTCTGCTCTTAAAAAATACCCATCTTTATTCCTAATAGTTCCTCTCGTTAATTTAATATCGCGATACAAGGTTGAGTGAGTGTTCTGTGTTTGATAGTTTAAGAACAAACTTCCCCCCTCTGGATTAAAGCCTGCACGTATCGCAATAGCTTCAATTAAAGTGGATTTACCAGTACCATTCTCACCAATAATAAAGGTCACATTATTATTGAATTCAAATTCGTTTAAGTTTCGAATTGCAGGAATATTATATGGGTATTCCAAACGTTCTGATATCTGTTTTTCGTTGGTTATCTTTTTTATGTAAATCATTCTGAGATTAAACCCTTATCAAGTAATTCCTTTTTTAGTTTATAATATAATTCTAATTCAAGTTCTTGTTCTTGAATTGTATTATTTACATCACGAATGTTGGTAGGTGTTGAAATAACACTTTCGTCTAATGTATCAAATGCTATTGTAATAACTTCATTGAGATTTAATTTTCTGTGCTCCCAAGAATAAAAAAGTGCATTTTCGTCCATTCCGTTAATGCTGATATTAAAATCCCCTTCTTTATTCGATATTATTATTCCAAAAGACCCGGATTTTAATGCTGCATAAATATTTTCTTCTCCGGCTTTTATTATAAAACCATTCATAATAATCCTTTGCTTTTTAGCGAAGTTTCTAATGCATAAAACATTTCCAATTTTGATGGTAGTGGGGTTATATTATTATCATAAACACTTTCAATTGGTGTTGTTGTATCTTTTATATTGACAAGTCTTATTTTAATAATATCTCCTTTCTCTATCAGGTTGTATTTATGCCCAATGTGTCTGATTTTATTATCATAATCAATGCTTGCTGAATATAAAAAAGCTCCCTTTTTATTATTTGAGTTTATAGAATTTATATGTACGATCGTTTGACCGTTCTTAACTCCAATTAGAGTTCTTTTATTATTATAAATTATTTCTATACCATTCATTGTTTTTTACATTTATGTGTTGAGTATGGAGGCCAATAGCCTTGTGTTAAACAGAATTGTAAGCAAATAGAGCAACCATCAATTATTTCAGAATAACAAGATTCAAATTCTTGCTGACAGTATTCGTAGTTTTCATCTGCGGTCTTATCAAATTTTTTGCATACAAGATATTCATATAGCATCACGCCGGCTGTGTATACCATAAATCCTGTCGCAACAGCTGTGGCAGCCCCAATAACCATAATTTCATCGCCAGGTATAGGGGTCGCTATTGCAACTAACATTGATGTAGCTAAAACCTTATGACATAATTCACCAAAGTTTTCGTTAGATTCACTTCTTGTTTTTATCAATATGTGCTGTGTGGCTGTACGAGAGGTATGTATCATCAAACCTTGACTTTCTAGATATTGAATCTCTTTCATTCCATAGTATAGTACTGATGTTACATTAAATAACCTTTCCTGTTGTATTTGTGGTACTACTTCATAAATATCTTCATTTATTTTCAATAAAACATTGTAGTATTCCTTAATTGAGGTAGTAGAGTTGCATTCGTCAATTATTCTATTTAAGAATTCAATTTGAATTTTTGTTAAATTTTTGACTTGTTCTACAAATCTTTTTGGGCTTATGTTGTATTCATAGATAGAGCCTTTTGTTTTACAAATATTGGGGTTCGCATTGTAAAAATCATTATAAAAATTTTCTTTAAATTCTAACGACTCGTTAGCATTTGAATAATCGACCCCTTGTTTATGTAAGTTTCTAATTGTAATATTTAATTCTTTTGCAACTCCTTGTCCTAATTGTTTTGAAGTTTCTGGCCAATTTTCTCTGTACTCAATTTGTCTAAATCTGTTAAATTCATCTAAATCGCTGCTACAATAGCAAAAAATAATTATCGAAAGACTTAAAAAAAGTGTTAAAATTTTGATTCTCATAAAATTATTTAACGTTTGCATTTATTGTTATTGTATATATAGGTGTATCTAAAGAGTTAGATGCTATGTGTACCTCTCTATAAATACTGCCTTTATTTTCTGGTGTGAAATCAAATTTTAATATTATTGATTTTCCAGGGTTTATAATGTTTTTTTTTGAACTATTTATCTTTACACAACTGCAACTCGTTAGTATATCTGAAATTTTAAGAGGATGTCCCCCGTTGTTAAATATTTCAATATTCACATTGTATGTGTGGTTTATTATGCAATTGGGTAGGTTTACTATATTTGTTGATGAGGAAATCTTTGGTGCAGAATTATTATACATAGGATTAAGGACTTTGTTTGCTATTAATAATTCATCATAATAGTAAAATATATCTGATGCAGAATCAAATTCAAGAAGTTCCTTAGCTGTTTCTCTTGCTTCTATGGTTTTATTAAAATGTATCTGATTTTCTAATTTTAAATATAAGAGATATGGGTGTTTTCTTTTTGCAAGTAATGAGTCTATACAAATATCAGCATCTTTGTTTGTATATATTTTTGATTTTAATATTAAAGCATTATTAACCATATTTATGATATCCTTTTTATCTTTTTCATAGTTTTGGTTGTAATGAAACTCAGAGGAAGTTTCTTCTGAAAGAATTGCTTTATCAATATAATAGAAACTCTCTATTGAACTTCCAGGTACTAATTCTATTAGTTGTTTATTTGTGTTGAATACACAAGTAACAGGATAAATGTGTGGGGATAATAACTTTGAGTACCATTTGTTATCGTTGTTGTAGACATTTATAAAGTTATACAAAATACTGTGGGGCAATTTTGTATGTGTTTTTATCATTTTGAGATATTCGTTTACGGTGAAATGTGTTGAGTCTATAAGTACTATGCAGAAAGGCAGGCCTGTATTATCTGACAAACTGCGAATCTCATCTATACTTTTATTATTATATGTATAAAACTTATTTTCTTCATTAATACATGAAAGTGTAAAAAGAATACTCATAAAGTAAAAAAATAAAAAATTTTTCATTTTAATAAAAGCTAATTCGTCCGAATTTTAGGTATTTATGGCGGTGTAAAAATAATAAAAATTACATAATGTATAATTCCTATACATATATTTTAGTAGCTTGTGTCTATATTTTTCTTTTGTAACGTTATTACAGCATTGTTTCTACAATGTATAAGGAAATATTATCATCGGAACTGTCGGCAACAGTCGCGCAGTGTAATAAGAGCCTCAGGGCCCATATTGAAAAGCAGGTCAATGATACTTAAATTGGGAATGAATCCGTGGCGTGCTGCAAATACCTGGTAGTAGGGTTCGGGGGAGTAGCCCTCTATTGTGGCAAGGGCTTTGGGCTCGGCAATGTGGCGCAGTTCCTCCACTGCGCTATCGGGCGTGTCAACCGCTTTGCGGTCGAGTCCCAGAAGTTCACACACAACAGCGTGGAGCCGCATGTTGAAATCCATAAGGAACCCGTCGCGTTCTTGGTAGAAATGGGCAAAATCGTCGGCGTAATAGTCGAAGAAAGGGCTTTTGCGGTAGGCGCTTACAATGGCGTTCCAGTGCAGGTGTCGCCAGTTTCCGTGTTCGCTTATACGCACATCGCGCATAGCCTGGTTGCCGTTGTGTACAATGGGTATGGTAAGGGCCTGTGTCCCGTTTTCCGTGGCTATGACAGCTCTGTTGCGAAAGGTCTGTTTCACAAACGGGGAGCTGCCGTCTATAATTATTCCATCGGAGGCATACAGGCGGGCATACAGCGGCACGGGTGCCAGGTAGAGCGGGTGTGCAAGTATGTTCATTGCCGGTTATTTATAGCTGTCGACAAAGCGGAAGAGGCGGTTCCAGCGTATCTTGCCGTCGAACCAGCCGCGGTCCTTGTCGAGCGATAGCCATATAAGAATGGGCTTGCCCACAATGTGGTCTTCGGGTACAAATCCCCAGCAACGCGAGTCGGCGCTGTTGTGGCGGTTGTC
The DNA here is from genome assembly GCA_015060885.1 of Bacteroidales bacterium. Classification (GTDB taxonomy): domain Bacteria; phylum Bacteroidota; class Bacteroidia; order Bacteroidales; family Bacteroidaceae; genus HGM04593. Next base: position 112,973 of record SUXO01000001.1, read on the forward strand.
GCCCATCATCCAGTAGTAATCCATCTTGAATGTATAGCTGTCGCTCTCCTTGCCGTTGATGAATATTTTTCCATCCTTCACTTGCAGGTCGTTGCCCTCGTAAACGGCGATGGGGCGTTCATACACAGGCAGGTTTTCCAGCGTGAGCTTTATGCTGTCGCCGCGTTTGGGAATCCACACCGGGCCGTAATTGTCGACAGTCCAGCCGGTGTAGCCGTTGAGCGGGTATATGCCGCGTGTCTCGTCGTTCTCGGCAGGCTCTATGGAACTCACGAGCGTGGTGTAGCGTTGCATCCGGGCAAGTGCTTTGGGTGTGAGGGGTATGAGGTAACGGCCGTTGTAGTAGCGTTTCAGGTCGTCTTTGCTTATGTCGAGCCGGCGGCGTATGCGTTCGGTCATAGGGGCTTTGAACTTTACCCAGTAGTTGAATTGCACGTTCTCGGGGGCAACACTCTTCTGCCCGTCAATGTATATCTCCTTATCCTTTATTTCGAGGGTTTCGCCAGGGAGGCCCACACAGCGTTTCACGTAGTTCTCGCGACGGTCCACGGGACGCCACAGTTTTTCACCGAACTGTTCGGGATGCTGTTCCATATATTTGCGGCCGGCGGTGTAGTAGAGGTCGTAAACGGCTCTCTGCCGCTCGGTCGTGAGGCTGTCCATAATGGGCTTGTTGGGGTAGAGGCTCTCGCCTATGTAGTAGCAGTCGCTGTAATAGTCAATGACGTTGGGGTTGGTGGTGGCGGTGTCGCCGGCAGGGTAGTTGAATACCACAATGTCGCCCCGTTCAATATCTTCCCATCCGCGCACACGTTCATAATCCCACTGTATGCAGTCGAGATAGCTTTTAGTGCCTGTAACGGGCATAGTGTGTTGTGTGAGCGGCATGCTCAAAGGTGTCTGCGGCTTACGCGGGCCGTAATTCATCTTGCTCACAAAAAGGTAGTCGCCAACCAATAACGATTTTTCCAGCGACGACGACGGGATTACATAGTTCTGGAAAAAGAAGAGGTTCACAAAGTACACTGCGACAAGTGCAAACACAATGGCATCTACCCAGCTCATAACGGTGCGCACGGCGGGGTTGCTGCTTTTCTTCCACCATCCCCAGGGGATGAAACGGGTTATGTAGTTGTCAATGATGAACGGGATTACAATAATTCCAATCCAGCTCTTTACCCATAAGAGGAACAGTATGTACAGTGTGAGGGTTACCGCAAGGCGCAAGTAATCCTTTTTGGAAGGTTTTCTCATTTTGCGAGGTTATTAGGAAACTTCTTTAAAAATCGAACAGGTTGCTCATGCCCAGCAGGCCGTTGTGCTCGTTCACATACTCGGCTGCTATGACTGCGCCAAGTGCGAAACCGCTGCGGTTTTTGGCATCGTGTGTGATTGTTATGCTGTCGGCTGCCGAGTCGTATGTTATGGTGTGTATGCCGGGCACCTCGTCGCGGCGTATGGCATCAATTTTAAGTTCGCCTTCACCGGCCTGCGCACCGGGAGTGATGCTCCCGTCGGGGTTGGTAAGGTCGCCCATAATCCATTGGCTCTTGCGGTCGAGGTTGGCGAGAATACCCTCGGCGAGGGTGATGGCTGTGCCGCTGGGTGCATCGAGCTTGTGAATGTGATGTGTCTCCTCCATTGTCACGTCGTAGTTGGGGAAACGGTTCATAATCTTTGCAAGGTAGCGGTTTACAGCCGAGAATACCGCCACGCCCAAGCTGAAATTGCTCGACCAGAAGAGTGTCTTGCCCTCTTTCTCGCACAACTCCTTCATTTCGGGTTCGTGCTGCTGGTACCAGCCTGTGCTGCCGCTCACCACCTTCACACCCGCAGCCATCGCCTCTTTGCAGTTGTCGTATGCCACGGTGGGTGCAGTGAACTCAATAGCTACATCGGCCGAACGGAACGCCTCGCTGCCGAAATCTTCGCGGTTGTCAATATCTATTATTGAAACAATTTCGTGTCCTCTCTCAATGGCAATCTTCTCAATGGTCTTTCCCATTTTGCCATATCCAATAAGTGCAATTTTCATATATGTTGTTTTTGTTTATCCGTTTTACAGCGCGAAGATAGTGAAAAATCTCTTATATTTAATACGTTTCCGCGCGCGAGTGGTTAAAAGATGTTGCGGAATATGCTTCTCCTCTATCTCTTCAAGAATCTTTTTGTAAGGTATCGTCGCACAGGCTCGTCATAAAGTTTCAGGCAGGCATATGCAAGCAGGATGCTCGCTATTATGACGGTGAGCGAAATGCCCCACGTTTCGCCATGCGTGTAGAAATGCTTCTCAATGAGCCACTTGTAAAAGATGTACATTATGGGGTAGTGCACAATGTAGAGCGGGTAGGAAATGTCGCCCAGGAACTTGTTTATACGCCCTGTCACGTTGTCGCTGCAACCGCCGCAGGCACCCACCCACACTATCACGGGGAAGAGCAGCGCAATGCAGGCAAACTCATAGAGGCTGTTGATGCTTGCCTTGCCGGTGGGGGCGATGTATGGAACCGAAAATACTGCAACGAGCAGTGTGCTGCATAGCCAGAATGCTCCTTTTACCTTGCTTGGCTTAAAGGTGCGCGAAAGCAGCATACCCACCGTGAAGGGGAACATCATGCGCACAAGGCCGCCCCAGAAGTTGACACTGTCGATGGTCCAGCCTACACCCACCATATCGTACCCCGAAATGTCGCCCACAAAGAACCAGGCGTGTACCGCACCAAGTGTCACCGCAAGCACAGCAAGTGCTTTGGTCGGTAGGCGGCGTATGAACAGAGCGTAAAGAATGTTGCCTATATATTCGAACCACAGCGACCAGGTGGGGCCGTTCAGGGGGAACATCTCGCCATTGCCACGCACTTCGTGAGGCGCACCGGGGAGTGCCGGTACCATAAACATTGTGAGCAGTGCAGCCATCATCACCCATCCTGTCGGTGTGGTTGTGCCGTTCCACTGCCGGCACCCCTCGAAAAGGAATGCCGCAACACCAATGACCGCGCCCATTACAACCATCGGATGCAGGCGTATGAGGCGGCGTTTGAAGAAGTTGCCGAGGCTCATTCTGTCCCATCGGTCGTCATAGGCATAGCTGATTACAAACCCCGAAAGCATAAAAAAGAAATCCACGGCAATGTGTCCGTGGTTGAGTGTGGTTATGAGTCCGTCGCCCTCGCCGTTTGTAGTCCGGGCAAAGGCAAAGCCCTCGAAGATGTGATACAAAAGTACCAGCAGGGCGGCAACACCGCGCAAGCCGTCTAGCAGTTCGTAGTGGGGTTTTGTGTCGGCAAAATGTGCCGATGAAAGGGTGGTTTTTTGCATTTTTCTTTCTGTTTTTCCGGTTGCAGTGTCGCAAATGTAACACATCCCGCCCAATTATGCAAATAGCGGTTTTCGCGCCCGCGTTGGCGCGCATTTTAATATTAATAATATTTTATACCGTTAAATTGAAATTAAATGCCTATTTTTGTAGGTTACTTTGTAAAATGCACCAAAAGCGCAGCAAAATAGAAAACAAAATATAATCTCTTATGGAAAAGAAATTCAAAAGAACTCTGGTTACATCGGCCTTGCCCTATGCCAACGGCCCTGTACACATCGGTCACCTTGCCGGCGTATATGTACCGGCCGACATCTACACCCGTTACCTGCGTCTTAAAGGCGAGGAGGTTTTGTTCATCGGCGGTAGCGACGAACACGGCGTTCCCGTTACACAGCGTGCCCGCAAGGAGGGCATTACTCCGCAGGATGTGGTGGACCGCTATCATAACATCATCAAGGATAGCTTTGAGGGATTTGGTATATCGTTCGATATTTATAGCCGTACAACATCCGAGACGCATCACAAATTTGCTTCGGAGTTTTTCCGTACGCTCTACGATGATGGCAAGCTTGTGGAGCAGACATCAAAGCAATTCTACGACGTGAAGAATGAGAAGTTCCTCACCGACCGTGATGTTGTGGGTGAATGCCCTTATTGCCACAAACAGGCCTATGGTAACCAGTGCGAGGAGGGATGTGGTCGCGCACTTGAACCCACAGAACTTATCAATCCTCGTTCAAAGGAGACCGGTGAGGCTCCTGTGCTCAAAGAGACAAAGAACTGGTATCTGCCGCTCAATGAGTACCAGCAGTGGCTCAAAGAGTGGATTTTGGAGAGCCACAAGGAGTGGCGTCCGAATGTGTATGGCCAGTGCAAGAGCTGGCTCGATATGGACTTGCAGCCCCGTGCTATGACGCGTGACCTCGATTGGGGTATTCCCGTACCGGTTGAGGGAGCCGAGGGCAAGGTGCTTTATGTATGGTTCGATGCTCCCATCGGATATATCTCGAACACAAAGGAGCTGTGCGACAAGGAGTCCGAAAAATATGGCTCGTGGGAGCAGTGGTGGCAGAGTGAGGATACACGCCTTGTACACTTCATTGGCAAGGATAACATTGTGTTCCACTGCATCATTTTCCCTGTGATGATGAAGGCTCACGGCAAGTATGTGATGCCCGACAATGTGCCGAGCAACGAATTCCTTAACCTCGAAGACGACAAGATATCGACATCGCGCAACTGGGCGGTATGGCTCAACGAGTACCTTGTCGACTTCCCCGGCAAGCAGGATGTACTGCGTTACGTGCTCACAGCCAATGCCCCCGAAACAAAAGACAACAACTTCACCTGGAAGGATTTTCAGGCACGCAACAACAATGAGCTTGTTGCCGTGTATGGAAACTTCGTGAACCGCGCGCTTGTGCTCACCAAAAAATATTTCGACGGCAAGGTGCCCGCCGCAGGCGAGTTCACCGACTACGACAAGGCCATAATTGCCGAATTTGTCGATGTAAAGGAGAAGGTAGAGCATCTGCTCGACCAGTACAAGTTCCGTGATGCACAGAAAGAGGCAATGGAGCTTGCCCGCATAGGCAACCGTTATCTTGCCGAAACCGAGCCGTGGAAAGTTGCCAAGAGCGACCTGGGCCGTGTAGCCACAATCCTTAACCTCTCTTTGCAGCTGGTAGCCAACCTCTCTATCGCTTTTGAACCCTTTATGCCGTTCAGCAGCAAGAAACTGCGCGAAATGTTGCAGATGGACTCCTGCGAGTGGGCAAGCCTCGGCAGCATCAATCTCCTCCCCGAAGGCCACGCGCTGGGCGAGGTGGGCCTGCTGTTCGAAAAGATTGAGGACGATGCAATACAGGCGCAGCTCGACAGGCTCGAAGAGATAAAGAAGGCCAATGCAGCAGCTGCATACAAGGCCAACCCCATACGCCCCGAAATTGCTTTTGAGGATTTCGCAAAGGTCGATATCCGCGTGGGTACCGTGCTTGAATGTACCAAAGTGCCCAAGGCCGACAAGCTCTTGCAGTTCAAGATAGACGACGGCCTTGAAACCCGCACCATCCTTTCGGGCATTGCCAAGCAGTTCAACCCCGAAGAGCTTGTGGGCAAACAGGTGTGCTTTGTTGCCAACCTTGCTCCCCGCACAATGCGCGGCATTGTGAGCCAGGGTATGATACTGAGTGCCGAGGACAACGAGGGCAAGCTCTCGCTGCTCACCGTTGCTCCCGCCGCAAAACCCGGTAGCGAAGTAAAATAACAAGATAACCCGCCGATGAGCAGTAAAGCAACCGATACATTGAAGAACGCTGTCGCAAAGAGTTTCCTTTGGGGCGGTTTGAGCAATGTCGTCTGCCAGCTGCTCAGCGTATTCTTCGGGGTATACCTTGCCCGTCTGCTGGGCCCCGAAGACTACGGCCCCGTGGGTATGCTTGCCATCTTCAATGCCATAGCAAGCTCGTTGCAGGACAGCGGTTTTGTTTCGGCCATAGCCAACCGCAAGAAGGTGGGGCACGACGACTACAATGCCGTCTTCTGGTTCAGTGTCATAACCTCTCTGGTCATATACGCACTGCTCTATGCGGCAGCCCCTCTCATTGCAGGCTTCTTCAACCAGCCTGTCCTTTTGTGGCTGGCAAGGTTCAACTTTTTGGCATTCGTGCTCAACGGGTTCGGAGTGGCCGCATCGGCCTACCTCTTCCGTGAACTTAAAGTGAAGCAGCGTTCCATAGCGTCGGTGCTTGCGTTGCTGGTGTCGGGTGTAGCAGGCATTTTGCTTGCAATGAACGGTTACTCTTACTGGGGCATTTCGGCCCAGGCAATCATATACACCCTTGTGCGCCTTGTGGTTTATTGGTACTACACCCCGTGGCACCCTTCGTTCACAGTGAGGTTCTATCCTTTGCGCTACCTCTTTGCATTCAGCCACAAACTGCTCATAACCAATATATTCCAAAGGATAAACTGGAACGTCTTTTCCTTTATATTGGGCAAGTTTTACAGCCGTGCCGACGTGGGAAACTACTCCAAGGCGGCCGACTGGTTCCGTATGGGCAGCGATATGGTCAATGTGGTGGTGAACACCGTTGCACAGCCCGTGCTTGCCAGGGTGGTCGAGGACAATGAACGGCAGTTGCGTGTGTTCCGCAAGATGATGCGCTTCACCGCCTTCGTGTCGTTCCCTCTGCTGGCGTGGCTCTCGCTCGTGTCACACGAACTCATTGTGGTTGTGCTCACCGACAAGTGGGAGGAGAGTTCGCGCATATTGCAGATAATGTGTCTTTGGGGTGCCTTTATGCCCATACAGTCTATGTTTACCAACCTGCTTGTGAGCCGTGGCCGCACCGACTCCTTTATGTGGTGCACCATTGTACAGGGCTCCCTGGTGCTTGCTATGCTGCTTGCTATGCATCCGCTCGGAATAAAGCCGATGCTTGTGGCCTATTGCCTCTTCAACATAGCCTGGCTCTTTGTGTGGTGTGTGCTTGTGCGGCGCGACATAGAGCTCACCATAAGAATGTTTTTGATGGATTTTGTACCGTTCCTGCTTGTTACCCTTGTGTCGGCAGGCATTGCCGGCTATCTCACAAGGGATATCGGCAACTATGTGCTGTTGCTTGTGCTGCGCCTTTCAATAGCATCGGTACTCTATATAATATTATCGTACTTGTGCCGCTTCGAGGAGCTGCGCGAGGCTGTGGAGTATATCTTCCGCAGGAAAAAACGTGATTGAATGTTATGAAGAAGATATTGTTCGATAACCAGATGTTTACCTTGCAGCGTTTTGGCGGTGTAACCCGCTATTTCGCCGACCTTGTTTACAACCTGCCTGCCGACGAGTTTGTGTCGGAGGTGCCCATGCGTTATTGCGAGAACCACTATGTGACGGAGACATACGGACATAAATATGAAACAATAAAATTCCCGCCCAATTACAGGCTGCGTCGCAGGCTCTATCAGCTTGCCAATCGCTATTGTGCCTGGCGGGCAGTGAAGAGGGGTGATTACGACCTTTTCCACCCCACCTATTTCAGCCCCTATTTCCTGGGTGCTGTCGAGGATAGGCAGAAACCCTTTGTGCTCACCGTACACGATATGATATTTGAGCGTTACCCGCAGGATGTACTCTTTTACGACCATACAATAGAGCACAAGAAACTGCTTGTGGAGAAAGCAACCCACATCATTGCCGTGAGCGAAAACACCAAGCGCGACATTGTGGAGCTGCTGGGAACATCGCCCTCAAAGATAACGGTGGTGCATCACGGCTACCGCGCTGTCACCACTGTGGCACCGCAACTGTTCGACCGCTATGTACTCTACGTGGGTGAGCGCAAGGGCTACAAGAACTTCTTCCCCTGGCTGTCGGCAGTGCGCCCTCTGTTGGTGAAGGACCCCACATTGCGCATTGTGTGCACGGGTAATCCGTTCAGCAAGGGTGAGCTGGAACTTTTTGCCCGTTGGAACATTGCCGACAGGCTTGCCCACATATCGGCCGACGATGCGCAGATGGCATCGCTCTACCGCTATGCTCTCTGCTTTGTGTTTCCCTCACATTACGAGGGATTCGGCATTCCCATTCTCGAAGCCTTCCACAACGGCTGTCCTGTGTGCCTGAGCAATGCAAGCTGCTTTCCCGAGGTGGCCGGCGATGCGGCGGTCTATTTCAACCCTCACGACGCGCAGTCTATGCTCGATGCCCTGCAACTAGTGGTGGAGTCGCCCACATTGCGCGACGAACTGCGCCTCAAAGGGTTGCAACGTGCCGGGGAGTTCTCGCTCGAACGTATGGTGCAGAACACCTGTGACGTGTACCGTAAATTGTTATAAAGAATATAAATATAAGTAAATGAAAATGAAGAAATTGGAGTTGAAGAAGATGTACCCGCACATACTTGCAGTGTTGGCCTTCTTTGTGATAACGGGTATCTATTTTGCCCCCACCCTTCAAGGGAAGGATATAATACAGGAGGATGCCATCAACTCGCGTGGCTGGGGTAACGACCTGGTCGAGCATTACGAAAAGACAGGCGAGTATGGCCACTGGTCCAACGCAATGTTCGGCGGTATGCCGGCCAATTACACCTATATGCCAAAGTCCGAAAATGTGTTCCGTCACCTCGGTCGTCTTTTCACGCTTGCCTGGATGGGTGGTACCGGCCGTCACAACGGATACATATTCCTATCGCTTGTCTGTTTCTACATTTTCCTCATCTCCATAGGCTGCAATTCGTGGCTCTCCTTTATGGGGGCGGTGGCCTACACGCTCTGCTCCTACAACCTCATAATAGTGGGGGTGGGCCACATGAACAAGGCGTTGGTGATGGCCACTATGGCACCGATTATAGGCGGTGTAATACTCTGTTACCGCGGCAAGCTGATGCTTGGCAGCTTTGTCACCCTTGTCTTTGCCGGAATGAATATCTACTGGAACCACCAGCAGATAAGCTATTACCTGCTGCTTGTGCTGCTCTTCCTTGCAGTGGTCTACCTCGTGTATGCAGTGCGCGAGAAGCAGTTGGCACGCTATTTCAAGGCAACAGGTGTGCTTGCCGTCGTGGCTGTTCTTGCCATACTCCCCTCCGTGGGGCAGCTGTGGCCCACAATGGATTATGCCAAGGAGAGTGTCCGTGGCGAAGCCGTGCTTAAACCAAAAGGCGACACACAGCAGGCATCGGGCCTCGACATCGACTATGCCTATCAGTGGAGCTATGGCATTGAAGAGACACTCACCCTTATGATACCCAACATCTATGGCGCAAGCTCACATTACGACCTGGGAACCTCTTCCGAAACCTATCGCCTTTTCAGCCGTTCATACGGCGCGGCACAGGCCAAGAAGATTGTTAAGCAGATGCCGGCCTATTGGGGTGCCCAGCCTTTCACATCGGGCCCGGTGTACATAGGCGCAATAGTATGTTTCCTCTTTGTACTGTCGCTCTTTGTGGTCAAGGGGCGTGAACGTTGGTGGCTGCTTGCCGCAACGGTGCTGTCGCTCATTCTCTCCTGGGGCAAGAATTTCCCTCTTCTCAACGAATTTTTCTTCTATAACCTACCTCTCTACAACAAGTTCCGTGCCCCCTCAATGGCGTTGGTCATAGCATCGCTCACAATGGTTACATTGGGTGTGCTTGCCGTTGTGGAGTTTATGAAAGTGTGCAAGAGCGGCGATGAGGCTGCCAAGAAACGCCTCACCCGCGCACTTGGAATATCATTTGCTGCAACAGGCGGCCTGTCGCTCCTGTTCGCACTCTTTGGCAGTGCCATTTTCAGTTTCGAGGCACCATCCGATACTGCCTACCCCTCGGTTCTTGCCGATGCCTTGCGTGCCGACCGTGCATCGATGCTTGCAAGCGATGCCTGGCGTTCATTCGCATTCATTGCAGCAACGGCCGTAGCCCTGTTTGCCTATATGCGTTTCTCGTTCAAGAGCCGTTACCTTTATATCGCACTCACGGTGCTTGTTATCTTCGATCTGTGGCCTGTGGCCTGGCGTTTCCTGTCGTGGAACGATTTTGTTCCCAAAAAGAAGGTCGAGGAGTTCCTCCCCACGGCAGCCGACAAACTCATTCTGCGCGACACCCACCCCAATTATCGTGTGCTCAACCTTGCTGCAAGCACCTTCAACGACTCGCGCACATCGTACTTCCACAAGTCGGTGGGCGGTTACAGCCCTGCCAAGTTGCGCCGTTACCAGGATGTCATAGACAACTATTTCAACGGCAGCATAAATATGAACATACTGAATATGCTCAACGTGCGCTACATAATAGTTCCCGATGAGAACGATGTTCCCCAGGTGCAGGCCAACCCCGACGCTATGGGCAACTGCTGGTTTGTCGACAGCATTGTGTGGGTCGATACCCCCGACGAGGAGATTGCTGCTATTGGCGACGGCGACCTCCGCTCCACAGCCTTCATCGAGGATAGCTGGAAGGATAAGTTCCCTGCATACAGCGACTATTGCAACCCTGTCGATTCCACAGCCGTTATCGATATGCAGGAGTATGTGAATCCGGGAGTCATCAGGTACAGGAGCTATTCGCCCACTCCGCAGCTGGCAATCTTCTCCGAAGTCTATTACAAGACCTGGAAGGCTTATGTCGACGGCAAGGAGGTACCCCTGTTGCGTGCCGACTATCTGTTGCGTGCCCTGCCCCTTCCCGCCGGTGAGCACGAAATAGAACTTCGTTGTGTCGACGAGGTGATTATAGCGTCGTCAAAGATATCGTTTGCATCGTCGTTGGCAGTGGCACTCATTCTGCTTGCGATGCTGTCGTACATAATATACAAAAGTGTAAAAACCGAAGAGTAATGGCCCTTAAACCTAAATTTTCAATAATAACAGTAACCTATAACGCCTCCTCGGTGATAGAGCCCACTCTGCGCAGTGTGGCAGTGCAGAGCTACAAGAACTTCGAGTATCTGCTCATCGACGGTGCCTCCACCGACGACACTGTGACCAAGGCAGTGGGTATGGGAATTGAGTTCGCCCACATAGTGAGCGAACACGACAGCGGCCTTTACGACGCAATGAACAAGGGCATTGAACTTGCAAAGGGCGACTATCTGTGCTTCCTTAATGCCGGCGACTCGCTCTATGCCCCCGACACCCTTGAACGTATGGTTGCCGCTCTCGAAGGCTATGACACCCTGCCCGAAGTTCTTTATGGCGAAACTGCCGAGGTCGACGAGCAACGTAACTTCATAAGGATGCGCCGTTTGAAGGCTCCCGAAAAACTCACCTGGAAGAGTTTCAAGCGTGGGATGCTTGTGTGCCATCAGGCCTTTTTCGTGCGACGTGACATTGCTCCGCTCTACGACTTGAAGTACCGTTTTTCGGCCGATGTCGATTGGTGCATAAGGGCAATGAAGAGAGCCGGCAGACTTGTCAATACACACACAATCATAGTGAATTATTTACAGAATGGCCTATCTTTGCAGAACCATCGCGCCTCGCTTTTGGAGCGTTTCTCCATAATGAGCAAGCACTATGGCCTGCCCGTGACAATACTCAACCATCTGTGGTTTGTTGTGCGTGCCGTGATAAAGAGATAAAAAACCTAAAAACTTATAACTATGTTCAGTAAAGAGACTTACATCAATCGCCGTTCCATTCTCAAAGAGAAGGTCGGCAGCGGCCTGTTGCTTTTTCTCGGCAACGCCGAAGTTGGCGTGAACTATGCCGACAATGCCTATCATTTCCGTCAGGACTCCACCTTCCTCTACTACTTTGCTTCGGACTATTCGGGCCTCGCAGCCATAATAGACATAGACGAGAACAAGGAGATAATCTTCGGTGACGAACTCACGATAGACGATATTGTGTGGACAGGCGTGCAGCCCACTATCAAAGAGAAGAGCGAGCGTGTGGGAATAACCGAAACAATGCCTATGTCAGCCCTTGCCACATATATAAAGAGCGCACAGGGCAAGGGGCAGAATATACACTTCCTGCCACCCTATCGTGGCGACCACAAGGTGTGGTTGCAGGAACTCCTGGGAATAAACCCTGCCGAGCAGCAAGCTGCCGTTTCTATGGCTTTTGTAAAGGCTGTGATTTCGCAGCGTAACTACAAGAGTGCCGAAGAGATTGAGCAGATTGAGGAGGCTGTGAACGTGTCGGTCGATATGCACTGTGCGGCAATGCGCGCCGTGCGCCCCGGAACCACCGAGGCCGAAATCGTGTCGGTGGTGCAGGCCGAAGCGGCAAAGCACAATTTCAACCTTTCGTTCCCCATTATTGCCACCATAAACGGGCAGACACTCCACAACCACGCTTACGGCACCGAGCCCTTGAAAGAGGGGCAGATGTTCCTGCTCGATTCGGGTTGCGAGAATGCTATGCACTATGCCGGCGACCTCACCACCACAATGCCTGTGGGCAAGCAGTTCACCGAACAGCAGCGTACCGTGTGCAACATTCTGCGCCGTGCCCACCTTGCAGCGACATCTATGCTCGCGCCGGGTGTGGAGTACCGCAAGGTACACGAAGTCGTACTCACCGAAATAGCAAAGGGAATGATTGACTTGGGCCTTATGAAGGGCGATGCAGCCGAGGCTGCCCGTGTGGGTGCAGCCTGTATGTTCCTCCCCCATGGTCTTGGTCATATGATGGGCCTCGATGTCCACGATATGGAGAATTTCGGCGAACTCTATGTGGGTTACGAAGAGGGCCGTTCAAAGAGCACTCTTTTCGGTTGGAAATCGTTGCGCCTTGCCAAGGCTTTGGAACCGGGCTATGTATTCACTGTTGAGCCGGGCATCTATTTCATCCCCGACCTCATTGACAAATGGCGTGCCGAGAAACAGTTTACCGATTTCATCTGCTACGACAAGCTCGATGCCTGGCGTAATTTCGGCGGAATACGCAACGAGGAGGATTACCTCATTATCGACGGCGGAGCCCGTCGCCTGGGCAAGTATAAGCCTATGGCTCCCGAAGAGATTGAGGCCGAGCACAATAAATGATACCGGCTATGAAGTTATCGCCTGTAATAAAGAAATGTATCTATCCGGCAGGGCTGGCATTGCTTGCCCTGCTGGTGTTTGCATATATTTTTGACCCCAAGATTGATTCAAACGGCGATAACTGCCATTACTATATTCTTGCATCGTCACTTGCTGCCGGTAATGGCTACACCGATATGCTGGGCAATCCATCGGCTCTCTTTCCACCCGGTTACCCCCTGCTTATGGTTCCTCTGCGCATTGTGACCGACAGCATTGTGGCGCAAAAGGTGCTTAACCTCCTTTTCCTCTTCGCTTCGGTGTTGCTGCTTTTCAGCATTCTGTTGGCCGAGGGGTTGAAACCGGCGTTGGCCTTCATTGCAGGTGCCGCCGTGCTTGTGACACCGCATCTGCTGGAATTTTCCACAATGATGATGAGTGAGGCATCGTGCATCTTCTTCATAACCCTCTCCCTGTGGGCCTTTCTTCATCTGCCTGCCGGCAACAGGGTGGAGTGGCGTTCGCCCTGGCTGCTGCTCTTTCTGTTTGCCACCATATACACCTTTTATATACGCACGCAGGCTATTGCTTTTGTGGCAGCCTTTGTGGTGGCGTTGCTTTTGTCGCAGCGTTGGCGTTTGGGGCTCGCCCTGTCGGGCACTTTTGTCGCGGCCCTTCTTCCGTGGGTATTGCGTAATGCCTTCTGGGGGCTCGAACAGTCGCGCTATGTGAACCAGGTCGACTTCTCCCAAGTTCTTAAAATAGTGCATATGCTGTTGGCACAGGTTATCCCCGACAGCATTATTCCCTTCTTTCGTGTGCGTTACGACTATATGCCGTCGCCCTTGCTCTATGTGATAGCCTTTGCAATGCTTCTCCTTATTATATACGGTTTCTGCTGCCTTAAAAGGGTGCGCTTGCCGCTTATACTCCTTTTTGTGGGCAATGTCGCGCTTGTATCCATAATGGATTCCCCCAGCTATTACCGCTATATGATAATAGTTATGCCGTTCCTCACCGCAGCCCTGCTTGTCGGGTTGTGGAGTGTTTGCGATGCGTTGTGCCGAAAGGTGTCGAAAAAGGCTTTTTCACCGTGGTTTTTGCTTATGCTTTTTGCTCCCACCCTCTTCTTTTACAACGACGACAGCAACCACACTGTGTGGGGGCTGCACCGTTTTGCCGTTGCCGACAACCCCGTTGCCGTGAACGCCTTTCTTGCCATAGGCGAGGCTGCTGCCCAAAAGGGTAGCGGTTGCATTGTTGCATCGCGCAAGCCCGAACTTCTCTTTGTGAGCAAGGGTGTACGTGGGGTACGTTACAAAGAGGGGGTTACCAATGTGCAGATAGTCAGCGACTTGCTTGTCGACAATGTCGACTACATAATTCTCGAAAACTTCGGTTTCCGCTACACGCACGAGGTACTCTACCCCTGTCTTAAAGAGCATCCCCTCTTCTTCGAGGCTTTGAGTTACACCTCGGCTCCCGTGAACGTGCTTTTCCGTTTTAACAAGGAGCGGGCCCGTCAATGGCTTTCCGAATTGGAGTGCGAGAAGTAGTGCTCTGTTTTTTTTCTTTTCTGTGGAAAAAATCTCTCTTTTTTATACATATAATTAAGTATAAAATCCCTAACTTCGCACAAGAATGGTTCGGCGCGCAGGTTGTTGCGTGCGATTAAAAGGGAACGGGGTGCAAATCCCCGACAGTCCCGCTGCTGTGAACCTCCTGCGACACCCTGTGCAATCCTTGCCACTGATTCTTATCGGGAAGGCAGCCGGGGCGAGGAGCAAGTCAGAAGACCTGCCATTCATTAAAGGCCGTTGTCACTCGTGGGATAGGGCGCGGTGCGAAACTATTTTCAAACTTCATCAACACATCGAGAAAGATGATTCAAACGGTTTTAAAGCGCGATGGCCGCATCGTAGGTTTTAATGAAGAGAAGATAATTACGGCAATCCGTAAAGCAATGCTCCACACCGAAAAGGGTGAGGATATGTCGCTCATACGCCAGATAACCGACCACATATCATTCCGCGGCGATTCGCAGATGACAGTGGAGGCAATCCAGGATATGGTCGAAATGGAGCTAATGAAGAGCAGCCGCAAGGATGTAGCTAAAAAGTACATTGCCTATCGCAACCAACGCAGCATTGCCCGCAAGGCAAAGACGCGCGATATGTTCCAGGAGATTATAAACATAAAATCGAACGACATTACCCGCGAGAACGCGAATATGAATGCCGACACTCCTGCCGGAATGATGATGAAGTTTGCCAGCGAGTCGACCAAGCCTTTTGTCGACGATTTTCTTTTGGGCGATGAGGTCCTCGATGCAGTGAAGAACAGCTACCTGCACATACACGACAAGGACTATTACCCCACAAAGAGCCTCACCTGCTGCCAGCACCCCCTCGACCACATCCTTAAAAACGGTTTCTGTGTGGGGCACGGCGAGTCGCGCCCGGCAAAGCGCATAGAAACCGCCAGTGTGCTTGCCTGCATATCAATGGAAACCGCGCAGAACGAAATGCACGGCGGGCAGGCAATTCCGGCATTCGATTTCTATATGGCCCCCTATGTGCGCAGCACCTATGTCGAGGAACTGAAAAGCCTCGAAGGGCTTATGATGGTAAGTTACGAACACCTTTACAACAAGGAGATAAATGACTATGAGGAGGCTCCGCTCGACTTCCTGTCGGGTGACGAGCGCATTGTGCAGCACGCCATAAACAGAACAGTGAAGCGTGTTCACCAGGCAATGGAAGCCTTCATACATAATATGAACACCATACACTCGCGTGGTGGCAACCAGGTTGTGTTCAGCTCCATAAACTATGGTACCGACACATCGGCCGAGGGGCGTTGTGTGATACGTGAACTGCTCAACAGCACCTATCGTGGTGTGGGTAATGGCGAAACTGCCATCTTCCCCATACAGATATGGAAAAAGAAACGCGGCGTAAGCTACCTGCCCACCGACCGCAATTACGACCTCTACGAACTTGCCTGCAAGGTGTCGGCTCGCCGTTTCTTCCCCAACTTCCTGAACCTCGATGCCACCTTCAACCAAAGCGACGAGTGGCGTGCCGACGACCCCCGGCGTTACATGCACGAAGTAGCGACAATGGGTTGCCGCACCCGTGTATTTGAAAACCGTTTCGGCCCCAAAACATCGGTCGGCCGCGGAAACCTCTCCTTCTCCACCATAAACATAGTGCGCCTGGCAATAGAGTGTATGGATATAGAGAACAAGGAGCAGCGCATTGCACAGTTCTTTGCAAAGCTCGACGGAGTACTCGAAATAACCGCCCGCCAGCTGCACGAACGTATGGAGTTCCAGCGCACCGCGTTTGCAAAGCAGTTCCCCCTGCTTATGTCGGCCCTGTGGGTGGGTAGCGACAAGTTGAAACCCACCGATACCATTGCCTCGGTAATAAACCAGGGAACGCTTGGAATTGGTTTCATAGGCCTTGCCGAGTGTCTTGTGGCACTCACAGGCAAGCATCACGGTGAAAGCGACGAGGCACAGGAACTGGGTGTGAAGATAATAACATATATGCGCGACCGTGTAAACGACTTTTCGGAACACTATCAGCACAATTACAGCGTGCTTGCCACCCCGGCCGAGGGCCTTTCGGGCAAGTTCACCCGTGCCGACCGCGACCGCTTCGGCATCATCGAGGGAGTTACCGACCGCGACTATTACACCAACAGTAACCACGTACCGGTATATTATAAGTGCAGCGCGCGCCACAAGGCCGAGGTCGAGGCTCCCTATCACGCCCTCACCGGCGGCGGCCACATCTTCTACGTGGAAATAGATGGCGATGCCACCCACAACCCCGATGCCATTAAGCGCGTGGTGGATATGATGGACAAGTACAATATGGGTTACGGCTCGGTGAACCACAACCGCAACCGTTGTCTCGACTGCGGGTACGAAAACTCCGAAAAGGAACTTAAAGCATGTCCCAAGTGCGGCGGCACCCGTATAGACAGGTTGCAGCGCATCACCGGCTACCTTGTGGGTACAACCGACCGCTGGAACAGCGCGAAACTGTCGGAACTCAACGACCGCGTAGTACACGAATAATTCAAGAGGCTCCACTCTTCGTATTGCCGAGTTGCGTGCCTGTAAAGAGATAAGCACGTTCCGTAAACAGTAAAGCCGTATGCTATATATCCTCGATATATTGGAAGACACAACCGTCGATGGGCCGGGGTTCCGCACCTCGGTCTATTGCGCGGGTTGTCCCAACCGTTGTCCCGGCTGTCACAACCCGCAATCGTGGGATATGTCGAACGGGAGTGCAAAATCAACCGCCGAAATACTCGAAGTAATCCTTGCCGACCCTTTTGCCGATGTCACTTTCAGTGGTGGCGACCCAATGGCCCAGGCGCAAGGCTTCACCGAGCTTGCCATTGCCATAAAGGAGCAAAGCAATAAAAATATATGGTGTTTCACCGGTTTCCTCTTCGAGGATATTCTAAAAAACCCCGTTCAAAAGGAACTTTTGCACCACATCGATGTGCTTGTCGACGGCCCCTTCATAGAGGCGCTTAAAGATGAGCAGCTGCGCTTTCGCGGCAGCAGCAACCAACGTGTAATAGACGTGCCCGCCTCGCTTGCCACAGGCAGTGTGGTTCTTGTCGAAGGTATGTAAATTATAAAACGACACTGTGAAAGCTTTGTAAATATCTAATTTTTGTTAAATAGCGTGGTTTTTTGTGCTTTTTGTCAATAAAATCCACAAAATAGTTTGAAAAACGTAAAATTTGTATATTTTTGCATAGTGTATATAAACGACAAATAATGAACATTGTGCAAAAATACCGGACAAGGATAAATGGGCAAGACAGGCACTTGTCTATTTGTTTCAATGATAATCATTTGATTTATAATGTGTTGAACTACTCCACCTCTAACGGCGGGACCAAAATATAAGATATAATGCGCTATCGTGCAGCACTTCAACGTGCCGCGCGGCTGCGCGTTTTTTTTGGCCTCACCCAAACCCTCTCCCACAGAGAGGGATTAAAAAAGAAAAATGAAAATAGAACGAGATAATTAACTAATGTGTAATCGCTTTAACCTTTCCCCTTTCCGTTTTCGTTGCTTGCAACGACAACGACGACATCGTGCCCGACACACCCGCTGAGGGTAAGCTTGTACGACTCACTTTCGGCACTGCCGATGCCCCGGGCACGCGTGCCGTATGGAAAGATGAGACCGGCAAAGGAAATCTTATTTTCAATTGGGAATCCCACCCTATAGGTCAGGAAATGATGGCTGTAATATCAGATGGGTATGACTTTATCCCCAACTTTCCATCTTCTAATAATTGGAGCGAGCCACAGTACCATACCGGGCTGACTGTTACTCCGCAGGAAGA
>SUXO01000023.1 GCA_015060885.1 Bacteroidales bacterium
GGCGTTTTTGTTACTTTTTGAGCGACAAAAAGTAAATAAAGGAATTCAATGATAGAAAGAATTGCTCACGGGCCACCGAGGATTTAGGAGTGAGAAAGTTTTATTCCCCCGACTTTTGCAGGTGAGCAGAAAAACAAGCCGCGCGTGGCAGTTATCGGGGCGTTGACATAAGTTTAATTGCTTTGCGGCGGCTGCGCCGTGCAGCATCGTCGCGCCCAAGCTCTTTAAGCAGTTCGGCCCGCAGAATGTGATAGTTGGCATTGTCGGCTACAAGCTCTATGGCTTTCTCAACATCCTGCAACGCAAGTTCGGGCTGTTTCTGTGCGCGTTCAATATTGCTGCGGGCAATGTAGTATTCGGGGTTGGAAGGGTTCTCCTCTATAAGCACTTCGAGCATCATAAGGGCTTCGTTTATGTTGCCCTCCTTTTCGTAGAGCAAGGCAAGCCCCAAGCGTGCATCCTTGTTATTGCCATCGGCCGAAATGAGTTTCAGGTAGTCGATTTTCCCCTCCTTGTAGTTGCCGGCAATGGTGTGGGCTGTGGCCCGCAGTTGCAGAATTTCCCTGTTCGCAGGCTCACGCGCCAGAATCTTGTCGTAACAAACGATGGCCTCTTTTGCGCTGTCGAGTTCGAGCAGTATATTGCCGCGTTGCGTGAGCAGGGCAATGGAGCTTGTATCCATTGCCAGCGCCTTTGCGTAGCTCTCGGCAGCACTCTCCTTCTTGCCGCTCATACGTTGTGCGTATCCCAGGTTCGTGAGTGTATATATCTTTTCGCTCTTGTTCTCCGTGGCATTTGAGGCTCGACGGAAGAGGTCGGCAGCTTCGGAGTATCTTTTATCTTCGAGGTGTTTTTTGCCTGCTTCCACCAGTTCGGCGTAGTCCTGTGCAAATCCTGCCTGGACCATAGCGGCAAGCACTATTATTGCAGAAAATCTCATATTGTCGTCATTTGTTTGCAACGCGAAGATACAACAATTTGCCATTAAAGGGTGTTAACGAAGCATAATATTGCAAAAGGCCGCTTTATGGCGGCCTTTTGCAATATATTTCCTTTTAATATATCAGCTGTGTCTGAAACGGATGTTTGTTCTGTAACCATAAACGGTTATTACCACAAAGCAGACAAGTGGCAGGGTGAACGACAGGTGTGTTGCGGGCAGGCCGGCGATGGTGCCCATATCTATCATTGCCGCCTGTAAGGGCGGCAATACAGAGCCTCCAAGAATAGCCATAATGAGGCCTGCGGCACCGAATTTTGCATCCTCGCCAAGTCCGCGTAGCGCAATGCCGTAAATGGTGGGGAACATAAGTGACATACAGGCCGAAATTGCGACAAGGCAGTATAGCCCGTAGACATTCTCGAAAATTATTACTCCTGTCGTGAAGATGCAACCGCCTATCGCAAGTATGGTAAGCAGCAATCCCGGCTTTATGAAACGCAACAGGAATGTACATATAAAACGGCTGCAACAGAATATGACCATTGCGGCAATGTTGAACTTCTGCGAGAGGATTTCGGCGGCTCTCTCCTCCATCCCTCCGAGCATAAAGATGTGTGTGCCATACTGTATGATAAAGGTCCAGCACATTGTCTGTGCACCTACATAGAAGAATTGTGCGATAACGCCTTCGCGGTAGTTCTTTATTCTTGCAAGCCTTTTGAGTGTCGCACCCAGGTTTATGCTTGTATCCTTGTCGCCGTTCTTCGGCATACGGGTGAAGAGTATTAGCAGGAATATAACGGCGATGATTATTCCTATCGCAAGGTAGGGTGCAGTGAGAATGTCGAGGTCGGCCTCTTTGATGGCTTGGAACTCGGCATCGCCAAGCAAAGCTCTCTCGCTCGTGCTCAATGGGTTGAGCTTGGCCTGAATGAAATTCATCGCCACATACATTCCCATAAGCGAGCCTATGGGGTTGAATGCCTGTGCAAGGTTCAGCCGTTGTGTGGCGGTCTCTTCGCTACCCATCGAGAGAATGTATGGGTTAGCACTTGTTTCGAGGAACGACAAACCACAGGTGAGTATGAAGTAGGCCATAAGGAAAGGGAAGTAGGCTCCGCTCATCTTTGCAGGGAAGAAGAGCAATGCGCCCACTGCATACAGGGCAAGCCCAAGCAGAATACCGGCCTTGTAGGAGAATTTTCTTATGAAAATTGCTGCGGGCAGTGCCATCACAAAGTAACCGGCATAGAAGGCTACCTGCACCAGTGTACCCTCGGTAACGTTCATTCTGAAAATCTTTGAGAATGCCTTCACCATAGGGTGGGTGATGTCATTGGCAAAGCCCCAAAGGGCAAAACACGATGTAATGAGGATGAAAGGCAGCAGATAACTTGTTCCCTCTTTCGAGAGGATAGCAATGTTTTTCTTCTTCATTCTGTTGTTGTTTTGTGTGTGCGGTGTCTCCTTGCATCTGTTGTACCCCCGTTGGGAATCGAACCCAAATTTAAGGTTTAGGAAACCTTCGTTCTATCCGTTGAACTACAAGGGCAAATGCTTTGTACTCGTTTGACTGCGCGAAGATAGGAAATTTATTCGCAATCGTCAAATATGGGATTGCCAAATTATCTTTTTCCACTGTTTTTTGGTTGATATGGCAAGTTTCGGCCGGCGCCTATTCGTTTATGGGCTTTGTGGAGAACTCCATACCGCAGCCGGTGGCTCTTTGCAATTCCACCCAGCTGACAGCCTTGTTGAACAGTGACTCTATGTAGCTGTCGCTCATTTCATTCTGCCTGCGTTCAATGGAGATGTAGTCGAGGAATGATATTTCGCCCATCTCGTAGGCTTTTCTCTTGTTTGCCACAATCTCGCTCATCTCCTTTACCATCTGCTGCGTAAAGGTCTTTGTCTGCATTATGGCATAAAGATACTCGTTGTAGGCCTCCTTTACCTCGCTTTGTACCACAAGGGTGGCGTTCTCGGCCTCTTGCAGAGCCTGTTGCACCCGAAGGCGGTCGGCAGTGCGTGCTCCTTTGTTGAGGTTCGACAATTTGAGTGGCACGGCAATGCCGGCCTTCACGGTGGTGAATGAGGGGTCGAACGGCTCCTCGGCGCGGGCACCGCGGTTGTAGGTCGCGCCCACCTTTATGTCTATATCGGTACGTCGTTGTGCGGCATTGAATTTGCGTGCAGCCTCGGCAATGTCCACGCGGCACAATGCAGCTTGCAGGTCGGCGCGGTTGGCTGTGGCACGTTCAATGTAGGTGTCGACGGGGTAGAGCGGCTCTTCGGTTTCAAGTGTGCCGGCTCCTCTAATCTCCTCGGCATTGTCAAGGTTGCCCATATAATAGCCGAGTCTTATTGCTGTACTGCGCACAGCTGCATCGGCTGCAAGACGGTTGTTGCGGGCAAGGCCTGCTGCCATGCGGCTGTCGAGCCAGTCGGCCTTTGCAATGTCACCTTTTGCATATCGCACGCTGTCGTTGTGTGCAACACCGGAAAGGTCCTTTTCATCGTCGGCTGCAATCTGCTGTTTTGCAATGGCTTTAAGGTGTTCAAGATAGGCAATGGTGGCATCGGCACGGAAGTTGCGCATATACTCCTCGAACAGTGCGGTTGTTTCTCGTTGCTCCTGTTTGGCAACCGCTATGCGTCCGCTTCTTACACCGAACGTGAATGTACGGCTCAACTCTCCTTCAATGGCATATCCCAGTTTCTTGTCCCAGTTCTCGTTACTGCTGTATGTGATGCCGAGTGTAGGGTTGTTGTGTATCTTCGATGCCTTTACGTTGGCTGTGGCAATCTCAATGTTGAGCCTTTGTGCAGTGAGTGCAATGTTGTTGGTGAGTACCTTTTCCATATACTCCCCATAGGATATTTGCTGTGCCTGTGCAACAGTTGCGGCTATTGCCAGAATTGCTGTAAGTATGTTCTTCATTTGCTGTGCGATGGGGTTCTTGCCTGCAACATCGTTGTCGCAGGGTGTTTGCCGTGTGCGAATTTAGCGTAATTTTCTTGCAAACGGATTGCAATGTTGTTCGCGGCCTACTCCTGTGGTGTGTAACCCATTTTAGCTGCTTGCTCAATGAGATAGTTGCGTGCAGCCTCGTACTCGTTAGGTATGATGCCGTCGAGAATGGCATCCTTTACCAGGCTTTTCAGACGACCCACAGTGTCGCAAGGAGGCAATGCGAAGAGCCGCATTATTTCGCCACCGTCCACGGGCGGCTGGAAATTGCGTATGCGGTCTTTCTCCTCAATGTCTTTGAGCTTCTGGCGCACTATGCTGAAATTGTTGAGGAACTGTTTCTTGCGTTGTTCGTTCTTCGATGTTATGTCGGCCTCGCACAGGAGCATCAGGTCGTCGATGTCGTCGCCGGCATCGAATAGCAGACGGCGCACTGCCGAGTCGGTTACAATATCGTCGGCAATGGCAATGGGGCGCATATGCAGGCCCACAAGCTTGGCAACGTAACGCATCTTCTCGTTCTGCGGCATCTTGAACTCCTTGAATATGTGCGCGGTCATCTTCTCGCCCACGAAGTTGTGGTTGTGGAAGGTCCATTTGAGTATGGGGTCCCAGCGTTTGGTCTTTGGCTTGCCTATGTCGTGCAGCAGTGCTGCCCAGCGCAACCACAGGTTATCGCTTTTCCTGGCCACATTGTCGAGCACCTCCAAGGTGTGGTAGAACATCTCCTTGTGCCCGTAACCGTTTCTTGTTTCCACACCCTGCATTGCTGTAAGCTGCGGGAAAATGAGTTCAAGCAGTCCGCAGCGGTCGAGTTCTATAAATCCCTTTGAGGGGGTGGGCGAGAGGAGTATCTTGTTCAGTTCCTCGTTTATCCTTTCGCGCGAGATTATTTTTATCCGTTCCCTGTTTTCGCACAGGGCATCGAAGGTTTCGTCTTCAATGTAGAAGTTCAGTTGGGTGGCAAAACGTATGCAGCGCATCATACGTAAAGGGTCGTCGCTGAATGTGATGCCGGGTTCCAGAGGGGTGCGTATTATGCGGTCTTCAAGGTCGAGCATGCCATCGAACGGGTCGACAAGTTCGCCGAACCTTTTGCTGTTGAGGCATATCGCCATTGCATTTATTGTGAAGTCGCGGCGGTTCTGGTCATCTTCCAAAGTGCCATCCTCAACGATGGGGTTGCGTGAGTCGTGGCTGTACGACTCACGGCGGGCACCCACAAATTCAATCTCGTGCCCCTTGTACTTTACCTGTGCCGTGCCGAAGTTTGCATAAACCGCAACGTGTGCCCCCTTGCCCAGTTTCTTGCCGAAGGCGCGGGCCATTTCGATACCTTTCCCCACCACCACGACATCAATGTCGGTCGATGGTCTTTCAAGGAATATGTCGCGAACATATCCCCCCACCACATAGCACTCCATCCCAAGTTCATCGGCGGTTTCCGATATCTTGCGGAAGATGGGCGTGTCGAGCAGTTTGCAAAGTTCTTCTTTCGTGGGTTTATACATAATTATATAGGCTCTTTCGTTTTGTTGTGCGAAGATACCTATTTTTGCCGTATTTATGAAATCGGCTATCATAAAAAAATATTATTCGGCATCGGCAGCAGTGGTAATTTTTGAAAAAGTGTTATATTCGCCACCAATAAAATAAAGAACTATGAAAAAGAGATATCTATTTCCGGCCGTAGCAGCCCTGTTGCTTGCTGCCTCTTGCGGAGAGTCGGCCGACAGCAAGGCCGGCCGTCTGTTACAGGAGGCCACTGCTGCCTTTTCGGCAGGTGAGTACCAGAGTGCAAAAATATTGATAGACAGTATAAGGAACAGCTACCCCAAAGCGTTCGATGCCCGCCGCGGAGCTCTTGAACTTATGCGCGAGGTGGAGCTTGCCGAGCAGCAGCGTACCCTCGACTATTGCAACGAAATGATAGCATCGCTGTCGGCACAACGTGACAGTCTGTTGCCCTCATTTGAATTTGAGAAGAACAGCCGTTACCAGGACGAAGGCTCCTACATTGCTCCTTCACAAGCCAATCGTGTGAATGTATTCAATTCTTTGTTGCGTGCCCGCGTAACCGAGAGCGGCGTACTCTATCTCACATCGCTCTATCGTGGCAAGAAAATATCCCACGCATCGGTCAAGGTGTTGTCGGGCGATAGTTATGCTTCTTGTGATAAACCCTTCTCGTCGCACACCTACCGCAATCTCGGCATAAACAACGAAAGGCTCGACTTTATCTATGGCGAGGATGGCGGGATGGTCGACTACATTTCGTCAGCCACCGGCTCCATTACCGTGCAGTTGACCGGTGCCGAGGGTTCCCATAAATATACTCTACGCAAGGAGGATGCCAAAGCCATAGCCGATGTCGCTTCTCTTGCGCGCATACTGAAATCCATTGCCGGTTTCCGCGAAATGGCAGCCGAGGCAGAGCGTCACATCGATTTTGTTAAAAAGACGCGCGAACGCTTTTCGTCCGATACGTTAAAGAGTGAACAGTAATAGGAATTCTACATACTGCATCAAAGGCTGACTAAAAAGGCTCTTTTGTTGTTACGCTTGACCGAAAAATACTCATTTACGCTAAGTAAACTGCGTTTTTTCGGGCTTCGCAAGCCTAAAAATAGCTCTTTTTATCCAACCTCCCTACAAACGTGGGTGACCCATTTCACTTTTGGGTCACCCACTTGATTTTATTTGTTAAGCGAGAAACGCATGCTCACTCCAAAATCGGTAGTGGTGGTGGGGTAAGAACTTGATGAAATCAACGGAACGGTTCTCTGTCTGTCGAAATAGAGGCTCAACGTGAGGTTCTTGCTGTAAGCATAATCGGCTGTGAGCGAGTAGTTGAACGACTTGTTTCCGCTTGTGGCCTGTGTGGTTCCCATATCGATGCTGCGGCATAGCGAACTGTTGTTCTTGAACGAGAAGTCGGCACGGATGTTTATGTCGCTGCCACCGCTGCCGGCTTTGTTATCCTTGTCCTTGCTCTTTCGGCGTGCCTTCTTGCCCTCGCCGAAGATTTTCTCCAACAACTTGAAGTTCACAATCTTGTAACCGAGGTTGAATGCAATCTCCTCGGTATGTGTTTCCACCAGCTGTATGGCTGTAAGGCTCAAATTAAGCACTCTCGACTTTATGAATTTTGCACCAAGAGTGAGGTTGCTGTTTGTTGTTACATCGACACCGATAAGCGGCGAGAATGACTCGTTTATCGACACCGAACTTATGTCGAAACGGCTGCTGGGAACAGGCATATTTGTTGCCGAATTGTTTACGAAACCAATTCCGTTGGTGTACTCCATATATGTTGTGTAGGTGCTGTAAGAGCCCACTGCATACACGCTCTTGTAGCCGTGCTCGATGTTCACGCTCTTGAAGTACTTCTTTAAGAATTCAAGGTTCGAAAGGCCCGAATATCTTATCTTCCAGTTGGGCAGCATACGCATGAAGTTGGGGAACAGGTCGAGCGAACGGCTGCTTGCATCTCCCCCTGTGTACGCGCTTAAAAATGCTGGTATGAGCACGTCGGCCGAATATCTGTTCACTGCACCGTTCTCCGGGTTATAGGGCTGTCCGGCAAGGCTGCTCGATGCGGGGTAGACACTGTTCTCGTAACGTCTTTCCACGCGTTGGCGTATGGTTTCGATATTCTCAATGAACTTGTCGTATGTCGACGATTTGTAGTTGTTGTCGGCTGTACCGATATCGAACGCACTGCCTATCGAGATTGTGGTCATAGAGAAACCGCCCGACTCACTGTAAGGCATTCCGTCGGTCATGAATTGTATGGTGCGGCTCTTGTTGCGTGTCCAGCTTGCATTGAGGTCAATCTTGAAATCCTTGAACGGTTCCAGGGTTGCTCTCACCTGCAAGTCTTCGCCGGTTGTTGTGGTTGCCTGTGCCGATATCTCATCGTTCTTCAACAGCCAGTTGCGGCGTTGTGCCTTTTGCAGGTAGCTGTCGCCTATGAGGCCGAACGCAAAGTCGAGGCCGGGTGCCAGATAATCTCCTCCGCGGTTCTGGCCGAAGGCTGCGCCAATTTCGGGCAAGAAACCGGGCAGGTTCATTGCATAGGCATTGGTGTAGTTTATTGAAACGCTACGCAGCATCATAAGTATGCGGGTGGGGTATTGCATACCCTTTGCGAATGTACTCATCTCGCCCTCCTCTTTTATTTTGGGTATGATGGTTATCTTTACAGGTATGCTGTCGTGGTTCTTTATGAGAATGCTGTTCTCGTCAATTACCTTGTATTTGAGTTTGTACTTCTGTCCGCCTTTGGTACGTGCGTTTATTTCCAGTTTCTTGCTCTTCAAGTTGTGGGCAAGGGTAATGCTGCTGTCCATAAACAGAGTGACCTCCTTTGTAAAAGGTTTAACCTTCTTGGCTTTTGTAGTCTTGGTTTTAGCCTTGCTCTTTGTGTTGTTTCTGCTCTTCTTGCCGCTCGAAGCAAAACGCTTGTTGGTCTCTTCGAGGTAAGGAATGAGGTTATAGAGCTTTTCTAAATTGAAATTGCCTTTGAGGGTTACATTGCGCTTGTTCGAAATGTTGTTGCCCAGGTTCACTCCGCTTATATTGTTGCCTCGCGCCCAGTTGTACGATGCCGTGTAGTTCGCATCGGCATTAATCCATTCGAATATCGGCAGTTTGTTCAATGGCAGGTTATACGATGCCGAGAAACTCTGCTGGTAGCTCAACGGGCGGCCGAAATCCTTTATACTCCGTTTAACCGAATCTTTCCAGATGGCATATTCGTTGGGGAAACGGTCTTTGTTCACGGGCAGGAACGGCTCCTCAATCTCGGCATTCGTTCCGGTGCTCAGGTTCATACGCAGGTTGGTGGTGGGGTCCCACTTCATTGTGAAACTGCGGTTCCAGTAGAACTGTTGCGAGAAGGTGAGGGGTATCTCATCGGTGCCCGAAGTCGAGTTCAGGTCGCGACGTTGCAGTTCGTGATAATTGCGCACTATGTCAGTGTTGGCCGAAATGCTTTGCGGTACAGGGTTGAATCCCCACTCCTTGAACAGCTTCAACCACTTCGACTTGCTCTTTATGTTGGCAAAGGGCTTTATGGTTTTCAGCGGGTTGCTGTAATTGTAGGCAATAGAAGCCTTCCAGTTGAGCTTGTCCTCCCAGTTAATGGTTACGCCGCTGTTCTCGGTCTTTGAGTATGAGAAACTGAATGTGAAGTTGGCAGGGTCAAACGGCATAGGCACGGGGCTTGCAATGTTGAGCCTTGCATTGCTTATGCTGAAATTCCTTATTCGCGAGCGTGTTTCCGAAATGTGCTTTATGGAGTCGCGTTGTGTACCGGTGTAAGAACTCAATACATCGTCGAGCAGCAGGTCGGTGTCGAACGGGCTGTAAAGGGGCGATGTAACCTCTTCGGTAAACGAATAGTATGTAGGCAACGACAATTTTGCTGCTTTGGGCAGGAAACGGCCCAAGTCGAATGTTCCTGTAATGGTGTAGCGGTAGTAGTCATCGGTGCGGCGCGAAGCGAGTTTCTCTTCCAAGCCACCGAAACCTGCTGTTTCAATGCGGCCTTGTGCCGACAGTGAGCCGAGGTCCGACAATTTTATATTAAGGTTACCCTGTGCAGCCCAGCCGCTCTTGTTGTTGAAGCCGAGCAGGCGCATCTCGTTAACCCATACAATACCCGACTTTGCTGTTGCCGTGTTGTTGCGCACGCCAATCATCATCACCTTTACCTCACCCAGTGTGGGGTTACCCACAATGCTTATCCTGTTCTTGGGGTTGCTGTCGTCGTATTCGCTGTATATGGTTGTGTTTGTCACACCGCTTGTCTGGTTGTTGCGCAAGGTGTTGCGGTTCACTTTGGCATTGGTGAGCTTTGTGAGCGGAATGTCTATGATATTCGATTCGGGCCATACAATGCTTGCCGAACTGCCCGAATAGATATCGTATGTGCCGTGAGGAGTAATCTGCAAGGGTACTTCATATTCGTAGTAGTTGCTCTTGTAGTCTGAACCCAGGCGCACGAATACCGACAGTTCGTTGTGTCCCAGGTTGGTGGCATCTATTTCGGGTGCTTCGGCGTGCACGAACAGCTGTATGCGCTCGTATTGTCGAATGTCGAGGTTGCTCTTCTTGTAAACGGCACGCGACTCCTTGCTGCCGAGGTTGTTAACCTGCAACGAAAGGGCCTGCTCGTTATCTTGTCGTAGCTGCGGCTGGCTGGGGTCTATCACGCGGCTGATGCCCGGTGGCAAAACATAGTTTACGGGTTTGCGGTCGCCGTGTTCCTCTATGTTTACGGCCGACATAGTGAACTCGCCCGAAATGGTGGGGGCTGTGTTGTTCTTCGATGCTATGGGCTGCAAGTAGGGGCGCCAGTCGCCACGTATCAGGTGCATTGTAGCAAAACGCAGTGTGATGGGCTTCCTGAACGATGTCATATACATACGTATGAAACGTATCGATGTAAAGTCGCGTATGTTGCCGAATCTCTTTTCGTAATCCTCGACGGGGATACGGAACTTGTACCAGTTGACACTCTCGATGGCTCCGTTGCGCAGGCTTGTCAGCACCGTGCGCTTGTCGGTGATGTAGTTCGAACCTACCTGCATATTCTCGGGGCGCAACGATATGTGGTACTGGAAGAAATTCTCGTATTCATCCATCGTGAAGTCTTGGTTGGTGTCCTCAATGTCTGGGCTGTTCTTTGCCGCACTGCTGTATGTCTCGCCTGATGAAGAGGGTGAGTTGCCCTCAGTGTTGTTGTAATATTTGTATCGCTCTATGATACTTTTCTGCGCAGCATCGTAGTCGCCGCCGCGGAAGTAGTGATAGGTATCGCCGGCGGGGTCGGCGGCAATGCTGTCATAAACCTCCTGGCGCACCCTTCCTTTAATGGCATTGAGGTAGTTCTGGTACGTGGGGTGCATAGCCTCCTCGAAACTGCTCAAACCGTTGAGGCCGACATCCTGCAAGGCGCGGCTGTCGGCATTGTTGTCAAAGGCATATACAAGGCTGTTTATGGTGGGTACACGGCCCCATACGGTCTCTTCGTAGGTGTAGTTGTTGCTGCCGGCCGGCATTCCGTTCTCAAAGAATTTCTTGCCGTCTTTCAGTACGTCTTCCGACACCTCTCCGAGGTTGAAGTAGAGGTCACCGCCACTGCTTGCTTCGTCGTAGATGAAGGGGTCGAGCAACCAGAACTCAATGTACTGTATGTTCGCACTCTCGAAGTCGCTCGATGTCAGCTGGCGCATAATGCCGCCCCAACGCTTCTCCGGGTTGTTTAGCTTTCCGTCATAGTCGAGGTCGGGGTCCAGGTTGTACGGGCCTCTCTCGTCGGGGTAGTATGTCACGTTGAACAGCGACAGAATAGAACTCTCGCCGTAGGTCGATTCCTTGTTGGGGTATAGCTCACGCTCATAGACATCGCGCACATAGTGGTTCGACAACTGGTCGATATCGCTCTTTATGTGTGCGGGGGTGAGCGACGAACCGTGGCGTGTGAACAACGGGTCTATGGTGTACCAGCTTATGCGTGCGCGGTCGTATCCTGTGAGTATGTTGTTGGTGAGTTCGCTGTAAGGCAGGCCTGCGGGCAACGATGACAGAATCCACGAAGTGGGCTGCTTTATGTCTATGCCGTTCTCGGTACTCTCAAAGTCGTCGATGTACGAAGCCTCGCTCTGTATCTCGTCCGATGTTCCGGCATCGAGCTTTGCGAATTCTGCCGTGAAATTTATGCTCGATGGTGCCGTGCAGCTTATGAGTGGCAGGCGGTCAATGAGGTTTGTGAGCCACTGGCTCTCCTTCTTCCACGACAGGTTGAAACCCCATATTCTGTTGTTGAGCGGTTCGGAACCCATATCGACTTTTGTTGTCAAGGGCTTTTCGGTGAGCGACATAAAGGTACCTCCGAAATTCAGTTCGTCCGAAAAGTCATATTTCCAGTTCAGGCCAAGCACCGTTTTCCGTTGCATGTTGAAGAGGGTATTGCTTTCGAGCGACACCTGTACGTTGGTTCCTGCATCTATGATGTTCTGGTTGAGAATGGTTACTATACCCGATGCGTAATCGACCTGGTAGTCGGAATTCTCGGTGAGCGTTACACCGCCTGCTGTAACCACCACCGAACCGCGTGGAATGTTTGTGGCACCCGTGTTTATCACGTTGGCCGCTGTACCCGTATATTCACCAATGATATAGAATTTGTCCTTTTCGGCAATGAGCTTGGCCGCAGTCTTTGTTGAGTCATAAAGTTCCTGGAATATGTACTTCTCGGCAATGGCATCGTTGTTTATCTTGCCTTTGAGATAGTTGCCGAACGGTTCTACCGACGGGAAGAAAATGAGTCCGGCCGAAGAGTTTATGGTATATCCCTCGATGTAGTCGAAGATGCCGTTGGGGTTGGCTTTTGTGTTGTTGCTGTCCAGCCGGTCGAGGTTCATAAGCTGCAACAGGGTGCTGCTTTTCAGCGAGGGTTCGGGCAGGTATGTGATGTTGGTGCCGAGGCTGTCGCTTGCATAATAGACATCGAGTTTGAACTCGCTGTTCTTTACTCCGCGTGCACCCAATGAATATACGTTCTTCATCATAAGGTCCCAGCATCCGTTTTCAGGCGAGCCCGAATTGGGTTTCAGCAACTTTACAAAAAGGGCGGTCTTCGACTCTTGTACATCGGACGAGAATTCACCCACCTGGTAGCTCTGTCCGGCATATGTAAATTCATAGGCAACGGCAAGCACCTCGTCGGCACGCAGTGCGGTTTTCAGCGATATGAATCCGAGGTTCTTGTTGAATGTGTACTCCGACGATGAAAGCAGGCGGGCATTAGACAATTTTTCATAGTCCTTTCCGCCGTATATATTGTTGTTGCCGTTGAGCAGGGTGTTTACCTGGTCTATGTCGCGTATGCCGGCATATGTGCTGTTGAGTTCGCTGTATAGGCTGTTGGCGTTGTTCGTGGGCAGGGTGGTGGCGCCTGTTGAAACCCAGTTGGGGTTACTTATGTGGTTGCTCTCGGCAAGGTCGGTGAATGCCACAATGTTGCGTGGGTTGGTGTAGGAGCCGCTTTTGTTGGTTACCCACACCTCTATGCGGTTTATGGTCACGCCCGACAGAATCGAGGGTAACTGCGACATGGAGCGGTCGTAATTGTCGCGGAAGTAGTGGGCGAGGAAGAAGTGCTTGTTCTCGTCATAGTCGGTAATCTCAATCTCGTATGTGGTGAGTTGTGTGCCGCCTTTTGAGCTTACAACGGTGCTGTTCGATGTCTTTTGCGACACAACGGTTTGCAGGAAGAGCTTGCCGAATTGCATATCGGCCCTTATACCGAACAGCGATGAGGCTCCTTTTATGAGGCTCGAATTGGTGGGGAATGTAACGTTTCCCGCTTCGAGCAGTTTTATAACCTCGTCCTCTTTGCCTTCGTATTTAAGGTTAATCTTTTTTGCATCGTAGCTGAATGTGGCTTCGGTGTTGTAATTGAAGTCCATATTCATCTTGTCGCCCACCGAGCCTCTTACATTGAGGTTTATCTTCTCGTCGAACTCGAATGTGTTGGTCTTGCGGTTGCGTTCCGACAACGACGGGTTGTCAATCTCCTGCATCGAATAACCCATCTTTATTTCGGCATTGCCCTGTGTCTTTATTCTCACACCGCCGGGGCCGAATATCTTTTCGGCCGGGCCCAGGTCGAAGTGCATATCGGTGAAATCGAATTTGCTTTTTCCCTTTGCCTCGGCCCACTCCTCGTCGATTTTCTTCCTGTAATACTCCTTCATCGAGCGGTTCATACGCCATTTGGTGTATTCGTCGCGTGTGAGCAGTATCGGGGTAGTGAGCAGCTTGCCTTCACCCAGACGCGTGGCAATGGAGTAAGTCCCGTCCTTTTCATTATAGATGGTGTCGGTCTTTATATTTGCCGGGGTACGCAGGTCCATTGGGAGCTTCTCGTTCTCTTCGAGGCTCTCCGGGATAATCTGTGCAATGGGGTATATGGGCTTTATGGTGTCCTTCTTCGCTTTTCCCTTTGTGTTCTCTTTTTTGCGCGATACAGGCGTGTTGCTTCTCTGCGCAACCATCGGTCCGAGGGCTGTGCAGAAAATAAACAGTAGCAGTATGGCGCGTTTAATCATCCGGGTAGTGTGTTATAATTCTTTGAGTGCGAGTTTTATGACCTGTTCTATTGTGGCCGTGGGGTTAGCCTTTGCCACTCCCTGTACCACTTTCGATGCGGCCGAGCCGGGGAATCCCAGCATTACGAGTGCCGAAACTGCACCGTCTACAATATCGTTGTCGATGGTTGCCGAGGGCTGCGCTCCGCCTGTGTAGTCGAACCCTATTCCCGAAATCTTGTCTTTGAGGTCCACTATGAGGCGTTGTGCCGTTTTAAGGCCTATTCCCTTGACGCTCTTTATGGCACGTTCGTTGCCTGTGGCTATTGCCTCGCACAATTCGGTTACAGTAAAGGCCGAAAGTATGGTGCGTGCAGTGTTGCCGCCTATGCCCGATACCGAAATGAGCAGAAGAAAAAGTTCGCGTTCCTGTTTGTTGCTGAACCCGAAAAGCAGGTGCGCGTCCTCGCGTATTGCCTCGTGGATGTATATCTTTGCCTCTTTCTTTCCTTGCAAGGCACTGTATGTGTTTAGGGTTATACTTGTTTCGTAACCTACACCGCAACACTCTATTATGGCTGTTGCGGGTGTAAGTTCGGCTATTTCCCCTTTCAAGTATTCAATCATAGTGTCGTTTTTAATCTTCTATTAAACGTGTTTTTCTTTCGGTTATTGTGCAGCAGTACTTTTTTAACCATCGTCAGCAGTCTTTCCCAATTTCAAGCACCTTGTCGCAATATTTTATTACAGCAGGGCGGTGCGTTACGAATATGATGGTTTTTCCTGTGTTGCTTTCGGTGAGGCGTTGCAGCATTTCGAGCTCGGTGGCCTCGTCGAGTGCCGATGTAGCCTCGTCGAAAATGAGTATGCTGCCCGGTCGCAGGATGGAGCGTGCTACGGCAATGCGTTGCGCCTGTCCCTCGCTCAGCCCGCCACCCTGTTCGGATAGTACAGTGTCGAGCCCCTGTGGCAGTTTGTAAACATAGTCGGCACAAGCAACGTGCAACGCCTTTTGCAGCATCTCCTCGGTAGCGTCGGGGTTGCCCATAAGCAGGTTCTCCCTTATGGTGCCGCTCACCAGGCTGTTGCCTTGCGGAATGTAGACAAAGTTACAGCGTGTGAGTGGCGAAGAATTATGCTTTTCTTCGTTGCTGTAAACCTCTACACACCCTTCCTGTGGCGTAACGAGTGCCACCAACAATCGTATGAGTGTGGTCTTTCCTGCACCGGTCTCCCCCACAACGGCTGTGATGCTGTTGGGCGCAAATTCGTAGTTGAAGTTGTTGAGGATGTGTCGCTCTTCGTCGCCGTATTTGAAGGAAACTCCATTGAAACGTACTCCGGCTATGCCTTTCAGCATTATGCTCTCGCCCTGTTGCTCTTCGGGAATCTCTTCGAGTTCAAAAAGTCGCTCGGCAGCGGTGAACGAAGATACAATGCCGGGGATGAAATGGCTCAAATCCATTGTGGGACGTTGTATGAGCCCCACGAGCTGCAAGTAAGCCGAAAGGGTACCGAACGTAACCACCCCCTCGGCCAGTCCGTAAACACCCCAGGTGAAAGCCACAAGATAGCCCGTTGCAAATCCCAATTGTGTGAGGCTGTATGCTCCCAATGAGAATTTTGTACGGCTCCGTACCTCTCCTTTCAGTTTCTCTTGCAGTGCGGTGAGTTTTTCTTCGGTATTGTTGTTCTTTTCGAGTGTCTTTATGAGAGCTTTGTGTTGCAGGCTCTCTTGCAGTACCGACTGTATGCGGCTGTCGCTGTCGCGCACATCGCGATTGAACTTGCGCATCCTCTTGATGTAAAAGCGGCTGGCAACCATTGCAATGGGCAATGCCACAAGCACCGATAGTGCAAGCACCGGGCTCATTGTGAAGAGAATAGCGAACGAAGCAATGAGCTGTACACCCACAACTATTGTTGCCGGTATGGTTTCGGTAATAAGTGCGGTGATGCTGTTCACATCGCCTTCGAGGCGGTTTATGAGGTCGCCCGTGTGTCTTTTTTGCAGGTGAAGCCACTCGCCACGCAACAGGCGCGCAAATATTTTAAGCCTCATCTT
This sequence comes from Bacteroidales bacterium, assembly GCA_015060885.1. Taxonomy (GTDB): domain Bacteria; phylum Bacteroidota; class Bacteroidia; order Bacteroidales; family Bacteroidaceae; genus HGM04593. Next base: position 16,080 of record SUXO01000023.1, read on the forward strand.
GTTGCGTACCTCAACGCCGATTACGGCGTGTATCCAGCGGCTTGTCGCGCGTGATGCTATTTCGGCAAGCATAAGTGCTCCTATTATGGCACTTGTCACGGCAAGCGACCCCTCATGTTCGCCGGTGGCTATGTCAATGGCTCTTTTGCAGGCCATAACCCAGAGCAACTGACAGGCAACATCGGCAAGCCCTATAATGGTATTTGCCACAGCCTGTCCTCGTGCGCCTTTCGAGTTCCTCCAAAGCCACTGCAACAATAGTTTTAATGATATGGTGTGTGTCACGTTCAGGGTTTCGTTTGCTAATATTTTGCGAAGATATAAAATATATATTAAAAAATGCGCGCGCGACACGAAAAAGAGCATAAATTTAATGTTTCGTGTTGCCGTTGTGCGTTAATTGCATATGATTGCAATCATCCATAATGGCCTTGAAACTAAATCGCGCGATGCTATGAAACGGTAACATTATCAACGCAGTTTGCAACTTTGTAGCTTCTGCTCCACTTTGCCGAAAACCTCGATGAAAACGGCAAAATTGTAGCCGATTTTGAGTCGTGTTGCATTGCAATGGGCGGCACTCTCCGCTATATAGCCTTTATGAACAACAAAGATATGGACAGCTGCTGCATAGTGTTCTTTAATGCGCCAGAATAGCGGGTAAAAACCCCTCCATGCATCCTGTATAAATTTCAACCGGTGCCATAGACTATTTTGTTGTCAGTTCTACAATGTAATCGACACCGGTAGGAGCCTTGTCGAACAGCAGTTTTATGCCGTTTTTCGTCTTTTTGAACTTCACAGGGGTTTTATCGGCAAAAGCAACGGCTCTCTTTACCTTGCAGGTGAGCGGTAGGGCGAGTTCCTTGCTGTCGAGGTTCATTATATGCACGAACAGGCGGTTGCCCTTTCTTGTGGTTACTCCCCACGGCTGTGCCGGTATGTCGCCGGCTGTGGTGCTGTATATGCTTTCGCCATAGGTCCTTGTCCACTCGCCAATCTCTTTCAGTCTTTGGAGTGCTGCGGCGGGTATCTCTCCATTTGGTTGCGGCCCCACATTAAGCAACAGGTTCGCACCCTTGCCGGCAGCACTCACAAGGTACTGTATAAGTGTCTTGCTGCTTTTGTAGTTCTGGTCTACAAGCTTGTAGCCCCACATACCGTTCATTGTCTGGCAAGTTTCAAGTGGCAGGCGGCTTACATCCTGCCCCGAATATCCGGCCTTATTCTCGCCAGGCAGGTCGCGCTCGAAAATCTGGATGTCCTCCCCTTCGAACGGAACCTGGTGGTGGTTGTTGCCCACAAGACACTGCGGTTGCAGGCTGTGTATGAGGGCATACTGCTCGTCGAGCTGCCAGTTGAAGGGAATGCTGTCATCTTCGTGGTCCCACCACCCATCGAACCAAATGGCTCCAATCTCGCCATAATTGGTGAGCAGTTCCGTGAGCTGGCGGTTCATAAAATCATAGTATGCAGGCCAATCGGTCTTTGTGGTGTCGCGCCCGATGACCTGTTTCCCTGTGCTTCCCATAGGATACTCGTCACGTTTCCAGTCGAGGTGCGAATAGTAAAGATGCAGTTTCACCCCTTGTCTGTGGCACTCGTCGGCAAGTTCCTTTATGACATCGCGCCCGAACGGTGTCGCATCCACAATGTTGTAGTCACTCTCGGCGGTGTCCCACATTGAGAAACTGTCGTGGTGCCGGCTTGTGAAGCATATATATCTTGCTCCGGCCTCCTTTATTGCCGTTACCCAGGCTTTGGCATCGAAACGGTGAGGGTAAAAGGCGTCGGCAACCTTCGCATACTCGTTCTTGTCTATCTTGGCATTCTGCATATACCACTCACCCTGTGCAAAGGTGCTGTATATGCCCCAGTGTATGAAGATTCCCAGTTTGCTGTCGGCAAATTCCTGTCGTGCTTTAAGGTTCTCTGGTGCAGGTGTGTAGATCTTTTCTTGTGCTTGTGTTGCAGTGGCGGCTGCAAAGGAGAAAACAAATAGAGTGATATACAGAATGTTTTTCATAATGATAATTTTTGGTTGTCCATAAATCCGATTATATGCAAAAATATATTATTGCTTTGAAACTGCCGTTAATTTCAATAAACTTTTTGCTCTTTCCGAACTCTATTCTATTTTTGCAACGTTATATAATAAAAACAATATGGAACTTAATTTTTCGGGGATGCTCATTGGTGTGGCTACCTTCCTCGTAATAGGCCTATTTCATCCCCTTGTAATAAAAGCCGAATATTATATCGGCGTAAAGAGCTGGTGGCTCTTCCTGTTTGCCGGCATTGCAGCCTCGGCTGGTTCATTATTCGTGGAAAATCTTATGCTCTCCATACTCCTCGGAGTGGTCGCATTCTCGTCGTTTTGGAGTATCGGCGAGGTTTTTGCCCAGAAAAAGAGGGTGGAGAAGGGGTGGTTTCCTGCCAACCCGCGCCGTAAAAACGGCAGCAAGTAGAAAACTATTGCTTGTTGCAGCTTTTTGAATATTTGTTACAAAATGTGACAGTTCCGATACAATGGTACTCGGCCCGGTGCGGTCGGGTACTGTTTTTATGAATTATGTGGCGCCGTGTTTGTATATATTAAAATATTATCTTTTTTATCGTGTTGGTATGAACTGTGTTAAATTCCAAATAAATTAAGCATAAAATTCGTTATACGCGCAATTATTCTTCACAATGGCGAAAATCTGTTTTAAAAGTTTATTTGCAACAGCAATTAAAGCGACTTTGACAGTTTTTCCTTTTTGGCGCAGCCGTTCGTAAAGAGATGCGCACTCCCTGTTGTACCGTGCAGCTGAAACGGCCACATATACAGTAGTTTCCTTATCCAACCCATCCCCATCTTGCAAATGTGTGCCTTGCCATGCACAGACTTGCCAGAGTCGTATATTCGAGGACATAGGCCAAAATAAGAGCTTACCTGCCGATAGCCGTCAAAGCCGTGCATGCCTTTTGTTGCAGTAAGCAGAGCAATGGCCGTTTTCTTTCCTACGCCCGGAACAGAACTGATATGCTCAACCACAGTTTCGTCATCCTCTGCAATCAGTTCCTCTATCTGCTTTTCCAGCAGTGCAATCTGTTTATGAAGCGTCTTTATGTGCTTGCGCGGCATACGGCAGAGCCTTGTGGCTTCGCACTGTCCTCATGAGGAGCAATTCAAGTGGTGTCGTCTGGGTTGCGACTAAATTTGCATTTTATGGATTAAGAGTGTATATTTGTAATCAGTGGATTGCTGAATATTTCAATCAACTCCAGAGATTCTGTCAACAAACAAAACACAAAATGTTTATGAAAAGATTTACTTTTTTTCTGGCATTTGTGATGTCTATGCTGTCATTCACAAATGCAAAGGCTGACAAGCTGCAGATAAGACTTGCTGAGTCAACCATATACGCCTATCAAACTTATTCAACAGAAAATGTCTTTGATGGTAAATACGACACGAAATTCTGGTCGAATGGTAATCCGCAGGCTGGTTATACATTTACTGTCTATTTGAGCAGTTCTGCGAATGTGGGTGATATAAAGCTCTATTTTGACAATGGTGACCTGCCGGCTGATGGCGCAGTTATTGAGGTTGACGAGAATAATAGCGGTAACTGGATTCGAGCAGGCGAACCATTGAATGGGGTTCAGGCGAATGATGTCGTTACACGCAATGCCGGTGGTGTATATACAAAACAGATTAGGCTAAGGTTTACACAGGCTTCAGCGTACTGGTTCCGGTTGCTGGAGTTTGAGGTATATGAGTATGAGGTTGCTATTCAGGAGCGTACAATTTCTGCTGTTGCAGGAGAGGGTGGCTATGTAACAATCAACGGCGGCAGCGAGGCTGTCACAAGTACGGAGGAGATACAGCTTGTTGCGGCTCCCGATTACGGCTATAAATTTGTTTGTTGGACAGTAGGTGGTGAAGAGGTCTCAACTTCTGCCGAATATACCGATAATACCGATGGAGACAAGGAGTATGTTGCCGTGTTCAAGAAATTTGAAGATACCGATGAATGGTATGCAGCTATTGACAAGCCAACATTCGGCAAGACCGGTAATACAACATTCATCAAATCGGCGACAGTTGGTGATGTGGCTGTTGAAAATATACCGGAGTATATAGCAGGTAACGATGTTATGGGTGTTGGTAAACAGAGTGGCGTTACAACTTCAATAGAAGTTACTCCTGGTGATGAGTTCAACCTAAACCTTACATATCATCTCAATTGGGGTGACCTTGCAATATATCAGATTGACAATGACGGTGCAACAAAGGAATATGGTTACTATTTCGGTTCTTGGACAAGCGATGGCAGTACAGCAACTGTTATTGAGAATATCGCTAATGAGAATATCTCTGTTTCGGATATTGTTGACGGCGTTTGTACTGTAACATATCCTATCAGCATCAATGAAAACCACAACTCCGGTGATGTAATTGTTGTACGTGCAATTACCGGTGTAACGAATGATGCAACAAACTCTGCTTTTGAAAAGAATATCGCTGTAGGCGGTTATGTCGATTTCCTCTTTGTTGTTGCTGAAAAGGAGCCCGTCGAGGATACAAGTGAATGGTCAACAATCTATTATTCTTATCCTGTGGCGCTTCCTGAAGGTGTGAATGCTTATATTGTAACAACTGTAGGAGATGGTTATGTGACTTTGACACGATTTGAAGGAGTCATTCCTGCTGAAACAGCTGTGATTCTGAATAACGGAGAGCCTAAGGGTGAAGCTGTTGATGTTGATTTCAGCACCAACTTGCTCAAAGGTACGACTGTAGATACTTATATTGATGAGGAGGCTTATGTCCTTTCAAAGGTTGACGGTGTTGTTGGTTTCTACAAGGCAGAAATGGTCGATGGAATCTGGTTGAACAACGCTACCAAGGCATACTTGCCTGCAAGTGCAGTACTTAACAAGTCTGCTGCTTTCTACGGCTTCGATTGGGATGGCACCACAGGCATAGAGGAGGTTTCCGGTGATGCTGCAACGGAGCGTGGCGTTGCCTATGACCTTTTCGGTCGTCCTGTAAAGAACCTTGTCAAGGGTATATACATAATTGACGGCAAGAAAGTCGTGTATTAAAAGTGATTTTAATCTTAACATTATAGCAATTACGACAGGGTGACCTGTCGTAATTGCTTGTTTTTTATCAGTATATTATTTTTTGATAAATAGCATTTTGTTTGTTATTCTTTCGCATATTTTGGTGTAAAATATGAGTGTGAGTAGCGGAACGGAAAACATTGTAATCAAGAAATCGTACCATTCTCCCCGGAATTGGGAGCATATTCCGTAACCTAATATAAAAATAGGGGTCATGTGCCAATAATAACAATACATGGTTTTTGCCCCTAGTCTTGAAATCGGCAATTCTTTGTCTGGCATCAGACCTATGAAGGAAATAGCTAGAATGGTGTTTGCTATATATGAAAATGCTTTTATAAAGATTCCGAATTTGTTGAAAGGTTGTGGAATCCCTGAGTCGGCTTTTACTGCTATACCTGGGATAAATGTATCTGCAACAAAGTACAATGCAGTGAAGGCAATAAATATTAAAATGGAATATGCTTTATAGGAATTGTTGAACTTATAAACAAACTCTTTGTGTTCGCTTAATAATATTCCTAAAAGGTAGTATGGGTAAAAACCTAGGACTCTTGCGATGTTGAATGTTTTAGTACACCAGAATGATGAAATAGATATGATAACTATTGAAAGCGCGATTACACCGCCTGTTCCCAAGTGTTTCTTCAAGAAAGGAGTTATGATCCCATATATAAACAATGCCCAAAGATACCATAAAGAGTACATTGCAGGCAACATTTTAATAATCTCTTTCCACGAAGCGTCGTAATATTGAGGCCAATGGACCATGTATCCTACAACGAAATTTATTATAGAGAATATGATGCATGGCATCATATAGTTTTTCAATAAATAATCAAGAGTGCGTCTTTTGTAGAAAAATCCGGATATTATTGTAAATAATGGCATTGTATATGTCAGTGTGAATATCCATATATAGTGGCACCATTCGCCAAAATTGTTGCTTGGCATATACATGCACATACAATGTGTTACAACGATAAAGAACATCAATATGAATTTGATGTTGTCCCATAAATAAATTCTTCCGGTTTTCATTCAGGATCGTGTTTAATGTGGAATTGCAGTAAGTGGGTTGCTACAACAAGAAACGTGGATACCGAGTTTCGTCGGCTCGTCGTTAAGGTCCTAGGAAAACCTGTAGAATAAACCAAACAGAAACTGGTATCCACGATGATGGTATAATAGAAAAATCACCCGTATAGTGCGCAAGAGGAATGCTTCCCTCCTGCACACTTACGGGAATGGTATATACCAATCCGTAGCATCCACTTCTGAATTGTCTTTGATTCTACGTTTGAATTTCCTAGGTTCTAACGACCAAAAACAAAGCGTCAGTAAACACTTTCTAAAATGTAATAGACAAAGTTAATAAACCTTTTTTAAAAAATGACTTTATTATTGCAGAATTTATTCTAATAATACAAATGTCACCTCCGAAATATAGCAAAATATTATCAAGCGTATCACGAACTGCGGTTTGTTCGAAAGTCCGATGATGCAGACGTTCCCATCTGCTGTATATAGTCTTATTCAGTTGTACCTTATAAATTTAACATACTTAATATTGTATAAATATTAATTTTGCATTATTTTTGCACCCCAAAATATTTTTTACTATTTTATAAGGTATTTGAAACTATCTATTTCTATGAATTTTAGACTTCTTCCCGTTCTGCTGGTTGCAATGCTCTCAATGGGTACAAGCAGTGCTTTTGCCGATGATGCTGCAACGAAGAGTGACAATAAAAAATCCAAAAAAGGATTCCTCTTCTTCAAGAAAAAATCGAAGGATGAAACCCCTGCTCCTGTATCGCCATACAAAACGATGACCGGCCGCGATTCGCTCGCAATGTCGGGCGTGATGAACGTGATACAAAAGGAGGATACCGTCTATCTCGAACTCCCAACCCGTTTGCTTGGCAAGCAATTCCTTGTGTCGAACAAATTGCAGCAAGTGCCCATCGAACTGAACGAGTCGAGTGTAAACAAAGGTATCAACTATGCAAACCAGGTGGTGCGTTTCGAATGGGATAAAAAGGGCAAGGCTGTGAAAATCTATCAGCAGCGTCTTACACCCGAAGTTCCCGAGGGCTCACGCTTGGCCCGTTCGGTGGCCGACAATTACATCGACCCCATCATTGCCTCGCTTAAAATAGAGTGCGTTGCCCCCGATTCCAGTTCGGTAATATTCAAGGTAAGCGACTTCTTCAACGGCAAGAAGAGTGTGCTTAACGATGTATTCAACGACATAAACATCGGAACATCGCCGGTAAAGGAACTCTCACGTATTTTAAGTGTAAAGGCTTACGAGCGCAGCGTCGTTGCCCTGTCGGAACTTACAACAACAGTGCACGAGGGAACTTCAAAAGTGAATGTAACGGTTGTGGTGAGTACCGCAATATGTCTGTTGCCCGACGAACCTATGGCACGTCGCCGCGAGGACTGGCGTGTGGGCTATTTCTCGACTCCCGCTACAATTTACAACGACCGTCAACAGAAGGTGGAGCATACCCGCTACATAACACGCTGGCGTCTGGAACCGAGCGATACCGCTGCATATATGCGCGGTGAGCTTACCGAGCCTGTGAAACCAATAAAATTCTATATAGGCAAGGCTGTTCCCGAACATCTCCGTCCTTACATTGTCAAAGGAATTGAGGACTGGAACCGCGCATTCGAAAAGGCCGGCTTCAAGAATGCCGTGCAGGCTATAATCCCTCACGATACACTCGATGTCGATGGCGACGATATGCACTACTCGGTTTTGACCTATGCCGCATCGGAGAAGGCCAATGCAATGGGCCCCTCTACCATAGACCCCCGTACAGGAGAGATTTTAGAAGCCGATATTATTTGGTGGCACAACGTGCAGTCGCTCATTAGCGAGTGGATAACAGTGCAGACAGGTGCAGTGGACCCCCGTGCCCGCTCTCTTGAATTACCCATAGAACTCATAGGCGATGCAGTGCGATTCGTGGCTTGCCACGAGGTGGGGCATTCATTGGGACTGCGTCATAATATGATGGCTTCGGCTGCCTATCCCACCGACTCTTTGCGTTCGGCTTCCTTCACGTCGCGTATGGGAGGAACATCGGCAAGTATTATGGATTATGCCCGTTTCAACTACGTGGCACAGCCGGGTGACGGGGTTAAAGTGATGTCGCCCAATATAGGCCCTTATGACTTTATGGCAATAGAGTGGGGCTATCGCTGGTATCCCGTCGGAACCGACGAGGAGAAGGTGTTGTCGGAATTCATTGCAAAGCACAAAGGTATAGAGTACCGTTACAGCGAGACACAGCCCCAGCGTTCGGCAATTGATCCCAGAGCGTTGAGTGAGGACTTGGGTGATGACCCTGTGAAATCGGCTCGCTTGGGTATTGAAAATCTCAAACGCATTATGCCCAATCTGGTTGAGTGGACACGCAACAATAAGGCGGGGCAGAACTACGATGAAGCAGCAAATCTGTATGCCGCCATAATTTATCAATGGAACCTCTACCAATACCACGTAATGGCAAACATCGGCGGTATTTATATGGACCGTCCCACCATTGAGTGGATAGACAATCCCGAAAAGAAGGCCTATACCTTTGTGGAGAAAAAACGTCAGCGCGAGGCGGTTCAGTTCCTCCTCGACGAGGTGCTCTGTTTCCCCGAATGGCTGTTCGGCTCTCCCTTCTCCACACAGGTGTTCCCGTTGCGCAGGACACCGTTCGGCACCACAGAACAGGAACCCGCTATGCTGCTCAAAAACCAGCAGAACTACATCCTGTGGGACTTGCTTGCCAACGAACGCATAGTAAGAATGTACCAGAACGAGTGGATGAACGGCGACAACGCCTTCTCGGCCGTGGAAATGCTCGATATGCTCCACAAGTCAATCTTCCGCAAGACTATTGCAGGGCAGAAACTCAATGTAATGGAGCGTAGCCTGCAAAAGAGTTTTGTTGATGCACTCATCACCGCAGCTGCCGAGAAAGAGGGCGTAAAGATAAACAAAAGCCTTGCCGACGAGAACGGGGTGAGCACCAGCGCACCGCGCACTGTCGATATGACAATGACACAGATTACCCGCACAAGCGACGCTTTGAGCGTTAAACGCAGCGAACTCATACGCATAATGCGACTGATGAAGAACCGCAGGACAAGCGGCGATTTGAGCACACAAATGCACTATGACGATGTTATACTGCGCATACAGACAGCTCTTGGATTACAGAAATAATAACAGGAATAAACCATTAAGAAAATTTAGATGAAAAGAATCAGCATACTATCGCTCCTGACAATGTGCTTTGTTGCAACCTTTGCACAGATGCGCACTATCACCGGCATCGTTACGGATGAAACTTCCAAAAACGAAGGCCTTGTCGGTGCAATGATTGCCATAAAGGATGGCAAAAGCACCAAAGGTACAGTTACCGACAGCGAAGGCAAGTTTCTCTTGTCATTGTCTGCCGACATCAAAGTTATGACAATCAGTTCAATGGGGTACGAAACCAAGAAAGTAACCCTTGAACCCGGTGTGAGCCATTATACAATCACACTGCACCCTGTAAACCAGAATCTCGACGAGTTTGTGGTAACAGGTTACCAACAGATAGACCGCCGTAAACTTACCGCAGCCGTTACAACAGTAAAGATATCGGACGAAACCGTAGGTGCAGTCAAGAATATCGACCAGGCACTTGCCGGTCAGGTGGCAGGTCTTTCATCGGTAACGTCGAGTGGTGCCCCCGGTTCACCGGTAAAGATTCGCATTCGCGGTACCGCTTCTATAAACGGCGTACAGGAACCTCTGTGGGTGCTCGACGGTATTCCTTTGGAGGGTAATGAGATACCAGCAATAGAGAACCTCAACGACATTGACGAGATATACCAGACAAGCATCGCAGGCATCAACCCCTCGGATATTGAGAATATTACCGTGTTGAAGGATGCTGCCGCTACCGCAATATATGGTGCGCGCGCTGCCAACGGAGTAATCGTTATCACAACAAAGAAAGGTAAGGAGGGGCGTTCGATAGTCAATGTGTCGAGCAAACTCACATACAGCCCGACAATGGACATAGATCGCCTGAACCTGCTCAACTCCGACGAAAAGGTAAATCTTGAACTCGATTTGCTCGGCAGCGACTATACTTATCGCCAGAGCAAGGGCGGCGTGGCCAACATACTTAATGAACTTGGAGAGATAGATGCATATAAAACAGGTGGCTGGGCTGCACTCTCGCCCGAAGCGCAACAGCGCATAAACCGCTTGCGTGTTATCAATACCGACTGGAACGACATTCTTTTCCGCGATGTATTCAACCAGGAGCACAACGTGAGTGTGAGCGGTGGTTCCGACAGGGCACACTACTATGCATCGGTAGGTTACTATAACGAGCAGGGTAATGTAAAGGGCGTTGAGAACGAGCGTTATAACATAACACTTAAAGGCGATTACAAGATTAACCGCTATCTCACTGTCGATGCCTCGGTTTTTGCCAACCAGCGTACACAGGAGAGTTATATGACCGATGCGGCCGGCTTCACCAACCCTGTATACTATTCCCGTATGGCCAACCCCTATTTTGAGCCATTCGACTCAAACGGCAATTACATATATGACAAGAATGTACAGGGCCGCGAGAGCGAAGTGCCCGACTTCAATATCTTTGAAGAGCGTGCCAATACATTGAAGGAGCGTACCGACCGCTCCATTATGGCTCTTTTCGGTGCAAGGTTCGACATTACAAGCCACCTTAAACTTACAACACAGTTCGGCATACAGCACGACAACTACACCCTCACCCGCTATGCAGGGCACGACAGCTATGCAATGCGCAAGATAAAGGAGTACGGTACCTTTGTGATTGACGGTGAGCGCAAGTCGATATTCCCCGACGGAGGTATGAACAAAGTCACCGAGTCACACACCGACCAGTGGACATTGAAGGCAATGTTGGAGTGGAACAGACGCATATTCGACGTGCACGACCTTGAATTGATGGGAGGTACCGAAATACGTCACACCGAAACGGGTGCCACCACCTCAACAGTATATGGGTATGACAAACGTACACTCACCACACAGCCTGTGCTGTTCCCCTCGCAGAGCATAGCCGAAAGCTACCCCCTTTATCAGGAGATACAGACCGAAAATGCCTATGCGTCGTGGTTTGCCACAGGTTCTTACACCTATCACTATCGCTACACGCTGGGTGCAAGCGTGCGTTTCGACGGCAGCGATGTCTTTGGCGTGGCCAAGAAATACCGTTATTTGCCACTATACTCGTTCAGCACAATGTGGCGTGCAAAGGAGGAGGCCTTCCTGCAAAAAGTACGTTGGATTGACGAACTCTCATTGCGTGCATCATACGGTTTGCAAGGTAACATCGACAAGAATACCTCGCCCTATCTCATCGGCCAGTTCGATAAAGTTACTGTGCTTCCCGGCAATATCGAGGATATAATCGCAACCGAAACAGCTCCGAACCCGAACCTCAAATGGGAGAAGACAAGAAACGTGAACGTGGGCCTGAATATGGAGTTCTTCCACAATCGTTTGCGTGTTAATGTCGACTACTATTACCGTCGCGGTACCGACCTCATAAGTTCGCGCCAGCTTCCTTTGGAGACCGGTTTTTCAAGCACCACCATAAACTGGGCATCGATGGAGAACAAGGGTTGGGAGTTCGCGGTGAGCACCACCAATATCAAGACCAGGAACTTCAAGTGGACAACAATGTTGAATCTGGGCTTCAACACCAACAAGATTCTCGACGAGAGCGTGGCCGAAAACTCAACCAATCCCTCGCGCGAGGGTTATCCCATTGGTGCAATCTTCGCCTATAAGACTGCCGGGATCGACAAGGACGGTTATCCGCTCTTTGTGGGCAAGGATGGCAGCATTCTCACTGCAAAAGAGTTCTTTAACCTTAACCGTTTCGGTGCAAGCGGCCTTTCGGCCGAGGAACAGCGCAACCTTTACACCTATATGGGTACATCGGAACCCAAATGTTCGGGCGGTTTCATAAATACCTTCGAATGGGGTAATTGGCAGCTGAACCTGAATTTTGTCTTTAACCTCGGTATGAAGGTGCGTGTACAGCCCTCGTATTCACCCGTATATTACGACCGCGGTCTTAATACCAACAAGGATATCCTGAACCGTTGGACAGCGGCCAACCCCTACTCATCATTGCCCGGCCTTATGACAAACAATGTGGGCCGCAGTGACGAATATACCCACTATGAGGAGTACAATACATACAGTATGCTCGACATATGGGTGCGCAAGCAGAACTATTGCCGCCTGCAAAGCGTGCGCATCGGGTACCGCATCCCAAGCAAGCTGCTTGCTCCGTTGGGTATAACGTCGGCATCACTCTCGTTCGAGGGACGTAATCTCCTTGTAATAGCAAGCGATTATGAGAACTATCTCGACCCAGAAACAATGGGTAATCCGTTTGCACAGCCCATCCCCAAAAGTTATATTTTTGGATTGAATGTCACTTTCTAACAAACGCAACCAAAACAAGAATAATAGACAATGAAAATAAGGACTCTTCTTTTAGGTATTTTTGCAATACTCGCCTTTACAGCGTGTGACGACTTCCTCGATATCACCCCCACAGGAAAAGTAATTGCAACAACAGGCGATGAGTACCGCGCGCTCCTCACCTATGAGTATAACAAGTTTACAAAGGACAGGTATATGACAACCTTGCTCACCGATGAGCTTAATATGGATGTCAAGAACTCCAAGGATGCCGACAAGGATGCATATCTCGACCTCTGGCTATGGAAAGAGAACCCCTCTCTCACCACAAGCTATTTTTCGTGGCGCGAGTATTATCACTCCATATACATCGCAAACTACATAATCGAGCACCGGTTCGAAATAATCGAGGCGACATCGGAAGAGATAAACCAACTGGTGGGCGAGGCATATATGATGCGTGCCTACTCCCATTTCCTTCTTGTAAACCTCTATGCCGAGCCTTATACACATTGCAACCCGGCAACAACACGTGGAGTGCCGATGATGCTGGCAGCCGATGTAAACGCCATTCCGCGCAGCAGCAGTGTCGAAGATGTCTATCGTCAGGTGCTTAACGATATTGCCGAAGCCGAAAACTATCTCAACGTAGAGAAATGGGAAGAGGGAAAGAACTACCGTTTTAACAAGATATCGGCACAGGCTCTGCGTGCGCGCACCTACTTATATATGGGTGAGTGGCAGAAGTCGCTCGATGCAGCCAAAGCCGTGCTCCAAGTCTATAACGAGATTGAAAACCTTGCCATAAATGACTGCCCGCTGCCCAACAGCCATAAATCGGTCGAGAGCATAGTTTCATTGGAGCGTTTCAGCAGCAATATGTACACCGTGATAAATATGCCCTCGCGCAATTTCATAAATATGTACCGCAAGGGCGACCTGCGCATCAAGAAGTTCTTCAAGCGTGTTACAACAACAACATATTCACTGCTGAAAGGCGGAACCGACGAATGTGTGAGCAGTTTCCGCACATCCGAGATGTATCTCACGGCAGCCGAGGCCTCGGCACGCCTGGGCGAAACAGGCGAGGCAGTGAACTATCTCATACCTCTTATGGAAAAACGTCTCGATGCAAGCGGTTACAGCACCACAAAGAAACTCATCGATGCGATGGATAACGAACAACTTATTCAGGAAATACTTGATGAACGTGCCCGTGAACTCGCATTTGAGGGACACCGTTGGAACGACCTGCGCCGCACCACACAACCCGAACTTACACACTCGTATGACTATGACAAGAACGGCAAGTTCGAGAATAAAGAGGGTGGTGAGCAGGAAATATACACATTGACACCCGATAAATATACAATGCGTTTCCCCACCTCGGCCGTGGAAGCAAACCCTGAGATTGAGATATGGGATAAATGATAAGCGAAGAGAATAGTTTTTATATATTAACTTTTAATTGAGAATTATGAAAAAATTTCTACTAATTTTGGTTGCTGTCGTAGCCACAATGGCTGCGCAAGCACAAGAGGTCTTCGACCAGACTTGGGCTGCTTCGTTTGAGCCTGTGTCGGACTCCTTGGAAATCAAAGGTGTAAACACCGCAGTTGCCCTTGACGGCTCTGTATACGTGTCTAGCACCTACAACAAGGCATTCAGCTTCGGCAGCAGCGAAGTTGCCGACCCCGAAGGCCTCACCTCATCGGCCATAGTGAAGTACAACGGCAAGGGTGAAGAGCAGTGGGCCGCCACCATCTTCGGTGCCGCCGAGATTTACGCCCTCATTGCCGATACCGACGGTACACTCTATGCCGCCGGTCACTACATGGATGCAGTTATCTGCACCGGTACCGATGGCGAAGAGACAATCCTCGAAAGCGATGGCAGCTGTTACATCGGCTTCGTTGCCAAAATCAGCGCCGACGGTAAGTTCGAGGCCGTGAAGACCCTTGCTCCCGTAGTTAGCGATGGCATTATGAACAGCGGTCTCTACTTCCCCGATCCTGCTTATGTCTATGTAACCCCCAACAACATCAAGATCGATGGCGACAAGGTATATGTATCGGCAGGCTTCTCGGCCGACGTACCCGAACTTGGTTGGGCCGCCAGCTATGTTAACGTATGGGACTTCATGTACATGGAGAACAAGAACCTCGGTCTCTTCTCACTCGACAAGAGCGACCTGTCCAATGCATCCAGCGTAGCCGTCGTTCAGAACACCGAGGCAATCTCATACAACCAGCACTATGCCGAAGCCTTTAATTTTGTAGCCGACAACGGTACAATCTATGTAGGCTTCATCGGTTTCGGTAACCTCACCCTCACCACCTCTGCCGGTGCAAGCAATTTCACATTCGCCACAACCGATGAAGGTGCTCTTGAACACGCATTCGTGTTGACAACAATCGGTGAAACTGTTACAAGCAAAGTGTTCAACACCGCAGCTAACCCCAAAGCATATATCCCCTTCAACCTCTTTATGGGCGAGAATGGCGACAATCTTGTTCTTGGCGGAACCTTCCACGGCGAGCTTCCCTTCAACACCTCTTTGGTTGTCAGCGACGAACTCTCATCGGATATCTTTATTGCCACCCTCGACAAGGCAACCGGCAACGTGAGCGATACATACGTAAGCGGCATAGCCAACAGCGCCGCAGATATGGCTGTTTCATCCGATGCTGTAATCCTTGCAACAGCCGAGAACGGTTGCTATGAGTTCGACCTCGCAACAAGAGAGGTTGCGAACATTGCAGAAACTTTGGCGAGCATCGCTATTGAGCCCGCTGCCGGTTTCGCGCGAATCGCTCTTGCCGATAAATCAATAAATGTAGCCTTTACTGAATATGCAGGCAATGCACAGGGCTATGAGGGCTGGTTGAGCAACTATGAGTCTGTAACCGATGCTGCCGAACTCAAAGCTATACGCACAGCTGCTGCTGTTGACGGTTCAGTATACGTGTCCAGCACCTACAACAAGGCATTCAGCTTTGGCAGCAGCGAAGTTGCCGACCCCGAAGGCCTCACCTCATCGGCCATTGTGAAGTACAATGGCAAGGGTGAAGAGCAGTGGGCCGCCACTATCTTCGGTGCCGCCGAGATTTACGCCCTCACCGCCGATACCGACGGTACACTCTATGCCGCCGGCCACTACATGGATGCAGTTATCTGCACCGGTACCGATGGCGAAGAGACAATCCTCGAAAGCGATGGCAGCTGTTACATCGGCTTCGTTGCCAAAATCAGCGCCGACGGTAAGTTCGAGGCCGTGAAGACCCTTGCTCCCGTAGTTAGCGATGGCATTATGAACAGCGGTCTCTACTTCCCCGATCCTGCTTATGTCTATGTAACCCCCAACAACATCAAGATCGATGGCGACAAGGTATATGTATCGGCAGGCTTCTCGGCCGACGTACCCGAACTTGGTTGGGCCGCCAGCTATGTTAACGTATGGGACTTCATGTACATGGAGAACAAGAACCTCGGTCTCTTCTCACTCGACAAGAGCGACCTGTCCAATGCATCCAGCGTAGCCGTCGTTCAGAACACCGAGGCAATCTCATACAACCAGCACTATGCCGAAGCCTTTAATTTTGTAGCCGACAACGGTACAATCTATGTAGGCTTCATCGGTTTCGGTAACCTCACCCTCACCACCTCTGCCGGTGCAAGCAATTTCACATTCGCCACAACCGATGAAGGTGCTCTTGAACACGCATTCGTGTTGACAACAATCGGTGAAACTGTTACAAGCAAAGTGTTCAACACCGCAGCTAACCCCAAAGCATATATCCCCTTCAACCTCTTTATGGGCGAGAATGGCGACAATCTTGTTCTTGGCGGAACCTTCCACGGCGAGCTTCCCTTCAACACCTCTTTGGTTGTCAGCGACGAACTCTCATCGGATATCTTTATTGCCACCCTCGACAAGGCAACCGGCAACGTGAGCGATACATACGTAAGCGGCATAGCCAGCGCTGCCGCAGATATGGCTGTTTCATCCGATGCTGTAATCCTTGCAACAGCCGAGAATGGTTGCTATGAGTTCGACTTCGCAACAAGTGCAGTTGAAGTTAAGGAGATTACTTATAGCGCAATCGATGCTTATGGTAGCGTGAATAGTTCACGCGTATATACTGATGGTACTGTAATATATGTGAACGGTAATTTCACAGGTTCAGCTTCTGCTATCCTCGGCGATGTTGACGGCGATGGCGAGGTTCTCGTAGCCGACGTAACAGCAGTAGTTGCAATGATTCTCGGTGATGTAGAGACAACCGCCGCAGCTGACGTTGACGGTGACGGTGAGTTGACAGTTGCCGATGCAACAGCACTTGTTACCATAATCCTGGGCAAAGACACTGCAAGTGCAGCTCCTGCAAAAGCAGCCGCTACACGCGCCGGTGAGATTAGCACTGTATCGGCCGATGGCGATGGCTCTACACTGCTCATCAACATCAACAACCCCGGCTATCCCTTCTCGGCAATCCAGTTCGACCTTGAACTCCCCGAAGGCATCGAGGTTGATTTCGACGGCGAGTACTACGCCGTTGACCTCGGCAGCCGCACAAACAGCCGCAAGCACTCATATCCCGAGTGTGCCATTCAGCCCGACGGTTCACTTCGCGTGGTAATCATCTCAATGAGCAACGCTCTTTACAACGGCACAGAGGGTGACGTTGCAACCGCATCCCTCAAAGTGAACGGTGCAGCCGATGGCGACTACCAGTTCACCATCAAGAACGTTGTTCTCTCGGCTCCCGGTTCAAAAGAGAAACTTGAACCTTACACAGGCTGGATTAACGTAACAGGTGGTGTTACAGGCATCGACGAGATTACTGCCGATGGCGCAGCCGCTGACGGTGCAATCTACGACCTGCAAGGCCGCAAGGTTAACAGTACTGTTAAGGGTGGTATCTACATCCAGAACGGTAAAAAAATTGTGGCTGAGTAAGAGCAAAGGTCGCAAGTTTGCTTGCAAGAACTTTGCCGAACGTGAACAAATTCGCCGAAGGCAAGTTCATTGCAGAATAATTAAACTCTGAATTTGATAAATAAACGTACCTCGGCCGTGCATTGCACGGCCGAGGTTGTTTTTACAGCATACAGGATATCAAGGGTTCAGTAGAAATTTAGTGTGGACAAATTGATTCTTTAATAAGTTGTGCTCCCTCACGCAGCCCTTTGTATAACGAAATAACTCACGTTCGGCATAATGCAAATAAATTTGCTTTCTTACTCTCGC
>SUXO01000024.1 GCA_015060885.1 Bacteroidales bacterium
GAGTTATATTGCTTTAAGCAATTCACGAGCAGAGACAGGAGCGACTTGAACGCCCCGTGTGCCGGGCGTTTTTGTTACTTTTTGAGCGACAAAAAGTAAATAAAGGAGTTTCAATGATAGAAAGAATATCTCACGGGCCACCGAGGATTTAGGAGTGAGAAAGTTTTATTCCACCGACTTTTGCAGGTGAGCCTTGGTTCTTTGCGCGACAAAGAACGTCAAAGATATATTTCCAATGAGAGAATAACCGATAAATAACACCGAGAAGTCAAAAGCAAGAATGTTTAGTATCGTATATAGTGAGTGCCATACCTTTTTGCTACTGAGCCATTTTTACTTCGTAAATCTGTCAATTTTTCATTGAATTGTAAAAAAACAGGAGAATTTTTTTCTTTTTTTGCAAATATTTTATATTTTCGTCTGCTCAAATTTTTAAAAAAATCAAAATTTATTGTTATGATAATAGGAGTACCAAAAGAGATCAAGAATAACGAGAACCGTGTTGGAATGACCCCTTCGGGCGTTAAAGAGATGACCAAACACGGGCACGAAGTATATGTTCAGGCATCGGCCGGGTTGAACAGCGGGTTCAACGATGAAGCCTATATTGCGGCAGGTGCCAAAGTGCTGCCGACAATTGAGGAGGTATATGCAATTGCCGATATGATTGTAAAGGTTAAAGAGCCCATTGAGAGCGAGTATGGACTTGTGCGCAAGGGGCAGCTGCTTTTTACATATTTCCATTTTGCGTCGAGCGAGCCACTCACAAAAGCAATGATAGAGAGCGGAGCTATATGCTGTGCCTATGAAACCGTGGAGCGCAAGGACCGTTCATTGCCCTTGCTCGTTCCAATGTCCGAGGTCGCAGGCCGTATGGCAATCCAGGAGGGGTGCTATTTCCTTGAATGTCCCCGTGGCGGCAAGGGCAAATTGCTGGGCGGTGTGCCCGGTGTAAAGCCGGCAAAAGTGTTCGTGATTGGTGCCGGAGTCGTGGGTACAACCGCAGCCCGCACCGCAGCAGGTATGGGTGCCGATGTCACAATCTGTGATATATCGTTGCCTCGCCTTTCATATCTTGCCGATGTTATGCCCCGCAATGTAAAAACACTTATGTCGTCGGAATACAACATCCGCGAGGAACTCAAAACGGCCGACCTTGTTATCGGCTCGGTGCTCATTCCCGGTGCAAAAGCTCCCAAGCTGGTTACACGCGATATGCTTGCCGATATGGAACCGGGCAGCGTGCTTGTTGATGTCGCAATAGACCAGGGCGGTTGCTTTGAGACTTCACACGCGACAACACACGAAGAACCTACATATTATGTCGACGGAATACAGCACTACTGTGTAGCCAATATTCCCGGAGCCGTGCCTTACACATCGACATTGGCACTAACCAACGCTACATTGCCCTATGCTCTTCAACTTGCCGATAAGGGATGGCGTAAGGCTTGTACCGACAACGATGAGTTGCGCAAGGGACTTAACGTGGTAGAAGGCAATGTGGTGTACAAGAAAGTTGCCGAAACCTGGAATCTCCCGTTTGTGGAACTCTGTTTATAGCAGAATATTCCCAATTGTGTTCCTCGCCGATAATTACTGTTTTTGCGGCAAAGCGCGAAAATGGACTGTATCAGCCTGTCTGTACAATCGGCCGTGTGCAGTTAGCCATTTGCCGGAACCATATAAAATGTCCGGTTGTTAATTACACAACGCGTTTTGTCAACTAAATAACATATTAGACAATGTCTGAAAACAGAGGATATATATCCCAGATAATAGGAGCTGTAATAGATGTCACCTTCGACAGCCGTGGTGACGACGGCAAAGTAATTCTGCCCGCCATTCACGAAGCACTCACAGTGACTTGCCGCGATGGCCGTGAACTCGTGCTCGAAGTACAGCAGCACATAGGCGACGACACTGTCCGCACCGTTGCAATGGACAGGACAGCAGGCCTTGCCCGCAAGATGCCTGTGTCGGCAACCGGTGCCCCCATTACAATGCCCATAGGTAACCAGATAAAAGGGCGTATGATGAATGTGGTGGGTGCCTCCATCGATGGTATGCGCCCGCTTGACAAGGACGGGGCATATCCCATACACCGCGATGCTCCCAAGTTCGAAGAGCTTTCGACTGTTCAGGAGGTGCTCTACACCGGTATAAAGGTCATCGACCTTTTGGAGCCCTATTGCAAGGGTGGCAAGATTGGTCTTTTCGGCGGTGCCGGTGTTGGAAAGACCGTGCTCATAATGGAGCTAATAAACAACATTGCAAAAGGACACGACGGTTATTCGGTGTTTGCCGGAGTGGGGGAGCGTACCCGCGAAGGCAACGACCTCTTGCGCGAAATGATAGAGTCGAACGTTGTGCGTTACGGCGAAGAGTTCAAGAAGGGATTGGAGCGTGGCGAGTGGGACCTCTCGAAGGTCGATTACAGTGAGGTGGAAAAATCACAGGCAACGCTGGTGTATGGCCAGATGAACGAGCCTCCCGGCGCGCGTGCATCGGTGGCACTTTCAGGGCTTACCGTAGCCGAATCGTTCCGCGATGCCGGTGCTGCCGAGGGAAAGAGCAATGACATCCTCTTTTTTATCGACAATATATTCCGTTTTACACAGGCAGGTTCCGAAGTGTCGGCACTGCTTGGCCGTATGCCCGGTTCTGTGGGATACCAGCCCACGCTCGCAAGTGAGATGGGAGCAATGCAGGAGCGTATTGCCTCCACGATACACGGCTCCATTACATCGGTACAGGCAGTATATGTGCCGGCCGACGACCTCACCGACCCTGCACCCGCAACAACATTTACCCATCTCGATGCAACCACGGTTCTCAGCCGCAAGATTGCCGAGCTTGGAATATACCCCGCTGTGGACCCGCTCGACTCCACATCACGCATCCTCGATGCCAACATAGTGGGCAAGGAGCACTACAATACCGCACAGCGTGTGAAGCAGATACTGCAACGCAACAAGGAGTTGCAGGACATAATATCGATATTGGGTATGGAGGAACTCTCCGACGAGGACCGCACAACCGTAAACCGCGCCCGTCGTGTGCAGCGTTTCCTTTCGCAACCCTTCACGGTGGCCGAACAGTTTACCGGTGTCAAGGGTGTGATGGTGCCGATAGAGGATACCATAAAAGGTTTCAATATGATACTCGACGGCGAGGTCGACAACATACCCGAACAGGCATTCCTCAATGTGGGAACCATTGAAGAAGCTATTGAGAAGGGCAAGAAGATGCTTGAACAGATTAAATGACAAAGCAGATGGCCGGTCGTGATTTCAAGCTCATAATCCTCTCGCCCGAAAGGGAACTCTTTTCGGGCAATGTGGCACAGGTGTTGTTTCCCGGTGTTGCTGCACCCTTTACCGTGCTATACAATCACGCCCCCATAATATCGGTCCTGGAACGCGGTGTAATACGCTGGCCTGCGGGCGAAGTTGCCATTAGCGGCGGTTTTGTCGAAGTATGCGACAATGTGGTCACCGCCTGCGTGGAGATATAGGATGACACAAACGACAACTATGAAAAAACTACTGAAAGCAACATTGGCATTGACAGCGATAATTTTGGTATTGTCGTTGTTGGGTGAAGCATTTATGGCTTTGTGCTTCCCGCAATATACGTTCAAGGGCCATTGGATTGTGCCACTCTATTTCTGGATATTCTACCTGGGGGCATTGCTCTCGCTCGATACCGGAATGACGGGTGTTGCATTCACAAGATACATAATTGGATTCAAGGCTGTGAAGATGTTCGCATCGGTATTCTTCATTACCATTGCGGCATTCCTTATGCGCGACAATGTGCTGCCCGTGCTCTTCACATTCTTTGTCTATTATCTGTTGCTGCTTGTGCCCGAATGTGCTTACAGCATATATTTGAAGAAACATATAAAATGAGTATATGAACAAGGTGCGTTACATATTGCTGCTTCTGCTTTTTCTGTTGCCTGTGACAGGTTCACAGGCCTTTGCCGCATCGGGCGGGCAGGAGCCTTTCGATGCACCCAAAGTAATATTCGAACACTTGAAGGATGCCTACGAGTGGCACATAACCACAATAGGCGACAAGCATATATCCATTCCGTTGCCTGTGATTGTTTACAGCGAGCGTGCGGGTTGGCAGTTCTTCTCCTCGTCGGTATTCCACGAGGGCGAGGAGTACAACGGTTTTTATCTCTCCCGCCACGGCGATAACGAAGGAAAGGTGGTGGAGCGCAATGCCGCAGGCAATGAGCAACGTCCCTTGCTCGATATATCCATAACCAAGAATGTGCTTGCCATTTTCCTCAACGGAGCCCTGCTATGCATAATAATGCTGCTTACATCGCGATGGTACAGGAAACGCGGTGACAGCAATGCCGCGCCACGCGGTTTTGTGGGTGCAATGGAGGCTATTGTGACAATGGTAATAGACGATGTGATAAAACCAAATATCGGCGAGAAGTGGGCACGTTTCACGCCTTATCTGCTCACCGTCTTTTTCTTCATATTGTTGAGCAACCTAATGGGGCTTATACCCATATTCCCCGGTGGGGCGAACGTGACAGGCAACATTGCGGTTACCCTTGCGCTTGCGCTCTGCACCTTTGTAGCGGTGAATGTGTTCGGCAACAAGGAGTATTGGAAAGAGATATTGTGGCCCGACGTGCCCACCTGGTTGAAATTCCCCCTGCCATTGATGCCCTTCATTGAACTGTTCGGCATTTTTGTAAAGCCGTTTGCCCTCACGGTACGTCTGTTTGCAAACATATTTGCGGGGCACACAGCCATATTGGTATTCATTTGCCTCATTTTCATTACAATGTCGGTAAACAAATACCTGGGTGGTGCAATGACCGTGATTTCGGTATTTTTCACCGTGTTCATGAATATATTGGAGCTGCTGGTGGCATTCATACAGGCATTCGTGTTTACAATGTTGTCGGCCGTGTTCATAGGGCTGGCGCAGCCACAGCACCACGCAAAGAGTTAGTGTACAAATTATTAATATTTTAAAATAACCATTATGTTTACAGTTCTTTTACAAGCAGCGATTGGCGTGAGCCTCTCAAAAGCAGCAGCAGCGTTCGCTGCAAGTATCGTGGTTCTCGGTGCGGCCTTCGGTATTGGTCGCATAGCATCCACTGCGTTGGAATCTATGGCTCGCCAGCCCGAGGTTGCAAGTGACATCCGTTCGAGTATGATTCTTGCCGCCGCGCTCATCGAGGGTGTTGCAATGTTCGCCATCCTTGTTTCAATTCTTGTGATATTGCTTTAACATAGAGGAGGGCGGGAGATGTCAATCTTATTACCCGATGCAGGGCTTCTCTTCTGGATGCTTGTAGCCTTTGGAATAGTATTCTTCATACTCTCCAAATATGCTTTGCCTGCAATAACATCGGCCATCGACGAGCGCAAACGCTTTATCGACGATGCGTTGGAGAATGCAAAGAAGGCCAACGCGAAACTTGCCGACATAAATGCCGAGGGTGAAGCGATATTGAAGGCTGCGCGCGACGAGCAGGCACGTATTCTGCGCGAAGTGGCCACTGCGCGTGAACAGCTTATGAAAGAGGCACGCGAAAAGGCTGCGGCCGAAGGCGAGAAGATGCTCGCCGAGGCGCGTCGTGTGATAGAGCAAGAAAAGGCAACAGCACTGAACGAGATAAGGAATACTGTGGCAGAACTGTCGCTCGATATAGCAGGGAAGGTTCTTCGTCGTGAACTGTCGGGCGACAAGGCGCAGCAGGCCTACACCGAAAAGCTTATCGACGAGTCCATTGTGGGTAAAAACATCGGAAAATGAACATAGGTACCATATCACAGCGTTATGCACGCGCTCTCTACGAATATGCCTGCGAGCAGCGTGAGGAGGTTGCAGTATATAATAATATGCGGCAGCTGAAAGATACCTTGCGCAAGGTGAAGGAGTTTTCCGTAATGGCACGCAACCCCGCAATGAGTACCGAAGAGAGGGTGCAGTTCATCTGTTCGGCCGTTGCAGGCCCATCGCCCGCGTTCGAGCGTTTTGCCCGGCTCGTGGTGAAGGGCTCACGCGAGGATATGTTGCTTTATATGGCATACTCATATATTGAAATATACCGCGAGGATAAAAAGATTATGGCAATGAAGATAACCACGGCACACCCTTTGTCACAGGAGTTGCAGAACAAGATAGAACATTCCATTGAGTCGCGCAATGATGTCGATATTGAGATACGGAACATTGTCGACGAGTCGCTTATCGGTGGTTTCATTTGCGAAACGAAAGGAACGCGGCTCGATGCAAGCGTGAGCAAGCAACTCGCCGAGATACGAAAACAATTGGTAGTAAACAATAGAAAATTGGTATAATGAATATAAAACCCAGCGAAGTGTCGGCTGTGCTTTTTGAACAGCTCAAAGGAGCCGACACCAGTGCCAAGTACGACGAAGTGGGCACCGTGTTGCAGGTGAGCGACGGTGTTGTGCGCATATATGGCCTCAATAATGCCGAAGCCGAAGAACTTCTTGAATTCGACAACGGTATAAAGGCCATTGTGATGAACCTCGAAGAGGATAATGTGGGAGCCATCCTGCTTGGTCCCACCGATAAAATCAAAGAGGGTATGACAGTGAAACGTACCGGCAGCATCGCCTCCATCGATGTGTGCGATGCAATGTTGGGGCGTGTCATCACTCCGCTCGGCGAGCCACTCGACGGCAAGGGCGATATCGTGGGCGAGAAGTACGAAATGCCGCTCGACCGCAAGGCACCGGGAGTGATATTCCGCCAGCCTGTTACCGAGCCTTTGCAGACAGGGCTCAAATCCATTGACTCAATGATACCAATAGGCCGTGGGCAGCGCGAGCTCATAATCGGTGACCGCCAGACAGGCAAGACGGCAATAGCCATCGACACAATAATAAACCAGCGTGCCAATTACGAGGCAGGCAACCCAGTCTATTGCATATATGTGGCAATAGGGCAGAAGGGTTCCACGGTGGCATCCATTGTGAACACCCTGCGTATGCATAAAGCACTCGAATACACCACGGTTGTTGTGGCAACAGCATCCGACACCGCCGCAATGCAGTACTATGCACCAATGGCGGGTGCTGCCATAGGCGAGTATTTCCGCGACACAGGCCGCCACGCCCTTGTCGTGTACGACGACCTCTCGAAACAGGCCGTTGCCTACCGCGAGGTATCGCTCATCCTTCGTCGCCCGTCGGGCCGCGAAGCCTATCCCGGCGATGTCTTCTACCTCCATTCGCGCCTGCTCGAACGTGCTGCCAGAATAATAAACCAGCCCGAAGTCGCCCGGCAGATGAACGACCTCCCTCCCAGCCTCAAAGATAAGGTCAAGGGAGGTGGCTCATTGACAGCCCTGCCCATCATTGAGACACAGGCAGGCGATGTGTCGGCCTACATTCCCACCAATGTAATCTCCATCACCGACGGCCAGATATATCTCGAAAGCGACCTCTTCAACCAGGGATTTCGCCCTGCGGTCAACGTGGGTATATCGGTATCGCGTGTGGGCGGCAATGCGCAGATAAAATCGATGAAGCGTGTTGCCGGTACGCTCAAAATAGACCAGGCGCAGTTCCGCGAGCTCGAATCCTTTGCAAAGTTCGGCAGCGATATGGACCCGGTGACAAAGAGTGTCATCGACCGTGGCCGTCGCAACAACGCACTGCTTGTACAGCCCCAATACTCACCGATGCCTGTGGGCGAGCAGATAGCAATCCTCTATTGCGGCGTGAACAACCTGTTGAGCAAGGTGCCGCTTGAAAAGGTAGAGGAGTTCGAGGAACTCTTCCTCGACATTATGCGCACCAAGCACCGCAGCGATGTGCTTGACATACTCTCGTCGGGTGTAATCGACGAGTCGGTCGAGAAGACAATAAAGGATGTTGCTGCCGAAATTACATCAACCCTCAATTAGGATAAGCGATGAACCTCAAAGAGATAAAGCAGAGAATACAGTCGGTAAAAAGCACGCAGAAGATAACTTCGGCAATGAAACTTGTTTCGGCCGCAAAGTTGCGCCGTGCCCAGAATACCATTGAGAATATGCTCCCTTACAAGCAGAAACTCGATGGCATTCTCACCTCCTTTCTGCAAAACTCCGTATCTCTTGACACACCCTTCACGGCAGTGCGCGAAGCAAAAAAGGTGGTGGTAATAGCCGTTTCGTCCAATTCGAGCCTCTGTGGCGGGTTCAACGCCAATATAATACGTGAGGCGCGCGCCGTGGTGGATAACTGCACGGCAGCCGGGGTTGCGGTGGAACTCCTGCCCGTGGGCAAGAAAATCTCCGATGCAATGCGCAAAATAGGTTTCGAACCCAACGTGTCGCTTTTGGAACAGGCTGCCGCAGTCTCCTACGATGTAGTCGCCTCCGCAGCAACGGCACTTATGGAACGCTTTGCATCGGGCGAAATAGACCGCGTCGACTTGGTCTATACACATTTCCGGTCGGCAGCCAAGCAGGTTCCTGTGGTGGAAACCCTGCTGCCCATCAAAGTCGATACCATAACCGGTGAAACACCCGCCGCGCATGAATATATCCTGGAACCGGGCAAGGAGGCCCTGTTGCAGCAACTGCTGCCGCGTACAATAAAACTCCGACTTTTTACCGCCCTGCTCGACTCGGCCGCAGCCGAGCACGCAGCCCGTATGATGGCTATGCAGATAGCCACCGACAATGCCGACGACCTCATTCAGGAACTTGTGCGCGAGTATAACAAAGGCCGCCAGCAGGCAATTACAAACGAACTGCTTGATATTGTGTCGGGCAGTGCCAACTGACAAACAGTCATAAAATGAAAAACGCAGCATACATATTTTTTCTTCTGTTTCTCGCAGCGTGCAGCGACAACGTGCGCGTAACGGGCACCGTAGAGGGTGGCCTGGAAAATGGCGACAGCATATTCCTTATGTCGCCCAACAAGCAGAATGGTGCCGACATCCTGTCGAAGAGCATTGTTGAGAATGGAGCCTTTGAGTTATCGGGCAATGTGGAACTGCCGGCAGTGTGCAACGTGGTAACCTTCACCCCGCAAGGCCGCCTTGCCCGTAAAATGGACTTCATAGCCGAAGGCGGCGATGTGGAGATAAAGGTCCTTCCCGGCTATTACCGTGTGAGCGGAACACCCCTCAACGATGCAATGCAGCAGGTGCGCGACTCAATGGAGATAGCATCGCGCATATACAAGCGTTACTACAACAAGAAGGCTGTTTCTCCCAATCTCTCCGAGATGGGCCGTAAAGAGGCCGACGATGCTATGGCAATCGCATCCTATCAATACAAAGGAGTTCTCTACCGCTGCATCGAGAGCAATATCGACAATATTCTTGCAGCCTATCTCATCAAAAACAATATAGATGTAATAGAGCCCGCAAAGGGCCTCCAATTCATAAGGGAACTGCCGGCGGCCTGTAAGGACAATGTAATAGCCTATATAAACAAACTATACACCGCACAGGAACGCAGCGCAGTGGGAAAACCGTTCATCGACATTAAAATGTGCGATGCAAATGGAAAACTGCACGCCCTCTCAACCTATGCCGGCGGCGGCACCCCGTTGCTCATAAACCTGTGGACAAGCGGGAGCCGCGCATCGCTCGATGCGGCTCTTGCCGTCGAAGGGTTGCAAAAAGAACTGGACGAGAGAGTGCGCTGCATCGGTATCTCCATTGATACAGGTTACAACACCTGGCGCGGAGCAATAGAAAAGGAGGGTTTCTCTTGCGTTCAGCTCACCGACCTCAAAGGGTGGGAAAGCGATTTTATGAAACATTACGGAGTGGACAAGGCTCCTTATTTTGTGCTTGTCGACGGTGACGGCATTATTCGCTATCGTGGAATATCATTCTCCGATGCATGTTCTATGTTGCAAGAACTTATTCAGGAATAGCGGTGATAAAATGTTTCTTGGTTTGTCGCACAAAAAAGAATAATAAAATCTTGAATTGTCTTCTATAATAAATAACGTTTTACATAATAATATTGCAAGACCCTAAAAGAGTGTTGTCATTTGCGAAAATTTTTCTAACTTTGCAATGTCGTGACTATTAGTCGCGGCATTACGTGTTTTTTTTGATGAAAGTGTTTTCGCTTTTATCCTTGCAAGAGAATCTGACAGTTTTCAAAGGAACGAGGATAACGACAGCACTCATCATCTGTATTGGTATGCGATTACTCCCATATCATATACAGGTGTGGGGTCTTGTATTCGTTTGTTCGTTTCGGGTTTTGTCAGAGCCTTCTTGCAGATAAACGGAAGTCAGCTCCACACTTTCTTTTTATATATACACAATTCAACTATTGAGGAGCGGGTGGTGACGGCGCAAATATTGTGCCGTAAATGAGATGTATTTACATAAAAAAAAGAAATACAAATTTTAAAACACCATTACTATGAAAACAAAAGTAATTCTTTTATTTGCTCTTTTTGCATTGGTTTCAACCGCAGTTCAGGCGCAGTTCTATAACCGTAAAAAGGTTGCCATCACCGAGGTCGTCGATAAAAGCGGCGATGTTGCCGATGGAACAAAAACCTTTATTCGCACGGCTCTTACCGATGCTATAACAAATTCCGACGGCTATGAGGGATATGCCGAAATTTGCTTTATGTCGCTCGAAATGAATTTTGACAGAACAGGAAACATTTCAAAGGCAACACTCACTTATGTAAAGAAACAGATGATGGAGTATATCCTTGTGTCCGAAGTTACTCCTTTGGATAAAAAGACCGTTCTGCTCAGTGCACGTATAGTGAATACCTCAAATGGCAAGATTGTGGCATCGTCGTCGGTGCGCACTTATGCCGATATCGATTACTTGCGCGGTGCCTGCAACAGCCTTGCCTATAAATTAGTGGGTGCAATTTAAACAGTGCTTAATAATGGACAGAAAAATAGTTATTCCTCTTCTTTTGTGCGTGGCAACGCTCTTTCCCTCTGTTACCACAGCGCAATTCTTTGAGAAACAGAAGGTTGTAGTCTGGGAAATTTACGACCGTAACAACGATGTCAAGGTCTCCTCGGCAACCAAACAACAAATTCAGACAAGCATAGTCGATGCTTTTGTAAGTTCACGGAATTATGAGGCCTTTGAGGGGAATCTCGATGATGTGAAAAACAAATTGTCGTCGCGAGGGCTTATTCCCTCTCCCGGTGATGTGGCAAAGGTTGCCCGTGAACTGTACAATGTTGATTTTGTGCTTTTCACGACAATAAGGATAATGGACCGCTCAAACTCATACGACGAATTTAAAGTAAATCTCTCGTCGGAACTTTTCAGTACCGAAACACAAAAGGCCGAACGAATGGCTTATGTAGATATGAAGAGCGACCCTGCTGCCATCCCTGCTGCCTGTGCCAAACTCTTGGGCGACTTGTTGCACGAAACGTTGCGCGCCCCGGCACCGGCGCGTGAAACATCCTCTTTCTCGCAGCCTGCGCAATCCTCCAATTCGCAGCCGGCCTATAATCAATCGCCGCAGCCACGAACACCGCAGAACTTTGTGGAGAATGCCGGTTGCGGCCTTAATATGAAAATGATATATGTGGAGGGCGGTTCGTTCCGGATGGGAGCCACTGCCGAGCAGGGTAGTGAGGCTGAGAGTGATGAATCACCTGTTCATACTGTGCAGCTTGAATCGTTTTACATTGCCGAGTGCGAGGTTACACAGGCGCAGTGGGAAGCGGTTATGGGCACCACCATATACAGGCAAAGAGATTTGGTCGATGCTTCGTTGCCTATTTGTGGAGTGGGTGCCGATGTCCCTATGTATTACATAAGCTGGGACGAGGCGCAGGCTTTTTGTCGCGAATTGAGTGCAATGACAGGCCGCACCTATATACTGCCCACCGAAGTGCAGTGGGAGTATGCAGCCCGTGGCGGCAAGCATAGCAAGGGATATAAATATAGCGGAAGCTATATGGTGGATGCCGTTGCTTGGTATACCCAAAATAGTGACAGCAAGGTCAATCCTGTGAAGCAGAAACGTGCAAACGAGCTTGGGTTGTACGATATGACCGGTAACCTCTATGAATGGTGCTACGATTGGTATGGCTCTTACAGTTCTTCACCGCAGAATAATCCCACAGGGCCTTCTTCGGGAGAAGACCGTGTTATCCGTGGCGGTTCCTGCTTTACCTTTGCGTCGGGTTGCCGTGTTTCTTGTCGTGGCAGGCTCTCTCCTGCGGATCGCAACTTCCTTGTTGGTCTTCGTGTGGTTTGCCTCCCATAGTTTAAAATAGGGCCATTTGTATATGGCGAGCAGGTCAATTCAAAAGACCTGCGAGTGATACAAATGGCCTGCTTTTTTTAAAATAATCTCCTATGCAGAAGGGTGTAGTGCCGGTAACATAAGTGAACGCTCTACACTCTTCCTTTTTATATGCGATGTTATTGTTCCGCTTGAAAAAGTGATATAATCTCCTGCAAACAGAGGGCAACCAAAAAAGTGACATAACTGTTTGAAGTTTGAGCAATAATTAGAAAAAATATCCAAAATAATAATAAATTGTGAGTGTGAAATCGAATTATACCAATAAATGGTGATTGCACGCCCTTTCTGCATCAACTAATTTTGCACCGGTTATTAGCAGGGTTCAGCCCCTATAATTGGTGATGAAAAGAATTGTATCAGTAACAACCCTTCTTCTGCTTTGCTGTGTAGCGGCCTTTCCCCAACGATATAAAATTGAGGGTAAAGTGGTAGATGCCAAGGAGAAAACAGCAATAGCATATGCAGCCGTTTATCTGCCCGACAGTGAGCTGTGGGCGATAACCGATGCCGATGGCACCTTCTCCATTGAACAGGTGCCTGCGGGTGTTGCCACGCTCAACGTGCGTCATCTGGGTTACGTTACTTACAACACGGAATTGACTATCGACGGGAATATCGGCACGTTGCTTGTGCCATTGCAAAAAAGTAACCTTACAATCGATGGAGTGGTGGTTACGGCACAAAAAAGAAGCGACGAGGAGACCACTTCGTATATTATTGATCGCACTACGCTCGACCACGCACAGGTTATAAACATTTCGAGTATAAGTACTCTTTTGCCCGGTGGCAAGACTGTGGGTGACCAGAATCTGGCTACCACCGATGCACGCATAGCGTTGCGCAGCGGCAGCGGCGAGCTTGGCAATGCCTCGTTCGGTACAGCGATAGACATTGATGGTGTGCGCCTTCAAAACAATTCGGCAACCGACGAGATAAAGGGTGCCGATGTGCGCAATATAAGTTCCGCCAACATTGAGTCGGTCGAAATAGTTACAGGCATCCCATCGGTCGAGTATGGCGACCTCTCCAACGGAATTGTGAAGATAAACACCCGAAAGGGCAAGACTCCTTTACATATCGATGTCGCCACTGAACCCAAGACCAAACAGGTGGCATTGAGCAAGGGTTGGGATTTAGGCGGCAGGTACGGAACTCTCAACACTTCATTCGAGCGCACAAAGTCGGTATCGAATATATTGTCGCCATACACTGCGTATGACCGCAATGCCTTCTCGCTTGTATATACAAACAGGTTTAATGAAAAAAGCGGGCATCCTCTGCTTCTCACGGCAAACGTGGCAGGCAATATAGGCGGATACGATTCAAAAGCCGACCCAGATGCTTTTCGCGAAACATATACAAAGAACCGCGATTACAGTTTCCGTGGCAGCCTTAAACTCGATTGGCTCCTGAACAAATCGTGGATAACCAACCTTTCTCTTATGGCATCGGCGGTCTATTCCGACAAGTTGTCCAAAACAAAATCAAACGAAAGTAGTGCATCGACACGCCCGTATATCCACACGGTAGAAGAGGGATATTTTGTGGCATCGAAATACGACGAGAATCCCAACGCCAATATTATTTTAAGCCCCACCGGCTATTGGTACCGTATGAACTACACCGATAGCAAGCCCATAGATTACAGAATAAAGATAAAGGCCGACCGGGCAAGCCGTTGGGGAGCAGTGCACAACCGTGTGATGCTTGGTGCCGAATGGACGTGTAACGGAAACAACGGGCGTGGAACGTACTATGACGATATGCGCTATGCTCCCACCTGGCGCGAATATCGCTATGACGAACTGCCGTTCATGCACAATTATGCTTTTTATTTGGAGGACCGCCTGCGCTTCCCAGTGGGCAAGGAGTCTTTTATGCAGGTAACGGCGGGTATCCGTTCCGATGTTACAAGTATCGGTAAATCGGAGTATGGAACGGCTGCCGCCTTCTCGCCCCGTATGAATGCACGATACACCCTGTGGGAAAATAAAGAGCAATTGGTCAGTACTCTCAGCGTGTATGGCGGTGTGGGCAAGTCGGTCAAGCTACCGTCGTTCGAGGTTCTCTATCCCTCACCCACATATAGCGATAAGCTTGCTTTTGCATCGGCATCCACCGACGACAATACATCGTACTACGCCTATTATACCATACCGTCAAAGGCCATATATAACCCGCAGTTGGAGTGGCAGCACACCCGCCAGATGGAGTTGGGCATAGAGGCCACCGTAAATGGTACCGACATATCTGTTTCGGCCTTCTACAATAAGACAATGAATCCCTATATGTCGGTCTATGAATATACGCCATACAGCTATAAGCAGACTACACAAGAGCATCTCGATGCCTGTGCGATACCTGCCGGGGACCGCTTGTATCAGATAGACCGCTACACCGGCATTGTAACCGTGCACGACAGGAGCAATGCTATGCAACCCCAGCAACTGGCATATAAGACAATGAACACATTCAAAAGCAACGTGCGATATACCAACGGCTCGCCGGTTCGCCGTTACGGCATCGATTGGGTAGTGGACTTTGCCCGCATAAACTCATTGAACACCACGGTGCGGCTCGATGGCAAATATTACCATTATAAGGGGCTCGACGAGACAGTGTGTGCATCGCTCCCTTCTTCGGCCTCCACTATGGCCGACGGCAACCCTTATAAATACATAGGGTACTACAAGGGAACCACGTCGGGTTCGGTGAGTGTGGCCAACGGCAGCCTGTCAAGGCAGCTCGATATGAATGTGACAATAACTACACACATACCCAAAGTGCGTATGATTCTGTCGGTGAGGGTCGAGGGCAGCATTTATAACTACAAGCAGGCTTTGAACGAATTCAACGACGGGGCGCGTGGCTTTGTACTTGAAGAGGCCGGCGACTATTACGGTTCCGATACCGACATCTATAACCGCGGGAAATACGTAGCAGTCTATCCCTTGTATTACACAACGTGGGAAGCTCCCGATGTAAAGATACCCTTTGCCGAAAGATTTCTTTGGGCAAGGCAACACGACAGGGCGTTGTACAATGAACTTGCCAAAATGGTGATAAAGACCAACACGGCCTACTATTTTAACCCGGCCCGTATCTCGTCGTCGTTCGCGGCAAACATAAACCTCACAAAGGAGATTGGCGATTATGCCACGGTTACCTTCTTTGCGAAAAACTTCTTTCACCACACAGGGAAGATAAAGAACTCGCAAACAGGTCTTGAATCCTCTCTCTTCAACAGCTCGGCAATTCCCAAATTCTATTACGGATTATCGTTAAAACTAAAATTATAATTAACTAAAAAAGAAAAATTATGAAAAAGAACTCTTTACTCTGGATTCTGGCACTTATAATCGGTGTCGCTCCCTTGTTTGTGTCGTGCAGTGACGATGATGGCGGGGATTTTTATCCCACATACACCGTTAAGGTGCAGCTTGTATATCCTGCCAGTGGCGATATTGCCCCCACAGAGGGTGTGGCAGTGACACTTACAGGCAACGGCCAGACATACTCTGCCTTAACCGACAATACCGGTGCCTGCCTGTTCATTGTTCCCAACGGCATTTATGAGGCTGCGGCAAGCGAGCAACGTGCAATTGACGGTTTTACACACCTGCTCAACGGTGTAAAAAGCGGAATTGCCGTTACAGGGCAGTGGAACGCAGCCGATGTGGTTTCCATTGAACTGACAGAATCGAAGGCCGGCCAGATTGTAATTAAGGAACTCTACAATGGCGGTTGCCCCAAAAACGATGGTTCGGGCCAGTATCAGTACGACAAGTATGCCGTGCTCTATAACAACTCGAACGAAACAGCTACATTGGAAAATATCTGTATCGGTATGGCCGATCCTTATAACGCCAATGCAAGTGTAAACAACTATGTGAACGGTGAACTTTCATACGCCGGTGCAGGATATACTCCCGCAATAAACGGTATATGGTACACGCAGGGTGCAGTAACACTTGCCCCCGGTGAGCAGATAGTAGTTGCATTGACAGGTGCAATAGACCACACACTGACATACACCTACTCGGTAGATTTGAGCGAGGCCGACTACTGCACATACGATATTGCCGATTACGAGAATACAAGCTACTATCCCACACCGTCCGATAAGATACCTGTCGGCAATTATATGTTGGCATATAAATACGGCAAGGGTAATGCATGGCCTTTGAGTATGGTTTCTCCCGCATTCTATATATTCACCACCAAAGGTGTCACACCCGAGGCTTTTGCAAGCAACCCCGATTATCACTATACGGGCGGCAAAGAGGGCAATATCGTCTATTGCTGTGCCAAAGTGCCTAACGAGTGGATTATCGATGCAGTAGAGGTCTTCTCGACAGCATACCTCGATACCAATAAGAAACGCTTTACCGACGATGTGGATGCCGGTTCTGTTCTGCTCACCAACAAACTAGGCCACAGCCTCTACCGCAATGTCGATAAAGAGGCTACCGAGGCATTGCCGGGGAACGAAGGCAAGCTCGTTTATGGCTATGGACTTGGTGTTGACGGTGCTACCGATGCAAGCGGCATCAATGCCGAGGCTTCCTTGAAGAATGGCGCACGCATCATATACAAGGATACAAACAACTCGACCAACGACTTCCACGAGCGTGCGCAGGCCTCATTGAAGGATTGATAACCCGATATTATTCTCAACTATGTATTATCATTCGAAGATATTGGCAATAGGCATGATAGCCGGGGCATTGAGCCCCGGCCTGTCTGCGCAACAGACCGATAGCCTCGGTTGGAAAACCATTGAACAGGTGAGGTATAGCGATGCCTGGCTGTCGAGTGAGAATGCAGCCGGTTTATATGCACTGCCATCTGTGCGTCTGTCGGTGGTGGAGGGGTATGCCGGCAAGGAAAAAGGCGGTTTCGTAAACTACGGGGGCTCCGACAACAGCACACGTTTCGGTGCCGGTGCCGAATCCTTTTATCGTCTCAACCCCGGAGTCTCCTTTTACGGCAAGCTCAATTATTACAACTTCACAGGCAAGAATATGGCCGGCTCCTGCCTTGTTGCCCCGTCCGATGCCCCCTTTAACATAGTTGAGTATTCCGACGAGAACAAGGGACGTAAGGAGATGGAGCACTATCACCTGACTGGTGCAGTGAGTGCTGATGTCACGGACAAAATAGTGTTGGGCGCCAAGCTCGATTACACTGTTGCCAATTACGGTAAAATGAAAGACCTGCGCCATAAGAACGAACTTATGGACCTCACTGCTGTTGCAGGTGCCGTTCTGCACCTGAACCACAGTGTTGACATCGGTGCAAATGCCCTCTATCGTCGCAGGGTGGAAGGCATTTATCTCGATATGTATGGCAAGACCGACAAAACTTATGACTCGCTCATCGATTACGGAGCCTTCTGGGGTAAAAAGGAGCAGTTCGGTGAGAATGGTTACACAAGCGACAGCGAAGAGAAACCATTGGCCGATACCTACTATGGCGCGGCACTGCAAGCCGGTTGGAAAATTTCGGGAAAGTGGCAACTGTTCAACGAACTGTCGGGCAACGTGAGGGATGGATATTATGGTAAGGAATCGCCATCTACCGTTGTTTTCAGCAACCATAGCGGGTATGAACTCACGTACAACGGGCGTTTGTCTTTCAAGGATGTTGAAAACAACCATATTCTTAAATGGTCGGTTGCCTATAAGATGGTGGAGAACAAGGAAAATATTTACCGTTACGATAATGAGGGCGGCGGTCTTACCAATGTAAACTACTATGGCGAACTCGAAACATCCGACAAAAAACAGTTTCGTGCAGCGGCAGAATATATAGGCTATTGGGGCATGGAACGTGGCGCGCCACGTTGGTCGGCCAAAGGCGGCGTGGGTTATTATAACCGCGACATAAAAGCATCAATCTATCCCTATTACCGCACGCAACAGTTGCATTGGTATAATGTGAATGCAGCGGTTGAACGTATGATATATGGCAAAGCCGATGCATACACGTTGCACGTTGGTACTGAATACCGAAAGGGTGGAGGTACCCCGTATGAGGATAAAACCTACTCCTCTTCGGCTACAAGCGGCAATACCCCGCGCAGTATGACGCTCTATCTTATGCAGGAGTATGAATATCTCACCTGTGCGAGCCTGAAAGGAGAAATAAGCCTTAAATATGCCCGTAAGATAACCGATAACGGGCTAAAAGCACATATATTGCTCCTGTACAGCTATACAAAAGCATTCGATGTTGCCCATTTGCGGGGCTGCAATTTGCAGGAACTGCAATTGAGAATAGGGTGTACATTTTAAGGACAAAACAACTTGTCATTTATTTTAAAAACATAAATACAAACAATTTAAAAGTATAAAAAGATGAAAACAATCAAATTTACAATCGTGGCAGCCATTATGTGTATGGCAGTATCTTGTGGAAACAAACAGCAACCGGCAACAGAGAACGGTGAGCAGGCAGCAACGGAAACTGTAATGGATGTCGATGCTCTCCTTGCCGACGCCGAGAATCTCGTAAACAAGGAGGTGGTGTTCGACGGTGTGTGTACCCATGCCTGCAAGCACGGTGCCACCAAGATTTTTATGATGGGCAGTGACGACACAAAAACCATTCGTGTAGAGGCTGCCAAGTTAGGTTCGTTCGACACAAAATGCATTAACAGCATAGTAAAAGTAAACGGCGTGTTAAGAGAGGAACGTGTCGATGAGGCTTATCTGCAACAGTGGGAGGCAAAAGCCAAGGCTCTGAGCGACAACCACGGTGATGGCGAGGGCGGTTGCAGCACCGAGAAGAATGCCCGTGGCGAAACTGCCAACACCACAGAGGGCCGCATTGCCGATTTCCGTGCAAAAATTGCCGCCAACCAGGAGAAAACAGGAAAAGCATATTTGTCGTTCTATTTTGTAGAGGCCGTTTCGTATGAAATTCAGTAATGTGGGAACCAAAATACGCAAGTGGAGCCGCACGGTACACCGCGACCTCTCCTTCTTCTTCTCGGGAATGATTCTCATTTATGCCATTTCGGGTATAGTCATGAACCACAGGAACAGCATAAATCCCAATTACTCCGTGGAGGTGAAGAACTTTGTGTTGGATGAGCCTCTCCCTGCCAAGCAAGCCATTAAAAAGGAGCATGTCATCGGCCTGCTACAAACCATTGGCGAGGAGGAGAACTACACCAAACACTATTTCCCCAAGGAGAATACAATGAAGGTCTTTCTCAAAGGTGGTTCAAACCTGTGGGTTAACTTGACAACGCAGCAGGCGGTGTATGAAAAACTCACACGCCGTTATGTGATTGGTTCGCTCACGAAGCTGCACTATAATCCGGGGCGCTGGTGGACACATTTTTCCGACCTCTTTGCCGTGTCATTGATACTTATAACCATAACCGGAATTGTGATGAACAAGGGCTCAAAGGGGCTTTGGGGCCGTGGTGGAATCGAACTTCTCCTGGGCATTGCAATACCTCTCCTTTTTATCTTCTTGTAGAGTATGGAAAATATAATTGAGTGTAAACAGCTTACGCATTACTATGGCAAGCGGCTCATATATGAGAATTTGAGCTTTAATGTGCCCAAAGGAAGAATCCTGGGCCTGCTTGGGAAGAACGGAACAGGCAAGACCACCACAATAAACATATTGAGCGGATATCTGAAACCCCGTTCGGGCGAGTGCCGTATATTCGGGCAAAATATCCAGGATATGGACCCCGCCTTGCGCCGCAACATAGGCCTGCTCATCGAAGGGCACGTGCAGTACCAGTTTATGACCATCAGCGAGATAGAGAAGTTCTATGCAGCATTCTATCCCGGTCAGTGGCGTAAGGAGGCCTACTACGAACTGATGAACAAACTTAAAGTGGCTCCGGGGCAACGCATTTCGCGAATGTCCTGCGGACAGCGTTCGCAGGTGGCATTGGGCCTTATACTTGCCCAAAACCCCGAACTGCTGGTGCTTGACGACTTTTCATTGGGCCTCGATCCCGGTTATCGTCGTTTGTTTGTCGATTATTTGAAGGACTATGCCCGTTCCGAGAATAAAACGGTATTCCTTACATCGCACATTATACAGGATATGGAACGGCTTATAGACGATTGCATTATAATGGACTATGGCAAAATACTGTTCCAGCAACCAATAGATAAATTACTTGATGGCATCAGGCGATACACCTGCCTGCTGCCCGACGGATATAAGCCTTCTTTGGCTCTTGGCGACGATTTCTATCACCCCTCGCTTATAAGAAACTGCCTCGAAACACACTCCTTCCTCCCTCTGCAACAGGTTGAGGCAAGGTTCAAGGAGGCCGGTATCCCATATAGCGGGTTGCTGTGCGAGAAGGTTAATTTGGAGGATGCCTTCATTGGTTTAACTGGTAAATATTAGAAAAATGAGAGCTATATTTTATAAAGAGTGGATTAAAACCCGTTGGTATCTGCTGCTTGCCACGCTCACAATGTTCGGCTTTGTTGTCTATTCGATGCTGCGAATAAATCGCGTAGCCAATCTTAAAGGCATAGAGCACGTTTGGGAGGTTATGCTCTCCAAGGATGTGGTTTTTGTGGATTTGCTCGAATTCATACCATTGCTTGTGGGTATTCTGCTTGCAGTGGTGCAGTTCGTGCCCGAAATGCATCGCAAATGCCTTAAACTCACTTTGCATTTGCCGGTGGCACAATTGAGAATGATAAACCAGATGCTGCTGTACGGTCTTGTGGCGTTGCTTGTGTGTTTTGTAATATGTGGCCTTATAATGTGGGGTTATATGCACACTGTATTCCCGCACGAACTCTACAACAGAGTCCTGCTCACAGCGGCACCCTGGTTCGTTGCCGGAATAGCAGCCTATCTGCTGGTCGCGTGGGTGTGCCTGGAA
Source organism: Bacteroidales bacterium (assembly GCA_015060885.1). GTDB lineage: Bacteria > Bacteroidota > Bacteroidia > Bacteroidales > Bacteroidaceae > HGM04593. The sequence continues at coordinate 21,163 of SUXO01000024.1, forward strand.
CCTACCTGGAAACGCAGGGTACTCTACTCGGTGGTGAGCATATTGCTGTTGCGCCTGTTTTTCCTTGCATCGGCACCGGAGGCATATAACTGTTTCTTGCCCATGTTGGCTATCTATACATTATTATTGACAACCTTGTCGTGGTTGTCGGTAGCTCGTTTCAAAGAGGGCAGGCAGGATTAGAATTATTAAGATGTACAAGATATGATACGATTCAGTAATATTTTTTTATGTATAACCATAGCCCTGTTGCTGCTGTGGCAGTTGCCGTGGTGCTATTCATTCTTTGCCGCGAAGAGCGTGCGCTCGCCATTTGTCCTTTACAGTACAATATCGGGGGAATTTATCACAACCAGATATTCCGATGAAAAAGGAATGGCTGTAAGGGAGTCGCAGAGTGGTGTGCAATATACCCAGGAGGAGGTTGATAGTTTGTTGCCATTCTTCTATATGCGCCAGCTGATGGCCGACGAACGCTTTCCCGATACAATAAACGGTGTGGGCTTTACACCCCGTGAGGCGCAAATGGCCGCTTTCTCATTCCGCAGCAATCCAATGGATATAAACGTTGTGAAGATACCGTTATACCCATTGTTGGAGAGCAAATCGGGGCGTGTCGATTTGGTAATGCCCGACGATGTGTTCCGCGGTACCGACAGCGGTATTGAGTTTATTCAGTCTAAAACCAACACCATAGACGAGAGAAAGAGCAGAATGTTCACCGATATGATGCTTAAAAAAGGATTTGCATTCCCCATACGCTACATATCGGGTAACCCCACAGCGCGCAAGGAGTACGACGAAGGCTATCTGCTGCTCGACAGCAATGGCAAGCTATTCCATCTTAAACAGACAGTGGGCCGCCCTTATGTGCGTCATATAGAACTTCCGGGCGATGTCAAGGCAAAATATCTCTTCATTACCGAGTTCAAGGACAGGAAAACCCTCGGTTTCATTACCGACGAGGATAACCGTCTTTATGTTCTCAACAACGGCAACTACGACCTTGTGAAAACCGGTGTGGAGAGGTTCAACCCTGAAACCGACGCGTTGAGCATCTTCGGCAATCTTTTCGACTGGACAGTGTGTGTAAAACGCCACGATGGCAGTTACTATTACGCTCTGGATGCAAAGGACTACTCCCTCATAAGGTCGTTATCCATTCCCGGTGAAGGCGGCAGTATCTTTGGCTTGCACTTTACATCGCCAAGTGACAAGTATGTAAAACCACGTCTGTAATTGGCTAATTGCCAACTATGTAGCCTTATTCAAACAGGGGGCAACCGAACGGTTGCCCCCTGTCTTTTTTTTGCCTCTGCGAGCCTGTTGCTTACCCCTCAATTCCGCGCAATGTCTGTTGCAGCAGGGCACCCAGGTCGTCATCGCCTTGTTCTCTCTCCTTGTTGAGTTTCACAAGGAAATCGGCAGTGGTCTTCAATGCCTGGTTAATGGTGCCGGGGTCCTCGCAGTTGACTGTCAGTTTTTCGAGCCGCTGTATAAGGCGGTGAAAGAGTGACAGCGTTTCGTTGTGTACATCATCTATTGTCACACAACCGTTCTTTCTGCTTTTTATCATAGTTACAATCTTTATTTGCACTCTTTTTGCAAAGATACATCGACTTTGAAAAACAAGGTTGCTGAATTGCTAAAAAGTTGTGTATTAGATGTTTTTGTCAAAATCGCAACCTTGTTTTGCGGTTTGGGAATTTCTTTTGCACCAAAAAAACGTATGGCTTTACTTTCAATTTTATCAGCAGCGAATGGGGCTTTGGGGCTCTATTCGGGAATTAAGGGAATGTTCGACTCGGCAAAGGCTAAGGATAAGCAGGAACGGCTCATCAAGGATACTTCCCGTATGGAGAATGATTGGTTCCGCAGGAACTATTTCGGTGACTATCTCAACAGTTCGAGTTCGCGTGCCGCAATAAAGCGCGTGGAAAACACCTTGCGGAAACAGAACGAGCAGAACAGGGCTTATGCCGCCATAAACGGTGCCACGCCCGAACTTGCCATCGCGCGTAACCAACAGGGGATGAATATGATGGACAACTTGATGACCAACCTTGCATCGCAAAGCGATGCTATAAAACGCGATGTCGATGCTGCGCATTTGAGGAACCGCCAGGCTATTGCCGCCAGGGAACTCTCCAACCTCTCGCTCGACGAGAAGATGGCAGCCCAGAGCGCGACAGGCGGTTTCGACCTCTTCAAGGATGCGCTTATGGGCCTTAACTGGGGCAACGAAAAGGACGAAGACGAGGAGAATAGCGAATACGACAAATAATGCGCAGGTATGTACAACAATAACTTTTATGGGCAAGGATCGCAACGCTACCTTGATATAATGGAGCAGGCCCGCAAGGAGTACAAGATGGCAAAACAAAAACGTACGATGGCCACAATGGCCGACTTTGCCACCAACCTCCTCTCACTGCTTGGGCAAAGGAAGGGGCTGCGCTACAACGTGTCGGGCACTCCACGTGCCCCACAGGCAACAGCCGAGAGCGAGAAGATGCGTCAGTACTACCTTAAAACGGTGCTCGACTATAACGGTGCAATAGCTGCCGACAACCTTAAACACGGAAATCCCGCTACTGTTGCCGTAAAAGAGCCGCCGGTCCCCTGGCAACTGCAAACTGCGATACCCGCTGCGCCTATGACCTTTAAAAAGGGATATAAAGAGAGCGGGAGCGGGCTGGTGCTTCGCGACATAAGGAACATACAGACTCCGGTGTGGCATATAAACAACAATAAAAACAGAATATATGATGAATGGTGAAAACAACGGAATTCTCGGATACGGGAATTCCAGACGTAAGAGAGTGAAGAACACTTTGTATGGAACCCCCGACCGGGACAACGGCTTCAATGCTTTTGACAACGAGGAGCGTGCGGCAATGAACGACTCAATGGAGGAGATGTCGGCCTACCTCGACAATGAGCGTCACCGTTGGGAGGCCCCGCTCGACACAGAAAAGCGTGGGCAGGAGTATATGGCTTCGGCACGCAACTATCTTGTGCCCGAAGACAACGAGCTGCGTCGTCGCCGTCAGTTCGTGATGTCGCCCAGTGGCATAAAGGAGGCGACCGAAGGGTTCTACAACAACAATGTGAAGGGAATTTTCGACAGTGAAAGGAGTGCAGCCGATGCAAGGGCTACGCAGGCTTACAGGAGAGCCGTTTCGGTTCCCGGTGCCGACCCTGTCGCTGCCACCGGCGCAATGCGCAACGAGAACGACCCCCAGCGTGTGATAAACAAAACAATGCAGCAGCTTCCCGGCAATGAACTCGACGATATTGCCTCCGCTTATGCCCGTTATGCAGGCCTTTCGCCCGAAAGGTACCGCCAATCGGTGCTCGAACCGGCAATAAGGGAGCGTCTGGCGGGCGAGTACGTTGCCGACGCAACCCCCAAGAGCAGTACCGAATATATTGCACGCAGTGCGTTCGACAACTCGCTCACCGGCAAGGCTGTGAACCTGGGGCTCGAAGCCTATTCGCCCCACACATCGCACACCGATGTCAGCCGTGCCGGCCTTGCAGCCTATGATGCAAACCGTGCCGAAAGGCTCGCAGCCGGCATTGGTTCACTTGCTGTCGATATGCCAATGTTCGCCGGCATAGGCAGCGGCTCGTCGGCAGTGGCGGGGAAGGTTGCAAGCGGTATCACAAAAGGTATGTCGGCCAACCTTGCGAAAAGGTATGCCGCACGCGGAATGCAGCTGCCCGAAGCCGAACGCATAATTCGTCGTGCCATTGTGGGCAAGATGGGTGCCAAGATTGCCCAAAGCTCGGCAGTGCAGGGCCTCACGCTTGGCGGTTACGATGCAGCAAACAGCATGGCCGACGACCTTCTCGTCAACGATGGCATCGATGTGGGCAAGGCTGTCGATGCCTATGCACACGGCTTTGCCACAGGCGCGGCTGTGGGTGCGGTGGGTACCCCTTTGAAGGAACTCTCGCGCGGACTTACCGGTGGCAGGAAGGTTGCCGCATCGGCGGGTGTGCTTGGTGCCGAGTCGGGTGTATTCACGTTGAGCGGCAATGCCGAAAAACTTATGTCGGGTGTCGACGTGGAACCCATAGACCTCCTCTACGATTATGGCGAGAGTGTTGCCACGCTGGGAGCAATGAGGCTCGCCCATTGGAGGCCGAGCGGCGGCAGCCTTAAACTCGATGCCAACGGAAGGCTCAAACAGCAGTTGCGTCTTTCGCCCGGCGAAGCACGTGAGATGAGCAATGCCGGTGTCGACCCGCAACGCTTCATATCCTCGCTCGAAAACTCATTCAAGATATCCACAAAGAAGAGTGCAAGGGAGTATGAAACAATAAAGAACGACTATCTGAAACTGATGGAGAGCGACGACCTATCGGCTGCAACACGCTCCAAACTCCTCTATCTTGTGGAGAACAAGATAACATCGACACCCCCTGTGGCAGTCGACTGCTCGGTACAGAACATTGGTGCCGACGGCTATCGCGCAACCCTGCTCGATGCCAACGGCCGTCGTATCTCAACACGCGATTTCAACAGCACGAAGGACTTGGAAACGTTCCTCATTGTAAACCGTGCCGAACTGCGCAAAAACAAGATTGCAACCTGTGAGGAGGCTCTCCTGGGCAAATACGACTCCGAGAACTTCTTCCGCCAGGCAGGGCGTTATGCACAGGAGCGCGGAGCGGACATTAACGAGATTGCCGAGGCTATGTACAAGAGGGCCAACGGCGAGTCGCTCGACAGCCGCGAAAACAGTATGCTCGACGACATATCGCGTCGCACAAGCTATGGCGACAAAGGAGTGGGCACAATGCTGCACAATGTGCGCCGCCAGGTCGAAAACGAGTTCGGCCTGCACGAAGGTGCCCTTGTCACAGCGGTGAACCGCAAGGCCTACCGCTGTTCGGCAGCCGAGAACAAGGCTCTCGACAAATATCTCGAAATTATGCAGCAGGAGGTTGAAGCACTCAAAAACGGTACCACCCCGGCACGTTACAGCAGCTTGCGCAAGGAGCGTGAGAACTCCCCATACGGTGAGCTTGGCAACGAAGCGATAAAGGCACAGGAGAAGGAACGTTATGTGAATTTCGTAAATTCGGCCGATTGGTTCAACTCTGCTGCCGACTACGCTTCTCCTTTTGGCGGGAATCAACTTATAAAGGTACCCGAAAACTGGGACAAACCCTATGCTTGGAGCACCGCCGGCTTGCGCAACAGCTACGAAGATATGTCGCGTTACAAGCAGCGTGCCGAAGAGATTGCCGGCAAGTTCGGGAACAGGCTGAATTTCCTCTTCGACGAAAGGGAGATAGAATACAATGGCAACGATGCCGAGTACAACAGGAAACTGAACGCCCAGGGTTGGATGGACAACTCCAACGGCAAGGTATATATAAACCTCCCCAACATAAAGGATATGAATGAGCTCGAACGTACCGTGGTACACGAAGTGGTGGGGCACCGTGGCTTGTCGAACCTCTTTGGAGAATATATCTTCGACTTCTACGAGGATTTGTACAAAGCCGCCGATGCCGACGTGCGCAACGGTATCCACGAAATGGGGCGCCGATACTCGGCAAAGGGTTACACCGCTGTCGAGGAGTATCTTGCACACCTTGCCGAAAAGAGCAACCCCACACGCAAGGAGCGCACAATTCTCACCCGTTTGAAGGATTACGTGAACAATCTGCTTGTGCGTATGAATATCGTTTCGGGCGAGAAGTCAAAAGTCACAACCGACGAATTGTGCAATTTGCTGGCTGCCCACCGTAACGCAATGGCCGACAGGCAGGCTCCCGACAGCTACCGTGCATCGGTGTTCGGCAGGTTCCCCTCGGCCCGTCACAATGGTGGCTATTACGACACCCCTGCTTTTGAGAAAGAAATTGAGCAACGCCGTGCCGCCAACAGTTTGTATAGCGGAACACCCTCATATCTGTTGCCCGACAAGCAAAGGCTGTATGATGACTATCCCGCCGATGCCGCAGCGAGAAAGAATAGCTCTTCCTATCGCTTTATAGGCGAACAAGGTGCCGAGAACCTCTCCAATTCGGACTATGGCCGCCTGAACGAGGCTTCGTACCTGGTGACTGCAAAGGAGATGGAGCAGCAGGGAGCAACACCGCAACGCATCTGGGAGGAGACAGGCTGGGCCCGCGGTGCCGACGGCAAGTGGCGCAGCGAGTTGGAGTACAACACAATACAGCTTAACGACTTTGTCTATAACAAACTGCTTGTGAAGGACCCTGCATTGGCCCGCGAATATAACAGCGTGTTGAACACGCCCTTCCAGTCGCGCACGGCAAAGGACAACCAATTCATTGCCGATGTATTAAAGCAGAACCCCACGCTGTTCAACGACCTGCGGGTGAGGGATGTGGTGAGCGACCCCCTCTTCTATGCCGCTTATCCCGACCTCGCCCACCTGCCCGTGAAGGTCACGAAGAGTATGCACGAGAATGCCTATTACAACCCCCGCGAGCAGACACTCTACATTAACGAAAGTGTCGTTACCGAGCCCGAAGCCCTTGCCCGTACAATAGTGAGGCCTATGCAGCAGATGATACAGCATTACGAAGGGTTCGAGCAGAGCATTTCGGCAATGAAGGGCGATGTAGAGGATGCCCTGGTCGATAAATACAAGGAGGCGGTCGATATGGTAACGGAAATAGAGGGGATGAAGCTGAACGATTATAACAAGAATATCTATTCACTCCTCAATACGGTGTTTATGGACAAGTATGGCTGCTCGCCCAAGCAGTTTATGGAGTATTTCCCCGGTGTCGATGAGTACATAATGTACAGGATGACAGGAAAACCCCAATCGTTTGCCGGCAATGTCGAAGCCCGCAATGTTTTGAGGCGACAGTCTATGAGCGATGTCGACCGTATGATGAAATCTCCCCAAGCAACCGAGGACTATCCTGCCGGTCGTCAGTTGACAATGGATAAGTTTGCCAAAATAAAAGGAATGCTCTCCGGCCCTATGGATGTCATATACAGGAACATAAGGGAGAATACCTCGCCCAAGCCTTTCAGGCTCAACAAGACTGCCGAACGAATGAACGAACTGCGCCTCACACCAATGGAGAGGAACATTCTGCGTGCGCAGTACGACGATATGCTGGCCCGTATTACCGATATCTACAACAACAGCAAAGGCAAGAACGGACAAAGCGAGTTGGAAGCTCTTGAAAATCACAAGGATGTTATTGAGAGTTTTATGACCGGCTTCTTGGAGGAGGTTCTGAATGGCGGCTTGTACCGCCCCGGCAGCCATTTGAGGCGTTACAGCGATATGTTCAACACAAAGCACATAAGACGAGATGGCGATGCCACCGCGCACGATGTCGAGCAACGCTTGCGCAATGCCGCAAAGAGCAAAAGCTCACATCCCAGGCAAGGCGGAAACTCCAACAACCCGAACATTATAAGCAGGTCCGATGTCGCGGCATACAGGGAGTTGATAAAGCGAATGGAAGAGAGGCTCCAAAGAATGAAGGAGGAAGAGGAGTTCCTTTCCCTGTTCAACAATTTCTACGACGATGAATATCTCCGTAGAACAAAGTACGACGATGATAAACACTTCCCGGAGCCCGAAATACCGCAGTATGTCAAAGACAGGAATGGCAAAATCATAGACTTTTTCATTGACACGGACAACGAGGACAAGAACAATTTGAATTAATCGCAAATGAACAAGTTTGTAAACCGAAAAGTAAAGGCAACCCCCGTGCAGCGCGACGGAATAGTGGAAAAGAGCAGCGGCAGTGCCGTTGCCTTTCTCCACGAGTGCGCGGCCTGCTGGGTTGCCCTCGATGAGGCTCGCCGCAAATTGCGGCGAAGCCTTATGTACAGCTACGGCGACCAGTGGGGCGACTATGTGCGCGACCCCGACACCCTGTCGATGATAACCGAGGGCGAGCTCATAAAAAAGAACGGTAAGGTACCCTTGAAGAACAATATGATAGCTCCCATTTTGAGCAACATCGACGGGCAGATGCGTCAGAACCTCCTGCGTCCCGTGTGTGTGGCACGCGACCAGGCCGAAAGCCGGGTGGGGGAGATGATGTCGGTAGCCATTGAGTATGTCCACGACATAAATGAAATGGAAGAGGTCGATTCCGACACTATGCGCCTGTTGCTCAACGGCGGAATGGTTGCGCAGCGTATAGAGTATGGAATGAACCCTGCACGTGGGCAGAAGGATGTGTGGGTGCATAGCGTGAACCCGTCGCGGCTCTTCTTCAATACCAACCTCGAAGATGTGCGTATGTGGGACCTCAACTGCATAGGGGAAATCTTCGACCTCCCTTTGGAACAGGTGCTTGCGCTCTTCACCCGCACTCCCGCCGACAAAGAGCGTGTGAAGAACTTCTACCTCGACGTAGCCGGCAACGAAGTGCCCATAACCCGTGCAATGCAGGGCGACGAAACCGCCTCGCTGTCATTCTACACCCCATCGCGTTCCGACCTCTGCCGCGTGATACTCGGCTGGAAACTCGAATCGCGCGATGCCTATTGCTGGAACGACACCCAAAAAGGAACGTGGGGCTATGTACCATACACACCCGCCTCCAAAAAACTCTTCGACGAGGAGAACAAGCGTCGCACCCGCGAAGCCGAGGCCGCAGGCACAGCCCCGGAGGATATTCTGCTCATCGATTACACATTCGCCACCGAGCGTTACTGGTACTACCGTTATATGACACCCTACGGCGATGTATTGCAGGAGGGGCGCAGCCCCTATTGGCACGGCGAGCACAACTACGTGCTCCACCTCTATCCTCTCGTGCAGGGCAAGCTGGGCAATTTCGTGGAGCAGTTCATCGACCAGCAGAGAGCCATAAACCGCACGGCAACACTCATCGACTTCATACGCGGCACCTCGTCAAAAGGCGTGCTTGTGGTCGACGACGATGCCTTTGAGAGTATGAGCCGCGAAGAGGTAATCGACGAATACGTGCGTTATAATGGTGTCCTCTTCGTGAAGTTGAAACCGGGCCAGAGCATCGACGGGGTGGTGCGGCAGTACAACAGCGGAGCAGCCGTTGCCGGCGACTTTGAACTGCTCAACCTGCAATTGAGGCTCATAAACGAAATATCGGGAGTGAACTCGGCAATGCAGGGGCAACCGCCGCGTGCCGGCACCCCCGCAAGCCTTTACGCGCAGCAGGTGCAGAACTCATCGCTCAACCTCAAAGGCCTCTTCGACAGCTACCGCAATTTCCGCCGTCGCCGCGACATAAAACTTATGAAAACGATACAGCAGTACTATACCGAAGTTCGTTACATAGACCTCGCGGGCTGCGAATACAGCGAAGAGGCCAAATGGTATAACCCCGAAAAGGTGCGCGATGCCGAAATAGACCTCACAATATCGGATGGCTACAACACACCTGCCTACCAGATGCTCGCCAACGACTTCCTTATGGAACTCTTCCGCGCCAACGCCGTTGATGTGAAAACAATGCTCGAAAACAGCTCCTTCCCCTTTGCAACCCGCATTCTCGAAGCAATAAAACGCAACGAAGAAAAGGCGGCGCAGGGCCTTCCAATGAACGGCATCTCGCCCGACCTTCTTGCCGGAATACAAGGCGGGCAAGGGGCACAAACGATGCCCGTTGAGGAGTAATTGAAACAAAGTAAATAACTTTCTCGAAAGAAATTTAAACAGCTACTTGGTCTATGGCAAGCGTAAAGGTAAAATTCCGCCCCTCAACAAACGAAAACAAAGAGGGTACAATCTATTATCAAATTATCAATAGTCGTGTAATCCGTCAATTAAAGACGGGTTACCGGCTTTTTTTGTACGAGTGGAACGAGGTTGAAAGTTCAATAATCATCACCAATAACAGCCGACGGGACTATCTACAATCCATAGAGGAACGTATCGGTTGGGATATTAAGCGACTGCAAAGCATCATTAACCAATTAGAGAACAAGCGACTAAAATACACCGCTGATGATATTATCTCAACCTTTCAGAAGCAATCCAATGAGCAATCGTTATTCAACTTTATGCAGGGTGTTATTGTTCAGTTGCAGCAGATGGGTAAGCAGCGTACTTCGGAGACTTATCGTTGTACGCTCAAAAGTTTTATGCAGTTTAGAGAGGATAAAGATGTGCTATTGGAAGATATTGATTCGGATTTAATGTTGATGTATGAGGCTCATTTGCATAACAAAGGATTGACTAAGAACAGCACCTTAAATGTACTTCGCATAATCCAATTCTTTTTGGTTACAAAATTAGTTATCAGCGAGTTGTACATTGTTATGCAAAATGTGGCGGAGAGTAGAAATAAACTCCAACGACCTATAAACTTACCTTTCTATCGGGTAATGATTTGAAAACCGTCTGCCCTCATTACCTTTCATTTCCTTGCACTTTAGCATCGGCGAGGCTTTCATCAAAAGTCCTCATAAGTCATTGAACACCAGTGCAGCCATCATTATTTTCCCTCATTCGTTAGATTTTTCCAGAGATAATACTTATATTTTAATAATTTACCCTAGAAGAAAAATGTGTTTTAAGAATAATAAAACTGTATTATTGCTTCAAACATCCTATTGGAACAATGTAAATTCCATCTTCGGGGCGACGATAGGCATGTTCACCTGTTGCCGTTAATATCATCTTAAAAGCAGGTGCTTTCATGCGTGTAGTGTCAATCTGCTTGGCTAATGAAGTCAGTGTTTCTACACCTTCGTTTATCAAGGTCTCGCCTCCGAGTTTGACTTCAA
>SUXO01000025.1 GCA_015060885.1 Bacteroidales bacterium
CGCGCAACCTCGGCTGCATTCGCTTTGCGTGCAAGCAAACTTTCACTCGCTCATTTGCACGAGCTTTCGCATAATGGCCCTTAAACTTGCTCGGTTTCTCACTCTATTTTTAACGGTGCTGCAATTTATGTGAAATTACTTCTGCTAATGAGAATTTTTAAAAGAACCGGCATTGTGTGAGTGGCAATCTTTGTTTGCCGTAGAGGTGTAGGGCGATGTGTCCGCCCATAGAAAGCCATACGCGAAGGCAGGGCGCACACGCCGGTGACGCCCCTACATAAGAAAATAGCCGATAATAACACCGAAAAGTTTTGAGTAAGCCCCCTAGAATTTGCAGGTGAGCCGTTGTTACCAGCCGCGGTACACCTTCTTTTCATCCTCTTTGGGCGTAACACCCTCGTAGAAATGCTTTGCGAAGTTCCAACCGAAAACGGAATAGTAACGCGACAGGTTCTTTGCGCGGTCAACAAAGTCGTTGATGTCTTTATCCTCGGGTGCGGGGTTGCTCCAACCAATCTCTGCAATGGCACCCAAGCGTGGCAGTGCCATATATTGCAATTGCATAGGTGTTGGTATGTATTCGCACCACAGGTTGCCCTGAACGCCCAAAATGTATTTCTGCTCTTCGGGTGTGAGCTTGTCATAGGGGTTCAACTCGTATGTCTTGTGCAGGGGTACATATCCGCCAATGGCATCGGGCTCGTCGGTGCGGTCGCTCGTTTGGTAATAATCGAGGTAGCAGTGGCTGTTGGGAGTCATAATGGCATAGTTTCCCTTGCGGGCAGCTGTAATACCGCCCGATGCTCCACGCCACGACATTATGGTGGCATCCTGGCTCACTCCGCCTTCGAGTATTTCGTCCCAGCCAATCATCCTGCGTCCTTTGCTTTTGAGGAAGTTCTCAATGCGTGAGTTTACATATGATTGCAGTTCTGCTTCGTTTTTAAGTCCGTTCTCTTTTATGCGTTTCTGGCAGTGGGGGCACACCTTCCACTCGTCGCGGGGTGCCTCGTCGCCGCCAATGTGTATATATTCCGAGGGGAAGAGTTCTATAACCTCTTCCAGGACATTCTCCCAAAACTCGAAAGTGCTCTCTTTGCCGGCACAGGCTATCTGTGGCGATACTCCCCACATAGGCCAGGTCTTGTAGTTGCCCTCTTCGCCACGGCAACCCAGCCAGGGGTAGGCACAAAGGGCGCCGAGTGAGTGTCCGGGGATTTCAATTTCGGGAATAACGGTTATAAAACGTTCTGCGGCATATTTTACTACCTCTTTTATATCCTTTTGTGTGTAGTAGCCGCCATAGGGTATTCCGTCGAAGCCTTCATTATGTCCCGTTGTGGTCTCTTCGCGCAGGCTGCCCTTCTTTGTGAGGAGGGGGTATTTCTTTATTTCGATTCTCCACCCCTGGTCCTCGGTAAGGTGCCAATGGAGGCGGTTCATCTTGTGCACTGCAAGAATATCGATGACCTCTTTAACGGTTTCCACATCCCAAAAGTGGCGTGAGCAGTCGAGCATAAAGCCACGATAGGCAAAGTGGGGCGCATCCTCAATCTTCACAGTTGGCAGCTTCAAAGTTTCCAGGTCTATGGATGTTTCAAATGCCTGAACGGGTACAATCTGTTTAAGCGATTGTGCGGCGTAAAAGGCTCCGGCACCGCTGCTGCATTGTATCACAATGTTTTCGGGCGCAATGTCGAGGAGGTATCCTTCGGCAGGGCAGCTGTTGTTCTTTCTTATAATAATGTTCCCCGGCCCTTTCACCGATGTGTCGTTCTTCAACTTCTTTCCAAAGACGGCAACGGCAATGCGGTTTATTTCGGCAACGGCATTCTTTGTGCTTACGTCATCGGTCAGGTCAATGATTTTTGTGTCGGGGGTGAGTTCAAAATAACAGCCCTCGTGCCCGGGCGTAGTGCTCCGGGGCTTGGGGAGCAGATTGCTCGAATTGTTTACCTGTGCCGGCAGGGTAAATATGCCGGTGGCAACAATGAAAATAAATAAAATAAAATGTTTCATATTTTGTATTGTTGATTATTGTGCAGCCTGTTATCGCATCTTTAATGCAAAGATATTGCAAACGGGCGAAAAAGACAAAATAACTATCTTTTTTGTTTTTTTCGATAATCGTTTATGTAGTGTACGAAATTTTGTCTATATTCGCAAAGTTAACCTATGGGAAATAAATATAACTAAATGAACATAATATGATTAACGAAAAGTATGTAATTGGAATTGACCTCGGCGGTACAAATACCGTTATAGGTCTGGTTGATGCAAAAGGACATATCCTTGCAAAGGATGACACTACAAAAACACAGGCTCACCCCGAAATCGAGGAGTACACCGATACCATTGCGGCAGTAATCAAGAAATTGGCCGAAGAGTGTAATGTCACAGGCAAAATCGAGGGCGTGGGAATTGGTGCTCCTATGGCCAACTACTACACCGGTGAAATAGTAAATGCTGCAAACCTTCCCTGGAAGGGCATTGTCCCTCTTGGCTGGCTCATTGAGAAAAAGACCGGTATCCCCACAAAGGTTACCAATGATGCCAATGCCGCCGCTATTGGTGAGATGAAGTATGGTGTTGCCCAGGGTATGAAGGATTTCGTGTACATCACTCTCGGAACAGGCGTGGGTAGCGGTATTGTTGCCAACGGGCAGCTTATTTATGGCCACGACGGCTTTGCCGGCGAGCTTGGTCACGTAACAGCTCCCGTGCTCGAAGGCCGTCAGTGCGGTTGCGGCCGTGTCGACTGTCTTGAAACCTATGCATCGGCCACAGGTATTGTGCGCACTGCAAAGAAATGGCTTGTGGAACGCGATACACCCAGCCTCTTGCGCGATGTGTGCATCAATGAACTCACCTCGAAGATGCTCTTCGATGCTGCCATGCAGGGCGACGAACTCGCGAAAGAGATTTTTGAGTTTACAGGCAATGTGCTTGGCGATGCGTTCTGTAACTTCATCGCATTCTCTGCTCCCGAAGCGATTGTTCTCTTCGGCGGTCTTGCCAACGCAGGCGAGCTCTTGCTGAACCCCATACGCAAGCGTATGAACGAGAATGTGGTGTTCTTGTGGAAAGATAAGGTAAAAGTGCTCAAATCCTCTCTTCCCGGTGCCGATGCCGCAGTTCTTGGTGCTTCGGCTCTTGGCTGGAAAGAGTAATTCTCCAATTAAACAAAAGCGAAACAGGGAAAGACGGCACGTCTTTCCCTGTTTCGCTTTTACAAAAAACCATAAATAATATAAATATTTTAGAGTTTTACTTAATTTTTTGTGAGAATGAAATTATATTTGTAGAGATAAAATTACAATGCTATGAATAATATTTTTGACAAGACAAAACAACTTCTCTGTCTCTCTATGGCAGGTACTGCGGCGTTGCCTTTCGTATCGTGTAGTGAACAGGCTGCCGAAAAACCGATGAACATACTCTATATTATGTGTGACGACCACTCGTATCAGACATTGAGTGCGTACGATACCACATATATACAGACTCCGAACATCGACCGCATTGCTGCCGATGGTGTGCGTTTTACCAACAGTTTCGTTGCCAACTCCATCAGTGGGCCGTCGCGTGCCTGTATGCTCACCGGCAAACATAGTCTTGCCAACGGATTTACCGACAATAGTTCTTCGTTTGATGGCGGGCAGCAGACATATCCCAAATTGTTGCAGCAGCAAGGGTACGAAACAGCCGTGATTGGAAAATGGCACTTGACATCGGAACCCACAGGCTTCAATTATTGGGATATTCTCATTGGCCAAGGCGACTATTACAATCCAACATTCATATGTAACGGTGAAAAGGTTGTGCGCGAGGGATATGCAACAAATGTTACAACCGACCTTGCAATAGAGTGGCTGGGCACAATACGCGACAAGAACAAACCCTTCTGCCTGTTGTTGCACCACAAGGCTCCTCACCGCACCTGGATGCCTGACACCTGCGACTTCTCACTCTTTGCCGATGCGGAATTTCCTTTGCCCGAAACTTTCTATGACAATTACGAGGGGCGCAAAGCTGCCGCCGGGCAGAAAATGTCAATTTCAAAGGATATGGACATTATATATGACCTGAAAATGGCCGACAAGGACAGTGCCATACACAGTCGTCCCGACCTTGAAGAGTGGGGCCGCAGAATGTACAAGAATATGAACGCTGCCCAAAAAGCTGCTTGGGATGCCCATTACGACAAGGTGATTGCCGACTTTAAGGCAGCAGGCCTCAAAGGCAAGGAACTCGATGCTTGGAAATTCCGTCAATATATGCGCGACTATCTGCGTGTCATAACATCGGTCGACCGCAACGTGGGCCGTGTGCTCGATTATCTCGAAGAGAACGGCCTCATGGACAATACACTCATCGTATATACATCGGACCAGGGCTTCTATATGGGTGAGCACGGGTGGTTCGACAAACGCTTTATGTACGAAGAGTCCTTCCGCACTCCCTTGCTTATGCGTCTGCCGGGCGGTATCAAAGGCGATGTGACAGAGCTTGTACAGAATATCGATTATGCCCCCACAATCCTTGAACTTGCCGGCGTGGAGGTTCCCGGTGATATCCACGGCGAGTCGTTGCTGCCTCTTCTCAAAGGCGAGGAGTGGAACCC
Organism: Bacteroidales bacterium; assembly: GCA_015060885.1. Taxonomy (GTDB): domain Bacteria; phylum Bacteroidota; class Bacteroidia; order Bacteroidales; family Bacteroidaceae; genus HGM04593. The sequence continues at coordinate 4,625 of SUXO01000025.1, forward strand.
CGAACGCAAGGCTCTCTATTATCACTACTATGAATTCCCCGACGAACACGCTGTACGCCCCCACTACGGAGTGCGCACCGAGCGTTATAAGCTCATACACTTCTATGGCGACGATTACAGCGAGTGGGAACTGTTTGACCTTGCCACCGACAAGAACGAGTTGAAAAATATATATGGCACAGAGGGCACCGAAGAACTTACCGACAGCCTCAAAGGGGTATTGCGCGAGTTACAGGTACTCTATGGCGAAGAGGAATACATCGATAAATAAAACCTGATGAAGAGTAACAAGAAGAACAATCTGAACCTCGTCGACGTTGCAAAGATGAGGCGCGCCCCCTCCTTCGGCACAATGGTAAAGCCGATAGGGGCGGCGTGTAACCTCGATTGTAATTATTGTTACTATCGCGACAAGGCCGACATATACAGCAACTCGATGCCGCGAATGAGCGAGGAGCTGCTCGAAATATATATAAAGCAGTACATTGAGGGTGCTTCGCAGCAGAATATAAGTTTCTGCTGGCATGGCGGAGAGCCGTTGATGGCGGGGCTGCCTTTCTTTAAGAAGGCCGTTGAACTGCAAAAGAAGTATGCAGGCGGCAAGGCTGTCGAAAACACCTTGCAGACCAACGGAATTCTTGTGAATGAGGAGTGGAGCCGCTTTTTTGCCGACAATAATTTCCTGGTAGGCCTCTCACTCGATGGCCCCCAGGATATACACGATGCATTCAGGCGCGATTGCGGCGGAGCACCCACCTTCTCGCGGGTTATGAAGGCTGTGGAGATGTTCACCCGTTGCGGTGTCGATTTCAACATCCTCTCCACCGTGAACAAATGCAGCGAGGAGCGAGGAGCCGAGGTATATAAATTTTTGCGCACTTTGAGCCACTTCATTCAGTTTCTGCCGGTGGTGGAGTATGTGAAGGAGCGTCCCGGCCGTCGTCCTCTCATTGTGTCGCCCGACGAGGAGGATTCCGTTGAGGCTCCCTGGTCGGTGAGCGCAAAGGGCTATGGCAAGTTTATGTGCGACGTGTTCGACGAGTGGGTAAAGCGCGATGTGGGCAGCTATTTTATACAGCTGTTCGACATAACCCTTGCCAACTGGTGCGGAGTACCACCGTCGTTGTGCGCCTTCTGCGATGTGTGTGGCGACGGGCTTGTGGTGGAACACAATGGCGATGTCTATTCGTGCGACCACTTTGTCTATCCCGAATACCGTTTGGGCAATATTGCCGAAAAGCACCTCGTGGATATGTACAAGAGCGAGGAACAACAGGCCTTCGGTCGCGACAAGCGCGAGGCATTGCCCATGGAGTGCAAGCGTTGCAATTACTACTTCCTGTGCAAAGGAGAGTGCCCCAAACACCGTTTCGGGTACGCAAAGAACGGTGAGCCATATATGAATGTGTTGTGCGAGGGCTACAAGATGTTCTTCCGTCACACCGACCCTTATATGCGTTATATGAAGTCGCTGCTCGACAAAGGAGAGTCGCCTGCACTTGTGATGGACTGGAAAAGATAAACTTAATGAAACTTATAATATAAACCAACTAACTTAAATAATATGGATTCAAAATTTGTACTTCCAAAAATCGGTGAGTTGCCCGTGTCGGCCTCGCTGGATAGTATCTGTAAGTTCGAAAAGGTCCCTACACTTATCACCCCCACGGCAAGCGAGGGCGCAAAGCGTGCCGCCGACATAGTGGTGAAAGCGATAAACAACCACAAGGTCGATGGCCTTTTTGTGCTTGGCCTTTCAACAGGACGCACTCCTCTCGGTCTTTATGCCGAATTGGTACAGAGATATAAGGAGGGCGAGGTGAGTTTCAAGCATGTGAAAGTTTACAGTCTCGACGAGTTTTATCCCATGCAGCCCGAAAACCCGCAGAGCCGCAACCATCGTGTGTACGAGGATTTCCTGAAATTCGTTGATATCGATCCCAAGAACGTGCACTTTCCCGATGGCACCGTGCCCCGCGACAAGGTTAATGAGTATTGCAAGAGCTACGAGGCTATGGTCCGTGGTCAGGTCGACCTTATGATTATGGGTGTTGGTGAGCTTGGCCAGATAGGTTTCAACGAACCCGGCACATATTCAAAATCGACAACCCGCCTGGTGCAGTTGAGTTACAATTCACGCCGCACCCAGAACAAGTTCTTCTCCGATCCCAATGAAGTGCCCAAAACTGCAATCACAATGGGTATGGATACCGTTATGAGCGCAAAGAAAATTGTGCTTATGATGTGGGGCGAGGACAAGACCACCATTGCAAAGAATCTTATCGAGGGTGAAGTTACCGAGAACTATCCCGCAACATACCTGCAAGGTCACAGAAATGTTCAGGTGATTATTGACGAGGGTGCAGCGCAGGAACTCACACGCGTTAAGGAGCCCTGGCTCATAGCCCCTCCCACGCAGTGGACTCCCAAACTCATCCGCAAGGCTGTGATATGGCTCTGTCAGGTGGTTAACAAGCCCATACTGAAACTCACATATCAGGATTACATAAAGAATTCACTATCAGACCTTTTGGAGCGTGTCGATACCTACGACAAGATAAACATAAGTGTTTTCAACGATGTGCAGCATATAATATCGGGCTGGCCCGGAGGAAAACCCAATGCCGACGATTCTACACGCCCCGTTCCATCGACACCTTTCCCAAAACGTGTCATCATATTCTCGCCTCACCCCGACGACGATGTTATTTCAATGGGTGGAACTTTTAACCGTCTGATAGAGCACGGGCACGATGTTCACGTCGCTTATCAGACATCGGGTAACGTTGCCGTTTACGACGATGTGGTTTTGCAGAATATCGACACCGCCCGCGAAATGGGCTTTGGCGACAAGTTCGACGAGATACGTGATATTATAGCCAATAAAAGACCCGGTGAGCCCGAACCTCGCGCCCTGCTCGACCTTAAAGGCGCGATACGCCGTGCCGAGGCACGCGCTGCTTGCCGTTCTATCGGGCTTAACGACCGTACAAACGCCCACTTCCTTAACCTCCCGTTCTATGAGACAGGTGGTATAAAGAAAGGCAGCCTCAGCGACGACGACATAGAGATAGTAAAGAAACTTATGCGCGAGGTGAAACCTCATCAGATATATGCAGCCGGTGACCTTACCGACCCTCACGGTACTCACCGTGTATGTATCGAGGCTGTGCTGCGTGCTTGGGAAGAGGTTAAGAACGACGATTGGGCAAAAGAGTGTCACATCTGGCTCTATCGTGGTGCATGGCAGGAGTGGGACTTGGCTGTTGCCGATATGGCTGTGCCTTTGAGTCCCGAAGAGATGATACGCAAGCGTCACGCAATCTTCCGTCACCTTTCGCAAAAGGATATCGTTCCCTTCCCCGGCGAGGATGCCCGCGAGTTCTGGCAACGTGCCGAGGACCGTATGCAGGGTACTGCCCAGCTGTTCGACAAGATTGGCTTGCCGGAGTATCAGGCTATCGAGATGTTTGTGAAATTGTTGTAATAAGAGTGTTACACAATAAGAAATTCGCGCAATCAATTGCGCGAATTTCTTATTATTATGAAAAATACAAATGAATAGACTGAAATTACCCCCCATATTTGTGGGTTAATGAATTGATTAACAAGGTTGTAACGTTTGTCGTACGCCCGGTTACAGTAAATCCGTATTTTTTTATTCTTCTTTTATTTCTTTTTGTTGTACCGGATATTTTTTCGTTCTTGGTATATAGTGATCTGATCCCTTTTATTGTTGCAGCAACCGGTTTCCTTTTCTGTTATATGCTTCTTTTGCCGGTAGTAATGTTGCCATCTTCCTTTCGTAAGATTTATAAATTTATTTTGTTGCTTCTGGGCCTTGTCATTTTTGCGTTGCAAATATGCAGTATCGCGATTTACGAGAGAAGTGTCAATCTTTTGACTTCCGATATGTTTGCAGCTATATTGGCTACAAATCAGGCCGAAGCGCAAGAGTTTGTAATGACTTACTTCAATTGGAGTATTGCACTATTAGTATTAGCTCTTATAGCGTTGTTACTGATATTTTTTTACAAACTAAATAGGATAACATTGAATTTAAATGTTATTCATAGAATAATACTTTTTTTATTTATAGTTCTTTCGATATCTATTGTATTTATAAAGTATGAGAACGTATCTAAAATTGTAACAGTTCAGATGTTGATAAAAGGTAAGGTTCCCGACCTAAAAGAGTATAGGCAGGATCCGATTCTGGTAAAGTGCGGGGATACGCCAGAAAATATAGTTTTGATAATAGGTGAATCCTTCTCAAAATATCACAGTTCGCTCTATGGGTATGAAAAACAGACGAACCCTTTGTTGGAGAGAATGGTTGCCGATAGTGCGTTGTATGTTTATAAAAATGTTGAATCTCTTGCATTGTCTACAATACCATGCATAAAATCCATAATGTCTTCATACCGTAATGAGTATGCAGATAGTATAGAATGGTATAAGTGTTTGACCATAATAGATGTTATGAAAGAAAATGGGTATGAGATTTCTTGGCTATCCAATCAGTCCAAAAGGGGTATTCACGATAATGAAGTAGGACGTTATGCTGAATTGTGTGATAAAGAGTATTTTATCGGTGATATATATTCAGGTCTCGAAAGGAGTAATTTTGATGAAGAATTGTTGCCATATATAGATCATTGTATCACTGATAATGGCATGAATTTTATTGTAATTCAGCTTATGGGTTCACATGCTGTATACAATAAACGCTACCCTGTTGAATATGAGAGATTTACAGTCGGGGATTATGAAGATACTTATAAAGAACTATCCGATGACAAAAAACAATTGGTTGCCGAATATGACAATTCGGTTCTTTATAACGATTCGGTGGTCTCTGAAATTATGAACAGTTTTGCCGAAAAAGAAGCTGTTGTTTTTTATTTCTCCGATCACGGTGAGGATGTTTTTATGAGTTCTAAAAATTTTATAGGTCATGGAAATTATGGAAATGCACCTTCAGAGGAGGTTATAAAACAAATACCGTTTATGATTTATACCACCGATAAATTCAGGGAGCGTTTCCCACAAATGGAAAAGCGGATAAAACAAGCGGTAGATACTCCTTATAGGACCGATAGTGTTATGTACACAATTATGGATGTTGCAGGAATTGATTCGGTTAATGGTGTATCATATAAACATAAAAGTTTGTTTAAATAGTTGCTGAATAATCATGTTTCTTACGCATAAAATAAACCCCAAAGTTTTGAAAAAAAACTTTGGGGTTTATTTTATTTCTTCTCGCATTTTTTATTATTCAGCCCTGCACCACTTTCAGCAGTGCTGCGTGTGGCCTCCGGCTCAACAATGGTCCTTTTTGTTTGTAATTGAGCCCATTGTTGTTGCTTCGCAATCGCCACCCGCGTTCCGCGACCAATGGCTCTGCAAAGGGCCTTCTTTTTGTTTTAATAGAGCCCATTGTTGTTGCTTCGCAATCGCCACCCGCGTTCCGCGACCAATGGCTCTGCAAAGGGCCTTCTTTTGTTTTAATTGAGCCCATTTGCAGTTGCTTCGCAATCGCCACCCGCGTTCCGTGACCAATGGCTCTGCAAAGGGCCTTCTTTTGTTTTAATTGAGCCCGTTTGCAGTTGCTTCGCAATCGCCACCCGCGTTCCGCGACCTTTGGCTCTGCAAAGGGCCTTCTTTTGTTTTAATTGAGCCCATTGTTGTTGCTTCGCAATCGCCACCCGCGTTCCGCGACCTTTGGCTCAACAATGGGCTCTATTAGCATACAACGGGATTATAAAATCCCGTTGTATGCTAATTCACCTTCGACGATGAAGAAGAGTTCTTCGGGGTCGAATTCGCCAATGTTGTTCTTCTTTGCTTCCTTGGCGATGAAGCGTGCTATCTCCTCAATGTCAATATCTACATATTCGTCGTTGCCATCGAGTATTCCGCTTTTTTCGTAATAGTCGTATATGGTGTCGAGGAAGTAGTAGAATTCGTCGTCGCTGAACTTCTCTTTCAGTTCCTGCGGCAAGCGTTCGCGTATGAAGGCAATGGTTTTCTCGTCATCGAGGTCCTCTATGTTGAATTCGTCGTTCTTCATCTTTGCTTATCCTAAAAGTGCTTCGAATTTTGCCTGTACATCGGCTTTTGATTTTGAGCCGACGAATTTGTCAACCACCTGTCCGTCTTTAATGAATATTACGGTAGGTACGTTGCGTATTCCATACTCGGCTGTAAGGTCAAATGCCTCCTCGATGTCGCATTTTCCAACTGCGATACGGCCCTCATATTCGGCCGAAAGTTCTTCGATGATGGGGGCCAACTGTTTGCAGGGGCCACACCACGATGCGCTGAAATCGAGTACGATTGGCAAGCTGCTTGCCATAAACTCCTTTGAGTTGTCGTCTGTTACTGTAATTGCCATAGTTGTAATGTTTTTTAAGTTATTAGTTCAATTTATATTCTACGTTTGTAAGTGTTTTAAGGTATTCCAAGAATTCATATTCTACTGTAATGTCGTGGGTTTTAGATATCAGTTCGAGCGTGAATTCGTGTTCAAAATCCTTTATGTTAAGTTTTAGTTTGCTGGGGCCGGGGTGTTTCTCGGCATAATCTGTTATATATTCGTATATCTCCTCGTTGAGGCTCATTACATCGAATATTATGGTTATACTTTTCACCATTTTGTCTTTTATTTCCGGCATAAGTTCAATGCTGCCTATTGAGAAGTCGAATTTCGTGGGGTCCCAGCGGCGTGGCGAATAGCCACCTTTTATATAAAGGAAATTGCCTGGTATGAAATAGTTTTGCAGTTTTATCCATTCGTCGCCAAAGAGGAATATCTCTGTCGGGCCCGAAAAGTCCTCTATCTTTGCAATGCCGTAGGGGCTTCCCTTCTTTGTAAATCCGGTACGTGGCGCTTCGGCAACCACGCCGCCGAGAGTCACTTTGCGGCCTATAAGTTTTTCGGGCTCGCTCATCTCTTCGGCTTTCGTGTTGCAGAACTCGTTCAGGATTAGTGCGTAGTCGTCGAGCGGGTGAGCCGAAAGGTAGATGCCCACCAACTCGCGTTCCTTGTTCAACCGTTCGAGGGTGCTCCATTTGTGGCATTCGGGTATTTCGGGCTTCGGTATTTCGGGCATCTCTTCGGCACCGAACAATGTGTTTTGTGCCGAAGATTTGTCGGTCTGGTAAAGGTTGCCGTACCGTGCAATGGATTCCAGGAACTGTTCGCCCTTGCTGTTGGTGGCAAGGTACTGCTCGCGCTCGATGCCGCCTGGCAGCTCGTCGAATGCGCCCGAAAGGGCGAGGCATTCGAGGTTCTTGCGGTTGCAGGCTGTGAGGTTCACGCGCTCCACAAAGTCAAATATGCTTGTGAACGGCCCATTAGCTTCGCGCTCTTCAATGATGCTTTGAACGGCATTCTCGCCCACACCCTTAACGGCGCATAGACCAAAACGGATATCGCCCTTCTTGTTGACGCTGAACTTGCGGTGCGACTCGTTTACGTCGGGGCCCAATACGTTAATTCCCATACTCTTGCATTCCTGCATCAGTTTGGTTATTTCGTTAATTTTGTCGAGGTTGCGGCTCAATGCGCCCGCCATATATTGTGGCGGGTAGTGTGCTTTGAGGTAGGCTGTCTGGTAGGCTACCCAGGAGTAGCAGGTCGCGTGCGATTTGTTGAAAGCATAAGAGGCGAACTTTTCCCAGTCGGCCCATATCTTTTCCAGTGTCTTTTCGGGGTGTCCGTTGGCTTTCCCGCCATCGATGAATTTTGGTTTCAGCTCGTCGAGCTTCTTTTTCAGTTTCTTACCCATTGCCTTACGCAGTGTGTCGCTCTCGCCACGGGTGAAGTTGGCAAGCAGGCGCGAGAGGAGCATCACCTGCTCCTGGTAAACTGTAATTCCGTATGTATCTTTGAGATACTTTTCCATACAGGGTATGTCGTACTGAACCAGCGAGGGGTCGTGCTTGCGCTGTATGAAGTCGGGAATGTAGTCCATAGGGCCGGGGCGGTAGAGAGCGTTCATTGCAATAAGGTCCTCGAATGTGCTTGGTTGCAGTTCGCGCAAGTACTTCTGCATTCCGGGTGATTCAAACTGGAATGTGCCTATCGTGTTGCCCTTGCAGTATAGTTCGTATGTAAGGGGGTCGTCGATGGGTATTGTGTCTATATCGACATCTATTTTCAGGCTCTGTCGAATGTTCTCAATGGCCTCCTTTATTACAGAAAGTGTTTTCAGTCCCAGGAAGTCCATCTTTATGAGGCCGGTCTCTTCAATTACACTGCCTTCGTATTGTGTCACAAGCATTTTCTCGCCTGTCTCCTTGTCCTCGGCGATGCTTATGGGTACGTGGTCGGTAATGTCGTCGCGGCAGATGATGGTGCCGCAGGCGTGTACACCGGTGTTGCGCACGTTGCCTTCGAGCATCTTGGCATACTTTATGGTATCGCGCAGAATGGGGTTGGGCGATGCTTCGGCCTCACGCAGTTCGGGTACGGTGGCGATGGCATTGGGCAGGTTCATCTTCATTCCGTCGGGCAGACGGTCGGGGATGGCCTTGCACAGCTTGTTCGACTCTTCGAGCGGGAGTTTCTGCACGCGGGCAACATCCTTTATCGCGAGCTTTGTTGCCATTGTTCCGTACGTGATGATGTGGGCTACTTTCTCTTGCCCGTATTTTTCGGTTACCCAATTGAGCACGCGTCCGCGCCCGTCATCGTCGAAGTCGACATCGATATCGGGGAGTGATATACGGTCGGGGTTAAGAAAACGCTCGAACAGGAGGTCATATTTTATGGGGTCGACACGGGTAATTCCGAGTGCGTATGCAACCACGCTGCCTGCGGCCGAGCCACGGCCGGGGCCTACCGAAACTCCCAGTTCCTCGCGGGCGGCACGAATAAAGTCCTGTACAATGAGGAAGTATCCGGGGAAACCCATTGTCTTCATAATGTGCAGCTCAAAGTCTATGCGGTCGGTGAGTTCCTGGTCAAATGGTTCGGGGTAGCACTTCTTTGCGCCATCGTATGTGAGCTTGCGCAGATAGTCGCCTTCAAGTTTTATGCGGTACAGCTTTTCGTACCCGCCCAGTTTCTTTATCTTCTTTTCGGCCTCCTCCTGTGAGAGTACAACGTTGCCCTTTTCGTCACGGGTAAATTCGTTGAAGAGATCCTCGTGTGTGAACTTTTGGCGATACCCTTCCTCGGTGCCGAACTCTTCGGGAATGGCGAACGTGGGCATAATGGGCGCGCTGTCGATGCTGTAAAATTCCACCTTGTCACATATCTCCACGGTGTTGGTAAGTGCGTCGGGAATGTAGGAGAACATTTCGTTCATCTCGGCCTTTGTCTTGAACCACTCCTGCTTGGAGTAGAGCATGCGCTTTGGGTCGTCGAGGTCTTTTCCGGTACTTAAACATATAAGCCGGTCGTGTGCCTCGGCATTCTCTTCGTCGACAAAGTGTACGTCGTTGGAGCATATTAGTTTCACCCCGCACTTCTGTGCGAGTTCTTCTATCTGCCTGTTCACCTCAACCTGGATGGGATATACTTCGTGGTTGGCACGCTCGACTGTTGCCTTGTGCAGTTGGAGTTCCAGGTAATAGTCTTCGCCGAAGACACTTTTGTACCACCTTATGACCTCCTCGGCTTTTTCCACCTCGCCTTTCATAAGCAACTGTGGAACCTCGCCTCCCAGGCAGGCCGAACAGCAGATGACTCCCTCGTGATATTTTTCGAGTTCCACCTTGTCGGTACGCGGGTTGTAATAGTAACCGTCGGACCAGGCCTTCGACACAATCTTTACAAGGTTGTGGTATCCCTGCTCGTTTTTTGCAAGCAGCACCAGGTGATGCCCGCGCATATCTTCTTTAAGTTCGCGGTTGAAGAGCCTGCGTTCGGCCACGTACACCTCGCAACCGATGATGGGCTTGAATTTCTCTTCGTCGCTCTTGCCCGAATTCTTTTTGTTTACATAATTGAAGAACTCTTTTACTCCCATCATATTGCCGTGGTCGGTTATGGCCACACCGCGCATTCCGTCGGCAATGGCTTTGTCGACAAGGCGGGCAATGGAGGCTTGTCCGTCGAGAATCGAGTATTGTGTATGAACGTGAAGGTGTACGAAATCGAACATATTATAAAGGTCTGTTTTTTTAGCGTTCATAAAGTTAATAGCTTTTGTTTATTCGGCATAGCCGTTTCAGTAAAAAGTTATTAACAATCGCGCTCTTTTTTTGCAATGTTGCAATGGCGGTGTTGCAGTGGTGTGCCTCTTCGGTTGTAATATTTAACGAAAGAGGCTCTTTTTGCTCTTTTTTGTTTGCTGTTTAACAAAATGTTACTATTTTTGTGTTTGTAATATCTTAATTATTGGTATGAAAAAGATTGGGAAACTTAAAAAAATCAAGAAGATAAGGAACATCAGAATACATCGCGAAGGTACCGAGATTCTTGTTGTTTCGTTCTTGGTTCTGCTTTTGATAAATATTCCTCTTTGGTATTTCCTACCATCCTGGGTTGTTTTCAATTCATTGGTGAGTGTTCTCACCGTTTCGACATATTTGTTGATGGTCAACTTCTTCCGCAGCCCCATCAGACGCTTCCAGGGCGATGTCGATGACATCGTTGTGGCTCCGGCCGACGGTAAGGTGGTGGTAATAGAAAAGGTCTTTGAACCCGACCACTTCAAGGCTGAGCGCATTCTGGTTTCAATATTCATGAGCCCTATGAACGTACACGCCAACTGGTATCCTGTCGATGGAATTGTAAAGCGCGTAGAGCATCAGAAGGGTAAATTCCACAAAGCCTGGTTGCCCAAGGCCAGTACCGAAAACGAGCGTTCGTTGGTAGTTATAGAGATGGCCAACGGCGAGGAACTTCTTGTGCGCCAGATAGCAGGTGCTATGGCACGCCGCATCGTTACGTATTCTACCGTGGGCGAGGAGTGCCTCATAGACCAGCATATGGGCTTCATCAAGTTCGGCTCGCGTGTCGATGTGTACCTGCCTTTGGATGCCGAAGTGTGCGTGTCACTCGAAGAGAAGACTGTTGGTAACCAGACCATATTGGCAAAACTAAAATAAAAGCAAATATTATGGCAATCAAGAGACATATCCCCAATACCATTACCTGTTGTAATCTTTTTTCCGGTTGTATAGCTTGTGTAATGGCTCTCGAAGGCTCTTTCATCACAGCCTTGTTGTTTATTGTGCTTGGCGCGACATTCGACTTTTTCGATGGGATGGTGGCTCGTTTGCTCAAAGTGTCTTCGCCTTTGGGGGTGCAGATGGACTCTTTGGCCGATGATGTTACATTCGGTCTTGCTCCGGCGGCAATAGTATTCTCGTTTATGAGAACGCTCCCCTTGCCTGCATTCCTGCTTCCTGTGGGCGATTATCTGCCCTACTACGCATTCCTTATAGCGGTATTTTCGGCCATACGTCTGGCAAAATTCAATATCGATACCCGCCAGAAGTCGACATTCATTGGCCTGCCCACCCCGGCCAACGCTCTCTTTTGGGCATCATTGGTTGCCGGTCTTGGCGGTTGGATAACAGAGCTCAATGCGGGGTGGCTGTTCATGATGGGGCTCATAACCCTTTTCTCCTACCTCCTTGTTTCGAATATAGCGATGTTCTCCCTCAAATTCAAGAGTTTGAGATGGAGAAGCAACAAGATACGTTACATATTCCTTATGTGTTCTCTGCCTATGCTTGCTTTGGGTATCGGTGCAGCAGTGGCTATCATAGCCTGGTATCTTGTACTCTCAATTGCGTTGCATATTCGTAAAAATATGGCATAAATATCGCTGTCGGGCAATCCGTTTGGTCCTTGTGGTTGTTTTTTGTGTATGATTAAATTTCGGATATGACCTTTATATTTCTACTATTCATAATTGCAATATTAGTATTATTGCTCATCCCTACGATTATCTTTTCGGTAATACGTACAATACTTTCTATTCTCGGCTTTACATTGCATCGCCGTCGCAGGGGAAATACATCTTCCCGTGGCTATTCGCAACAGGGCGGAACGTCGGCCGGCACTTCCTCGTCGGCTCATAACTCGTCGGGCGCAAGCCGTGGAGCGCGCAAAAAGATGTTCGACAAGAACGAGGGTGAATATGTCGATTTCGAGGAGATTAAAGAGGATAAATGATACTTATCTCTTTTTGCTGAAAAACTCTTTCATAAGTGCCGTCGCTTCATCGGCGCAGATACCTTTTGTCACTTCGGTCTTCGGGTGAAGTACGTCGGGGGCATATTTTGCAAAGCCTCTCTTTTCGTCGCTTGCGCCATAGACAACACGTCCCATCTGTGCCCAGCCTATTGCACCCGCACACATGGGGCAGGGTTCCACAGTAACGTATAAGGTGCATTGGTTCAGGTATTTGCCGCCTATGTTTGCTGCTGCGGCTGTTATAGCCTGCATTTCGGCGTGGGCGGTCACGTCATTGAGCGTTTCTGTAAGGTTGTGGGCGCGGGCTATTATGCGGTCGTTGCACACGATGATTGCTCCTATGGGCACTTCGTCTTCGGCAAAGGCTTTGCGTGCCTCGGCAAGAGCCTGTTTCATATAGTTTATGTCGGTGGCAGTGGTGTTCATCGGCGCATATCGTGCTCTTCGAAGAGTGTGGGGTAGTCGGTTTCGAGGCTTTTGTAGATGAACGAGAGAAGTGTTTCGCGCATCCAGTTGCTCTTGTTTGTTATCCTGTATTTTTTAAGATATTCATCAATTATTCTCATCTCCTCGTCGCTGACAAGGCACACCACGCGGGAGTGACGCGTAGGTTGCTGTCGGGTGGTGGTTGCTTTTAGCGGTTTAGTTTTTTTTGTACTCATAGGAGGTGGATTCCAATCTTTTACATTGCAAATGTAGTGCAATTCGCAGCGAAAAGCAAATTTTGTTTTGTTTTTGGTTCAAGTTGTGTTATCTTCGCTGTTGTTATAGAATATTTTATGGCACAACATAATTTGTTCGGCAATAAAGGTGAGATGCTGGCGGCCCGCTATCTGCTCGATAAGGGGTATGCCATACACGAATATAACTGGCGCAGCGGGCACAAGGAGATTGATATAATAGCCCAGCAACGTGATGTGCTGGTCTTTGTCGAGGTGAAGAGCCGTGCAACCGATGCCTTCGGAGATGCTGCCGACGCTGTTACACCTGCGAAAATAGGCCACCTTATAAGTGCGGCCGAGGCTTATCTGCTTGGCCGCAAAATAGACCTGGATTACAGGTTCGACATTGTTACCATAGTGGGCAATGGCGAGCAGCACCACATAGAACACATAGAAGATGCCTTCGCGGCAACATGGTGAGTTATGAATGTTGAAGATGCACGTTTGTATTGTTTGAGCAAGTCGGGAGCAACAGAAGATTTTCCTTTCGACGAGAGTGTGCTTGTTTTCAGGGTTGAGAACAAGATATTCGCCTTGGTCGACCTCAACAATACCAAGTGGTTCTGTGTGAAGTGCGATGCCGACAGGGCTATTGCCTTGCGCGACAGCTATTGGCAGATTACCCCGGCCTGGCATATGAATAAAAAGTATTGGAACCAGTTGGATATAGAGCATCTCCCCGACACACTCTTCTACGAACTTGTTGACCACTCTTATTGCGAGGTCCTGAAAAAACTTCCCAAATACATTCGTTGCAAGTATGGATTGTAGCCACGCTTTAAGTCTTTATATAAAGCGCTTTGCGGTCATAGACTCCACTAATGCTTATGCCCGTAGGAATGCAAGCGCTTTGTGGGCTGCCGCAGGTGCGGCGCGCGGTGTAGTTGTGTATGCCGATGAGCAGACTGCCGGCCGCGGGCAGCGTGGCAATGTATGGCAGTCGGCAGCAGGCGAGAACCTGCTTGTGACCATTATGGTGCGTCCCGCTTCATTACCTGTGGTGTCGCAATTCGCCTTGTCACAGGTAATCGCACTCGCTGTGCGTGAGGCTGTTTCGAAGTTCGGCATAGAGGCTTCACTCAAATGGCCCAACGATATTTATGTAGGCAACAGGAAACTTGCAGGGATACTTGTGGAACTCGATTACAGCGGGCCGCTTGTAGAGCAGGCGGTGATTGGGGTGGGGCTTAATGTGAACCAGTCGGCATTTGCTCCAATGGATAAAGTTCCTGTATCTATGAAAATGCTGCAAGGCTCGACGTTCGATGTGGAGAATGTGCTTTCGGCACTGCTCGATACCTTTGCGCACTATTACTCGTTATTGTGCAGCGGGGAGTACGATGTGCTCGCGGCGGAGTATAAAAAGCATTTGCTTGGTTATGACTGCGTAATGCGCTATCGTGATGCCGTGTCGGAGTTCGATGCCGTTATTGCTGACGTGGAGGGTAGTGGGCATCTTGTCTTAAAGCGCGTCAGCGGAACCCTCTCCCGGTATGCATTCAAAGAGGTGGAACTGCTTTTGTAAATCTTATTTCTTGTTTTCAATATCCTTTTCGCGTTCCTTGCGCAGTTTGTCGCGTTTGCGCAACAGGTACCACAGAACTGCCAGAATGAAGCACGACGAACCGACGGTTATCCATTTCTCTGTTGTTGTCATCTCCTGGTTACGTGGGAAAAGGTATGCATATACTATAATGGTGTACACTGCAAGTATCGCTATTGTGATGTTGGGGTTTCTGAACAGTCGCATATAAAATGAATTATTTGTTGCAAAGTTAATTAAAAATAGCCTTTCTATCGGCTACTATCAATAAAAGATAGTATTATTTAACTATTATTGCACCATTTCGAAAAAATATCTATATTTACACAATAAATCCGTAATTCTTAAACTATCAGATATGGCAAAATTTAAACGTATTCTCCTTAAATTAAGTGGCGAGAGCCTTATGGGAGAGCAAGGTTATGGTATTGATGTCAAACGACTGAACGAGTATGCTGCCCAAATCAAGGAGGTCAGCGAGATGGGAGTTCAGATAGGTATTGTAATCGGTGGTGGAAACATCTTCCGTGGCCTTTCGGGCGCAGGAAAGGGATTCGACCGTGTAAAGGGTGACCAGATGGGTATGATGGCGACCGTGATAAACAGCCTTGCATTGAGCTCGGCTTTGGGTGCAGCCGGTGTTCCCAACAAGGTACTCACAGCAATACGTATGGAGCCCGTCGGTGAGTTCTACACAAAATGGAAGGCCATTGAGGCTATGGAGGAGGGCAAGGTGGTTATAATGGCTGCCGGAACCGGAAGTCCCTATTTTACCACCGATACAGGCTCGTCGCTCCGCGGTATCGAAATTGAGGCCGACGTGATGCTCAAAGGTACCCGTGTCGACGGAATATACACTGCCGACCCCGAAAAGGACCCCACAGCCACAAAGTTCGACGATATAAGTTACGACGAGGTGCTCAGCCGCGGTTTGAAGGTGATGGATGTCACAGCCACTGCAATGTGCAAGGAAAACAACCTCCCCATCTACGTGTTCAATATGGATGTGGTAGGTAATCTTAAAAAAGTAATGAACGGCGAAGAGATTGGTACTTTTGTACATCCTTGATAAAGCTTGTCATTTGCATAAAACAATAGAGGCTTCCTTTGGAGGAAGCCTCTATTGTTTTGTATGACAGCCTTTGTTACTCGGCATCTTTTGTAACCAACCAGCCGCCGGTCTGTTTCACATTGCCGGCTACCGCGCTGTTGTTTTTGCTGACGGCTGTTATGTTGCCGCCGTTGAGGTTTATGTCGGTGGCATTTATGGCATAATCAAATGCCTTTGTGAAAATGCTGCCGCCATTGATTGTAAAATCGTATGCGGTTATAGCGCGTGTCTTGCGGTCGTAAGTGTCGGCAACAAAGTTGTCGGCTTCGGCAAGCAGGGTTATGTCGCCGCCGTTAACCACGAGTTTGCCGTTGCAGTTGAAACCTTTGGAGCCCTCGCCGCGGCTGTCGATGGCAATGGTACCTTTATTTATAATAATGTCGCCATCGCTCTTGAAACCGCCGGCAGTGGTGGTGTCGCTGCTGAGCGTTCCGTATGAGATTCCTGTAAGCTTGCCGCCATCAATAGTTATGCCGCCTTTGCTGTTTACAATCTTTGAACCGTTGCCCTTTGTTTCTCCCTGTATGTTGCCGCCGCTTTGCGTGAATGTGCCGTCGGTCTTAATAATGGCACTCTTCTCGTTGCTTGTGCGGGCCCATAGGTATCCACCTTTGATTGTGGCGTTTGGAGTTACGGCTGTGTTTGTTCCGGTGTATTCCACTTTAATGGCCTCGTTGCCGGTGTCAAGGCTCATTTTGCCGGCCTCAATGATAACCTCGCCCTTGCCGCAGTCTATTCCGTTGCCGTCGGCTTTGACTGTGATTGTGGGTGATGCGCTGCTTGTGCGGCCTACGCGGAACATATCGTTGGTGTTGAAACCGTCTTTAAGTGCGGTTACGTTTATGTTGCCGCTGCGTATGCGTATGTAGTCGTCGCTGCAAATTCCGTGACCGCCAAGCGATGTAACATTGAGCGTTCCGTTTCCGTTGAATATGAGCTGTCCTTCGCTGAATATGGTTCCCTTCTGGTCTTCGGGTTCTCCGGCAGCGTTGTTAGGCGCAGTGGCATATGTGGCTCCGTCGCGCAAGTTGTTGGTTGTGTTGTTCGATACTGTGAAGTAAACACTCTTGCTGCTCTGTATGTTAATGGCAGGGCCTGTGGGGTTAGTGAGCGTGAGGTTGTTCAGTGTCAGCTGGAACTTGTATGTACTGTAAATTTTTACTGAACCATTACTGCAAGTTCCGCGCACGAGGTATCCTACGTTCTTGCGTGTGGAGTTTATGACTATGTGTGTGTTGTCGGTAATAGTATACGTCACATCAGCCAGGGTGCTGTTGCAGGTAACCTTTGATTCGTTGAACATGATGATTATGATTTTCGTGGTCGAGAAGTTCTCTATGAAATCGCCATATTCATCATCTAATTCATCTCTTACGATGGTTTCAGTAACTTCGTTGAACGATGTTGCATCGGCGGCATCGAACGCAACATTCTTGTCGAGTGTATATGCAAGCGGTGCCCCGCTGTTGGCTATCGGAGAAATATTGTCGATAGCCGTTGTGGCAAATCTGCTTTTTACGCCATCGGCCCCCTCTATTGATATTGTCTTCCAGGTTTCGTCAAATGTAATCTGTTCTATATCGGCGGTGTTCAGTACCTGGTATGTAGCGTTGCTGTTGTTGATATACAATGTATGTTCGGCACCGGCTCTGGTGCTTGTGCCGAGTATTATTGATACCACGGTTGTCACATCGCTCACATCGACGGTACCATCACCGTTGGCGTCGCCTTCTGTTGTAGTAGTGGTGTTGCCGAGAATCATCGAAACCAACATTGTCACGTCGCTGACATCGATTGTGCCATCACCGTTTACATCACCAGCCAATGCCGTTTCTTCTGTACCGAAATATATACGGTTGATGTCGGCCATCTGTGCCGCAAATGCATCGCCTTCAGTTTGAAATATGTTTACAACGGTGCCGTCAAATGTAATCTGTTGCAGTTTGTCGAGTGCAACAACGCAATTCTCCTGGTCGCCGCTCAACTCCACTATCATATTTTGTGAGGTGGCAGGCAATGCAAGCAGAATTATAGCTATAAGTGATAAAATCTTTTTCATTTTTTTTATTATAAGTCGAGCGAATATCCTACTCCAATTGCGTGTGTATCTGTTCCACCGCTCTTGCCGTCTTTCTCAAAAAGGTAGTACACCTCGATGGCGTTGTCCTTGTTTATCTTATACGATGCTCCAATTCGTGAACGCAGTTTCTCGAAACCTCTCCAATCGTCTATGCGGGTATATAGTTCGGTCGAAGCAAACGGGGTTATCTTGCAGTCCTTCAAATCCCACTTTGCAGTGAGGCGTGAGCGTAATACAGTGTTGTTCTTGTGTTTCTTTGTCTCCTCTTCGCTCTTCATAGGCTGCCACTCTCGGTATGGGATGATATTGCCGTTCTCGTCAAAATTGATATTCCCGTCGGGGTCGGTCATGCTTTCGGTGAAACGGTATTTGTCTTCATCTGCTATTTCGGCATGGGTACGTGTGTATTGCAGGCGTTCGCGCAGTGAAAGTTCCACACGCCCTATCTTGTACTCGCCGGTAAAGGCAATGTATACCCTGTTGCGCTTTTCCCAGTATGCGTGGTCGTAGTTGAAACCGTCGAGTACCTCCTCACCGGTCATCTCGTTTATGACATCGTAGTGTTCTTTGGCTTTGCCGGGGTTGTACCCGAAAATGAAAATGTGCCCGGCCGACGCTTTCAGCCAATCGGTAATCTTGTATTGGCAGTTTATTCCTATGGAGAAACGCTCTGTATCCTTCATATAGTCGGTTGTGCGGAACTCGAACTCGGCTCCCACCTTGAACTTCTTGTTAACCTTCTTTGTCATCTCAAACGATGTCCAAAGAGCATAATCCTCGTCGTTTGCCCATGCACGGCCTGTAAATGATAGTGCCGTGAAGAGCGCAATGAGAACGTAAATTTTCTTGTCAGCTTTTAATCTTGAATTCATCGCTAGGTGCTTTAATTGTTGTGTCCACTGAATTTGTTGTATTGCCATTGTCGGGGCGGTAGTACATCTTTATGATTGCCGCATCCTTCAAGAAATCAATTCCGCCAACCTCAATCTTTACTATATCCAGCCCGGTACGCTTTTTGAGGTCCTCGATGAGTTTCTCTCTCTTGTCGGGAGTAATGAGGTCAATGTTGTCGTACTTTATAATCTTGTACGAAAGGTGTTTGATAATAAGGTCGCTCTCGCATATCCATATCGAAGCAATGAACAGCAAGTTGGCCATAATCATTTCGGAGTATGACAATTCTTCTATTACAAGGCCGTTTATTGCGCTCATTGCAATGATTATGAACAGGTAAGTCATTTCGCGTATTGCAACCTGCTCGGTGCGGTAGCGTATGATACTGAAAATGGCAAAGAGACCCAGGGCAAAACCGGTCTTTAATTTGATACCTCCAAGCAGGTATATGAGCAGGAAGATGCTTATTGCAATGAGAATGAATGTGAAGAAGAATTCGCCTCTCTTGCACTTGGGGTAATAGAACCCGCGTACCACTATGCCCACAAAAAGGAGGTTGATGAAGAAGCCTATGAGCAGGTTGGTTATGCCTGCCACATTCCATATCGCATCACCGGCAACCTGGGCATTGGCTGCGTCGCCGGTGATGAAATCCTCTCCCAATGCAGCAATGGCGTTCACAGCCTGTGAACCGCTTGCCAGAATAGATAAAAGTATTTCCATATTATTAAGTAGTTTTTATTTGTTTTCCATTTTGTGTATCATCATCAGCCGTTCCTTGAAGTTATTTCTTTTCAGGCCTTTATGTGTGAGTGCGCTGCCTATGCAGTATTTGCTGAACCCCGAACGCCGTATCCTCAAAGTGCGTATTATTTCAAGGGCCGGTGATGGCACGTTGCCGTCGCGTTTCAGTTCAATTATGGCAACCCGTTCCAGTTTGTTGTGCTCGTCGCTTTTTAGGTGGTGGAAACGCAGGTTGAAATCTATTGTCAACCGTTCGCTCTTGCCGAAGTTTACAAGGGTTATGCGGTTGAACCAGTTTTCAATTACGGGTGAGACATCGTCAAGCGTGTACCAGGCATGTTTGGCAAGGAAGGGAATTACATTCTCGCCTTCGGCTCTCAACGTATCCACCCCCTCGACCATTATGCGTTTTTTCTTTGTACGGCCGTGGTTGTTCTTGTTCTTAACTTCCAGGAACGTGTCGTTGCTGTCGAGGTATGTGCGCACCCTTATCTTCTCGCGCACCTTTTTCCCGCAATGATGCATACGGTACATCTCGTAATCGGGGGTATCGAAATATGTGGTGTGATATTCGGCAAGCCTTTCGCCCTCTTTCTCCTGGATGTAATATTTGCCTTGTACAGCAAGCAGGAACGCATTCAACTGCTCGAACGAAGCCACGAATTTCGTGTCCGTCCTGTTCATCAGTTTTATGCCCGACATCTCTTCAAGAGTTATGGGAGGCAATTGTTGTGCTTTTTCTTTTATCTCCTTATACATGATGCGTCTTGTTGCAGTAAGGGCAATGTAATATTGCCTTTTGCAAATATATGTATTATATTATTAAAAGCAAATAAAATCCAATATAATGTACTATGTCTTGGATGTCTTGTCGCGTTTTTCTATTTTTGCGGGAAACGCAATGCTATGGTAAATGAAGTAATAGACAAATTCTATCCGTCGGATAATGAGTTGAAGCATATTTTTATGGTTCACGCCCGTAAGGTGGCCGACCTTTCATTGGAATTTTCCTCGCGCCACCCCGAATTGGAACTCGACAACAAGTTCATTGAAGAGGCGGCAATGCTGCACGATATCGGCATATTCCTTTGCGATGCCCCACGTATACATTGCCACGGGGAGAATCCGTATATCTGCCACGGTTATCTGGGTGCCGAACTGTTGCGCTCACTTGGTTTGCCGGCCCACGCCTCGGTGTGCGAAAGGCATACCGGTACCGGCCTGACAAAAGAGATTATAGAGCGCGAAGGGTGGCCTTTGCCATTGAAGGATTTCACGCCCATAACGCTCGAAGAGCAGCTTATATGCTTTGCCGACAAGTTCTACTCTAAAACAAAGCATCTGGAACAGCCGCGCACTTTGGGAATGGTGCGCGAAAGTATGCGTAAAATATCCGAAGAATCGGCCGAAAAAATAGACATCTGGGCAAAAATGTTTATGTAATGTTCCGTTGAAAAGGAGGTTTTTTGCTATCAAGGCGTTTTTTTTATATTAAAAATAACAATTCATCCCTTTTATTTACTATTTTTGTATCCTGTATAGCAGAATAGCAGATGAATATTAGCTCCATAAGATATAAGATGCTCTTTTTTGCACTTTCGGCATTGGTCCTTTTTGCAATGCCGTCGCGTGCCGATATACGCATCGGCAGCACATTGTGGCAGCTTTCTGCGGTTCTTGATACAATCTTCGTTGACACCCTTGCCGGCGATTCCGTACTCTTGCAGGCAAGCGATTCAATCCCCGAAAAGAAAGAGAAAAAGGATGCCATAGAGGATCCCGTCTTCTACGAATCGTCCGACTCTATGGTGTGGTCGAGCAGCGGCAACGCCTATCTCTATGGCGACAGCAAGGTCAAATACCAGAACATACAGCTCGATGCCGAAATCATCACAATGAATATGGACAGCAGCGTTGTCAGCGCAATGGGAAAAGTCGATTCTTTGGGCGTTGCAAGCGGCTTGCCGGTATTCAAGGATGGTGATACTCCCTACGAGTCCGACAAAATAAGCTATAATTTCAAGAGCAAACGAGGAATTGTAAACAATGTATTCACCTCGCAAGGCGACGGCTTTATGACGGGCGAACGTGCGAAGAAGGACTCGACAGGAGCCTTTTATGCCCGCAGAGGAGCTTATACAACCTGTGATGCCGAGCATCCTCACTTCTACATAGCCCTCACAAGAGCCAAGGTGCGTCCCAAGAAGGATGTGGTCTTCGGCCCGGCCTATCTCGTTGTCGAGGATGTGCCCCTGCCGTTGGCAATACCGTTCGGTTTCTTCCCATTTACCGACAGCTACTCGTCGGGTTTCATAATGCCCTCATACGGTGACGATTCCGAACGCGGTTTCTATCTCCGCGACGGCGGTTACTATTTTGCCATAAGCGACAGGCTCGACCTTAAACTCACAGGAGAAATCTTCACAAAAGGTTCCTGGGGATTGGGAGCCTCTTCCACTTACGCCAAGCGTTACCGCTATTCGGGAAACGTATCGTTCAATTACCTTGTGACCAAAGAGGGAGAAAAGGGATTGCCCGACTATGGCGTGGGCAAGAACTTCCGCTTGATGTGGAACCACCGTCAGGATGCAAAAGCTCACCCCAACAGCAACTTCTCGGCCAGCGTGAACTATGCGACATCGAATTACGAACGCTCCAATCTCACAAGTATCTACAACCCGATGCTCAACTCGCAGACCGTGAGGACATCGAGCGTGAGCTACTCAAAGACCTTCCCCAACATAGGTCTTACCATCTCTTCAACAATGAACATATCGCAGAATGTACAGGACTCGATAGTGTCGCTCACGTTCCCTTCTCTTAATGTCTCATTGACGAAGAAATACCCCTTCCGCAAGAAGAAACGTGCCGGTGACGAGCGTTGGTACGAAAAAATCTCACTCTCCTATACGGGACAGATGAGCAACAGCGTAACCTCAAAAGAGGATGAACTCTTCGAAAAGAATTTGGCAACGGAGTGGCGCAATGGCTTTAAACATAACATTCCCATAAGCGCAACCTTCCAGCTGTTCGATTTCATAAACATTACTCCAAGCATAAACTACACAGAACGCTGGTACCTTAAAAAGGTGAACCAATCTTGGGACTACGAGGCCGGCAAGGTGGCGCGTGACACAGTGACAGGCTTTAACCGTGTGTACAACTATAATATGTCGGTATCGGCCAACACCACCCTGTATGGTTTTTATCAGCCGGCCGGTTTCTTGAAGAACAGCCGTGTGCAGATGGTACGCCACGTCTTCAAGCCCACCGTTTCGTTTACCTATGCACCCGACTTCGGTTCCGACCGCTATGGTTATTACGAATCGTACACCTATATGGACGATAACGGCGAAATACGCACCGTGGAATATTCGCCCTACGAAGGTAGTCTTTACGGTGTCCCCGGCAAGGGAAAGACCGGTAGCATAACATTCAGCGTAAGCAATAACCTCGAAATGAAGTGGCGCACAAAGAGCGATTCTTTAAGAAAGGTAAGCCTTATCGACGAGCTCGGTGCCACAATAAGCTACAATCTCGCGGCAAAGACAAAGCCGTGGAGCAACCTCTCGACCCGTTTGCGTCTGAAACTCTCAAAGAACTACACTTTCAGCCTTAACGCGGTGTTTGCGACTTACGCCTATGAGTTCAACGAAAGAGGCCAGGTTGTCGTGGGTGACAGAACCGAGTGGTCCTATGGCCGTTTCGGCCGTTTCCAGGGTATGAGCCAGAATATCTCATACACCTTCAATAACGATACTTGGAAGAAAATAAAGAAACTCTTCGGCTATGGCGAGGATGAAAGCATTGATGCCGATGACGATGAAAAAGAGGAGAAGAACGAGGAGAAAAAGAGCAAGAAGAGCCTTGCGGCATCTTCGCGTGGCGAATCCAAGAATGCCGACCTCGATGCCGAGGGTTATATGCCTTTTAAAATGCCGTGGAGTTTCTCGGTTTCCTATGGTATCGTAATGTCCGAGGACAGGAGCAAGCCAATTGATATTAAGGATATGCGTTACCCCTATAAGTTCACACAGAATATGAACTTCTCCGGTAACATAGGTATTTCCGACAACTGGAAGATAAACTTTACATCGGGCTATAACTTTGAGAACAAAGAACTCACAACCACAACGCTGAATATTTCGCGCGACTTGCACTGTTTTGAAATGTCCTGTGGCATAGTGTTGAAACCCTACACTTCGTTCAATTTCAGTTTCCGCGCAACATCACAGATGCTTGCCGATGCCTTGAAGTGGGAGAAACGCGACAATGGAAGTGTTCTCGACTGGTATTAAACTCCTATAATCTTATAACAAACAAATGAGCAGCAGGCGCGCCTGCCGCTCATTTGTTTGTATGCTGTTACCAAATTATCTTGCTTTTCCCGTGAGCCTCTAAATATTCGTTAGCCTTGCTGAAATGGTGGTTCCCGAAGAAACCCTGGTAGGCCGAAAGGGGTGAAGGATGGGGCGATGTGAGCACAAGGTGTTTGTTGCGGTCAATGAAAGCCCCTTTTTTCTGTGCGTAACTGCCCCATAAAATGAAAACTATGTTATCACGGCGTGTTGCAAGCTCACGTATGGCTGCATCGGTGAACTCCTCCCACCCGCGTTTTTGGTGAGAACCGGCACTTGCGGCACGCACGGTAAGTGTGGTATTAAGCAGCAATACTCCCTGGTCGCTCCAACGCGTGAGGTCACCGTCTTGCGGTATGGGTGTGCCGCAGTCGGCTTCAATCTCTTTAAAGATATTCAGTAGCGATGGGGGGAATGCCACTCCCTTGTTTACCGAAAAACATAGTCCGTTGGCTTGTCCTGCACCGTGGTAGGGGTCCTGCCCCAGTATAACCACTTTCACTTCGTTGAAAGGGCAGTGGTCGAATGCGTTGAAAATGAGTTTTGCCGGCGGGTATATGGGTGTGCCGCCCTTGTACTCCTCTTTCACAAAAGAGGTCAGTCTTGTGAAGTACTCCTTTTCGAATTCGGGAGCAAGCACCTCCTTCCAGCTGTTCTCTATTTTTACATCCATTGCAGTTTCCTAAATAAGAGGAATGTTCATAGCAGCGCATTGGCGACGCATCTCGTCGGGCCATATGCTTGCCTGTATCTCTCCTATATGCGCCTTCTGCAACAATAGCATACATAGGCGCGACTGGCCTATACCTCCACCGATGCTCAAAGGCAGCGTTCCCTCTAACATGCGGCGATGGAAATAGAGCTGCTTGCGCTCCTCCTTGCCCGAAATCTTCAACTGGTGCAACAGTGCTTTCTCGTCCACACGTATACCCATAGACGACAGTTCAACCGCTTTGCCCAGCACGGGTGACCATATCATAAGGTCGCCGTTGAGCCCCTCGAAGCCATCCTCGTTGGGAGTGCTGTAATCATCATAGTCGGGTGCACGGTTATCGTGGGGTTCGCCATCGCCCAGCTTGCCGCCGATGCCAATGATGAACACCGCTCCGTGTTCGCGTGTGATTTTCTCCTCGCGCTCTTTTGCTGTGAGTGTGGGGTAGAGGCGGCGCAACTCCTCGGAGTGTATGAAGAACACCTTTTCGGGGAGGGTAGGTGTTATGCGTGGGTAGTATTCGCAAATAGTGAACTCGGTGTGTCGCAGTGCGCTGTATATCTCCTCAACCACCTCTTTAAGGAATGTGACAGTGCGCTCCTCGGCGCTTATTACTCTCTCCCAGTCCCATTGGTCCACGTAGAGCGAGTGGAGGTTGTCGAGCTCCTCGTGTGCGCGTATAGCGTTCATATCGGTATATATACCGTGTCCCTGCGCAATCTTGTAGTCGGCGAGGGTTACACGTTTCCATTTTGCCAGCGAGTGTACAACTTCGGCCACCGCTCCGTTCATATCCTGAATGGGAAAGCTCACCGCGTGTTCATATCCGTTGAGGTCGTCATTGAGTCCTGTACCTTGCAACACAAACAGCGGAGCCGTAACACGACGCAGTCGCAGTGCTGCCGACAGGTTCATCTGGAATATCTCTTTAATCTGCTTAATGGCAAGCTCGGTCTGTTTAAGTGTGAGCAAAGGGGTGTAAGCCGATGGAAGTTCGTAAAGTTTCATTTGTTTGACAATTTGTCGTTATTTTGTTATTTATTACTGTAATTTTTTCATTGGGTGCGTTATCTGTTTCCCAATTTGTTGCAAAGATAAACAAATAGACGAGAAATATGAAACTTGTTTCGATATTTTTCAAACATATTGGCCGTATATTTGTAATAATGAAAATTGATATGCAAAATCAACTGAATTTTCAAATAAATGTTCCTATATAAAGTTTTTTGGAGTATCTTTGCGGCGATGGTCCCGTAGCTTAGCTGAATAGAGCGTCAGATTCCGGTTCTGAAGGTCCTGGGTTTGAATCCCAGCGGGATCACACTATAAAACCCGTAAAACAACTGTTTATGTCTGCATTTGGGAATTATGTAGCAGTGGCACCCCTTTATTTGCTCAACAAACTCCCGTTGAGGGTGCTTTATCTTTTCTCCGATTTAGTATACTATTTAGTCTATTATATAATAAGGTATCGTCGCAAAGTTGTGCGAACCAATATGCATAAAGCCTTCCCCGAAAAGAGCGAGAAGGAGCTCCGTGCAATAGAACGCGACTTTTATCGCCGTTTCTGCGACTATTTTGTCGAAACCATAAAGTTCTATGGAATGAGTGCCGAAGAGGTTGGCAAGCACATGGAGTTCACCGGGCTCGACAAGGTGCACGAAATGCTAGCCAAAGGGCGTTCCTGTGTCTGTTATATGCTGCACACCTTCAATTGGGAATATGTGGTGAGCCTTCCGCTTTATATTCACGACGAAAACACAGTTGCAGGTGCAATATATCACAAACTCCGCAATCCCTTCTTCGACAAGATATTCAAGGATATGCGTGCCCAGTATGGTGCCGATAACGTTACAATGAAGAATACCCTGCGTCGCATAATGGAGATTGTGAAGAACAAGCAGAAGTTTGTTTATGGATTCATATCCGACCAGCTACCCAAGATAGAGGCAATGAACCACTGGGTAACATTCCTTAACCAGGAAACAGCCGTCTTCACCGGTGCCGAAAAGATTGCCCGTCGCGTAAAGGCATCGTGCTTCTATATGAGAATGACCAGAGTGAAACGCGGCAAGTATGTAGCCCACTTTGAACTGATGGTGGAGGATGCCACCACCTGGCCCGAAAACGAGCTTACAAATGAGTTCTTCCGCAAAGCCGAAGAGGATATACGCCGCGAGCCAGCTTCGTGGCTGTGGACCCATAACCGTTGGAAACGTGGCCGTGCCCACAAGGAGGCCTTCGAGCAATACATTGCAGCCCGCAAGAAGGAACTTGCAGCAAAAGAGGAAGCAGGTAATTAAGCGGTTCAGTAGAAATTTAGTGTGGACAAATTGATTCTTTAATAAGCCGTGCTCCATCACGCTGAACTTTATGAAACGAATTATCTCCTGCAATAGTAATTCGAAAAAAGAAACCGGCACCGTTAAAATCACAGTGTTTATCCGAGCATTTGCAGGAGAGAGTGCGAGGAATGTTTGCCCGTGAGTTAGGTGCCGCAAGGCGACTAACTGAGGAAGTCCCGCAGCACCCT